>DATGSR010000001.1:0-16658 GCA_035302405.1 Beutenbergiaceae bacterium
GTACTGCCATTCCCAGCGTTCGATGACGGGGCCCGGGAGCCTGGAAAGTTCGGCCATCGGTGGTCCTTCCCTCGGTGGTGGATCGCTGAACGAAACTTCACGCTACAACCGCGCCAGAGGTTATTCAAGGGTGATCCGAAAATTACTCAGAATCGTTCGACGCCTTGCTCAGTCGGGCCACATGTGTTGTTCAGGAACGATTCACCGTCCTGCTGCGTGTCGCTGCTTTTGTTCAGAACCGTTTCGGTGGACTAGGCTGATCCCGTAACGATGCATCGTGCTGGGGTACTGCTGGGAGGAGGGCGCATGGCGCCGCCATCACACACGCCGTCTGATGCGCACGATCCTCCTAACCAATACGACCAGCCGAACCCCCGCGATCAGCGGGACTTGCGCGATGAACCGAGCGCCGGTGATGCCGCAGCGGTCAGCGACCTACCAGGCGGTGATGCGCCGGGGGCGTCGACGCCACCCGACGCCGGCGGGCCTTCTGCGGACGCCGAATCCGGCGCCTCCGGCCAAGGAGATCTTGACGACGACATCCGGCTGACTGTGGCGGGCGTGGCCGCCCGCCTCGGGGTGGCCGCTCCCACACTGCGCACTTGGGCCCGCCGCTATGGGTTGGGCCCGTCCGGGCACGTTGCCGGTAAGCACCGGCGTTATGGCGCTGAGGACTTGGCGCGGCTCGAAACAATGCGCCGACTGACGTTGGAGGGCGTGGCTCCGGCTGACGCGGCCCGCATCGCCATGCGCTCCACCGCGCACAGTGCCAACCGGGGGCAGCCGGGGGAACAGGACCATCGGGCGCCGTCGGCGGTGGAGTCGGCGAATGAACGATCCTCCGCGGCGGACACCAACGCGGCGGCCGCCAATAGCGACGAACGGCCGCAACCATCCACCACCGCCGATGCCACACCCATGGTGGCCGACCCGTTGACGATCGCTGCGGCGGCCGTGGACGGGGATGTTCAACGACTGGCCCGGCTGACCCGCCGAGCGGTCCGGGAACATGGCCTGCTCGAAGGATGGTTGATGACAGTGCGGCCCGCCGTGGAGATGGTCGCTCAACGTCCGCAGGCGGACCGACCGGGGCGGGACCCCGAATTGCTCCTGCACACCCAGATGCTCGCCACCCTCGCGGAGGTGGACTCCTCCGCGCCTCCTTCTCGCGGACGGGTGCTGGTGCAGTACGAGGAGTCCCAACATACTGACGCTCACGTCTTGGCGGCCGAGTTCCTCACCCGTGGTGCGGACGCCCGGGTGGCCCATCGGCGGTTGGAGACCAACCGCGGCCAAGCGCTGCTAGACCTGGTGGCGCGCCGGCCCGGCACGCTGACGGTGATCCTGGGGGAATCCGAGACCGCCGCACACCTGGTCGAAGCGTTGTGTGCCCGCGGCGATGAGGTGTTCCTGGTGGCGTTGACCGACAGGATCGAGCCGCGGCCGGGATTGCACCGCGCCCGTACGCTCACCGGCGCCCTGCACGAGATCATGAGCGTCCTCACGTCGCTGGGCGACGGTAGAGACGTAGAATCGTCAGCGTGACCGATCCACAGCCTGCCGCCACCGCCCCGGACCCGTTCGCCTTCGTCGGACTCACCTACGACGACGTATTGCTGCTGCCCGGTGAGACCGACGTCGTGCCCAGTGAGGCCGACACCTCCACGGTCCTCACACATGAGATTCCGCTGGCGATTCCGTTGATCTCCGCAGCGATGGACACGGTGACCGAGGCGCGGATGGCGATTGGCATCGCCCGGCAAGGCGGGCTGGGGGTGCTGCACCGCAACCTGCCCATCGAGGACCAGGCCACCCAGGTGGATCTGGTGAAACGGTCCGAATCGGGCATGGTCACCAACCCGCTGACCATCGGGCCGGATGCGACGCTGGCGGAAATGGACGCCCTGTGCGCCCGGTTCCGGATCTCCGGGCTGCCGGTTGTCGATGCGGACGGCGTGTTGCTGGGCATCATCACCAACCGCGATCTGCGGTTCGTACCCGGGGACCGGTTCGAAACCACCAAGGTGAGCGAGGCGATGACGCCGATGCCCCTGATCACCGGGAAGGTGGGCATCACTCGCGCCGAGGCGGCGACCCTGCTGGGTAAGCACAAGGTGGAGAAGTTGCCCCTCGTCGATGACCAGAACGTGCTGCGCGGACTGATCACGGTCAAGGACTTCGTGAAATCCCAGCAATACCCACAGGCCACGAAAGACGCCGAGGGTCGGTTGCGCGTGGGCGCGGCGGTGGGATTCTACGGCGATGCGTGGGAGCGTGCCACAGCTTTGGCCGAGGCCGGCGTGGACGTGCTGGTGGTGGATACCGCCAATGGGCACGCCCGGCTGATGCTGGACATGGTGCAGCGCCTGAAGTCGGACCCGGCCACGAAGAACGTGCAGGTGATCGGCGGGAACATCGCCACCCGCGCCGGCGCCCAGGCGTTGATCGACGCGGGTGTCGACGCGGTCAAGGTGGGGGTGGGCCCGGGATCGATCTGCACCACGCGCGTCGTCGCCGGGGTCGGGGTGCCGCAGGTGTCAGCCATCCACCAGGCATCCCTAGCGGCCCGGCCCGCGGGCGTGCCGCTGATTGCCGACGGCGGGCTGCAGCACTCCGGTGACATCGCCAAGGCGCTGGTCGCCGGGGCGGACTCGGTGATGGTCGGCGGGCTGTTCGCCGGTAGCGACGAGGCCCCCGGCGATCTGGTGCTGGTGAACGGTAAGCAGTACAAGCGCTATCGCGGAATGGCTTCCCTGGGCGCGATGCAGACCCGCGGGGACCGACGTTCGTACTCCAAGGACCGGTACTTCCAGGGCGATGTTTCCGATGACGACATCATCACCGAAGGCATTGAGGGACAGGTCCCGTATCGCGGGCCGCTCGGACAGGTGGTGCACCAACTCATCGGCGGTCTACGGCAGTCGATGTTCTATGTCGGTGCCCGCACTGTGGGGGAGTTGAAGGAGCGCGGCACATTCGTGCGGATCACTCCGGCCGGGTTGAAGGAGTCCCACCCGCACGACGTGCAGATGATCGCCGAGGCGCCCAACTACAACGTGCGCTGACGCCTCGGCGATCAGGGGTCAGATCCCCGAGTTCTCCCAGCTCTCGCTCGCGGAGGAGCCGTCCATCATCATCGCGATGCACAGCACCTCACGGTCGTCGGCTTGCTCCCAGGTGTCCGCCGTGGGGTACAGCGGAAACACGTCGAGTTGGGACTCCATGAAGTCACTACCGACGAACTCCTCGAAACCGCTCACGCACTCCTCGTGTGCCTGCGCGATGATCGCGTCTTCTCCGGGGAAGTCGTCGCCACCGATTTCGTAGACGTGGATGACCTGGCCGTCGTGCTCCTCAGTGCAGTCCACGGTGGGGATCTCGGTGACCCCGTCAGGCCCGCCCATTTCGGATGTGTCCACGCAGTCCCCCCGGTCGGCGGTGGGTACGGTGGCGCTGCAGGCGGCCATCGTCAGGGCCAGGCCCAGGCCACCTACTACGGCAGTAGCGATTCGTGCGGTGCGCAACATCAATCCTCGATTCAAGTATCAGTAATGTCGGTGGGAGGGCACAGCAACGACGCAGATCCTGCTGGGCCGCCCTATTGCAGGGTACGACGTGGGCGCCGACAAGGGAGTGGGCAGAACTGCCCAGCGGCAGTGGTGCTGCTCACCATTCGCGGGGTCCGGCCGCCCTGGCGCGGGGCAAATCAGCGGGTGCCGGTGCCTTGCGGCCGGGCGGCCGTTCCGAAGTGCGGCGTCTGAACTCTGGCCACAGTGCCCGGCGCCGGCCTCACGCCTTGGGCGGGCTCACGCCACTGTGGTGATGTGTTCCGGGACGCGGCTGTCCAAGGCGTGCTCGCCGTCGTCGGGTCTGCTCAAGGGCCAGTGCACACTCGCGCCGGGGCCCTCCAGGCCCTGCGTTGTTCGCCAGGAATTGAAGTTTTGCGCCCAGGCCCGGTGTTGGCCGGCTTGCCACAGGTGTAACTGCGTCAGGTCCTCCCTGGCCAGTTCGGGGTGCTTACGGGCTTGTGCGGCCAACACGTCCAGCGTCGCTGCCACGTCCACATCGGCGGTGTGCAGCCGCCCGGTGCCCTCCACCCCGTACACCTCGCACAGGTCAACCAGTTTCCGCTTTCCGCGGCGGTAGCGATCCAGGGCGCGGTCCAGCACCAGCGGGTCGATCACCGGGGACAGGGGCCGGCCCAACCGTTCCCCGATCGTCGGTAAGCCGTACCGCTCCAATTCGGCCTCGATGATGGTGAGATCGAAACTCGCGTTGAACGCCACCACGGGCACGTGATGGGTGAATGCGGCCGTCAGTTCCGCCGAGATCTGCCCGAGCGCGGTGGCCGGATCCATGCCGTGCTCGCGGGCGTGCTCGGTGCTTATCCCGTGGATCGCTGCCGCCTGCTCGGGTATCTCGACTCCCGGGTCGATCAGCCAGGTGCGCTCGAAGGTTCCGGTCGGTCCGCGCCCGACGAGCGCGGCGGTCACGATCCGGTCCCGGAACGGGTTCACTCCGGTGGTCTCGGTGTCAAACCCCAGGAGCGGTCCGTCGATCAGGGCAGTCATGTCAACCTCACTGGTGGGTGGTGGATCGGCGTGCCAAGACCATGGCACGAACCACCGACATCGCCGCCCTGCCGCGCCGGTAGTCCGGCAGGTTCCCGATCCGCCCGCTAGCAACGCCAACCAGGCCGTCGTGGTCTCCGTATCTGCGACGTAGAACTGCAGTGCACCGGGTGCAGGCGGAGTGGTCACGGCAGTCGCTCCGCGATCCGGAGGGGGGTCGGCTATGTCCCAGAAGGCGCGGTGCCACTGACCGGCAGGCCGACGACCGCTGCGATACCGGAGACGATCACTCGCAGGCCGTCCTCGAATGCTGCTGTCCCGCCAGGGTCGCCGCCGGACGCGATCGCTTCGGCCAACGCGGGCGTGTGGCGAAGGAGTTGGTCGCGTTGCTCCACGAGCGTGTCCTCTGGCCGTCTCTCACCGGTCTCTGCATGTCGTTGGGTATCGGCTTGCTCCTCCTGCACGAAACCGAGGACGAAGGCGTTGATCGTGGTGAGTCCGCGCAGCGCTTGCACGGCGGTGAACCCCCGCTCGAGCAGGCCGGCAAGTGCGGCATCGAGTGCGGTGATCGTCTCCTCGGTTCCACGGCTACCCACGACAAGCCGCGCGCCATCGCGCCGGGAGAGCAGGACCTGGCGACGATTCCGGGCGAACCTGAGCATCCACGTATCCCACCCTTCTTCGGCGGCCAAGGGGCTGGGGGGCTGCGCCGACACCAGTAGCCGGGCCATCTCGTCGAGCAGTTCATGTTTGTTGGTGAAGTGCCAGTACAGCGCCGGCGACTTCACTCCCAGGCGGGTTGCGAGTTTGCGCAGGCTCAGCGCGTCGAGACCGTCCTCGTCCAGCAGGTCGAGCGCGGCAGCGGCGATGGTTTGTCGATTCACGATCCCGTCACCCTATTCGCGTTGACCCGCGCCACCCGAACGTGCTTACCTTATCACCGCTAAGCCCTTAGCGGTGATAAGGAAACGCGTTTTCGGACCTGATAGGAGCCGCACCATGCTCTACGGCATCGACATCCCGTTGGCCCTCGGGCTGCTCGCTCTGTGGCTCGCCGCAGGAATCTTGGTCGGCCGTCTCCCCACCTCCGGATTGCAGCGGCGGCGACGAGTGCGCGGCGCGCTCCTGCTGACCTGGGCAGCCCTGGTTGCAGCCGGCGGGTATGGCCTGGGGATCCTGGCCGGGCTGAGTTGGGTCGCCACCCCTGGCCATGCCTGGCTGTACCTGATGCTGACCGCCCTGCCTGCGGCCGTCGTCGGCGTCGTGGCGGTGCCGCGGATGAGGGCGATCCGTGCCCCGACGGTCACTGGCGAGGGCCTGGCCGATGCGGCCGAGGAGTTGCCGGTCGGCGCTGCGCAGGCGTCGTTGGTCGTGCCGGTCCAGGCCGCCGCGTT
The DNA here is from genome assembly GCA_035302405.1 of Beutenbergiaceae bacterium. Classification (GTDB taxonomy): domain Bacteria; phylum Actinomycetota; class Actinomycetes; order Actinomycetales; family Beutenbergiaceae; genus CALKWS01. Next base: position 5,966 of record DATGSR010000001.1, read on the forward strand.
GGCGGCTCTGGTCAACCTGTACTTCCTGTTCGCGCCGTATCCGGTATTGCGGGCGATCGACGTCGCGGTACCAGTGGTGCTCCTGGCGCTGTGGACCGCTGCGACCGTTTTCCGACATGCTCGCCGCGGGCCCGCAGCCCGGGCGCCGGGACAGCGGCAGGTGCCGCGTCGGACCAGGATCGCCCGGATCGCCACCAGTTTTGGCACGGTGGTGGCGTTCGTCATCGCCTGGGCGGGGGTGGGGGTGGCGACCGCCCCGGACGCGGGGCCGGAGCCGCCGGCGCCCGCGCATTCGGTGAGGACGGGCACGGTTGCAACCGAAGGTGACGAGTTGTACTTCGAGGTCCGGGGAGATGGGCCGCCGCTGCTGATGATCCCCGGGGGCCTCGGGGACGCTGGGTTCTACGAGCATGCTGCCGAGGTGCTCGCCGAGGACTACCGGGTCATCTCCTACGACCGGCGCGGGAACTCGCGCAGCACTCGGAACTTCCCCAGCAGTTTCGAGGTCGCCCAGCAGGCGCGGGACGCGGTGGCGGTGATGCAGGCGGCGGGTCACGACTCCGCGCACGTGTTCGGCAACAGCGCCGGTGCGATCATCGCGTTCGAGCTCGCTGCCGAACACCCCGGCCATGTGCAGACCGTGGTGGCGCACGAGCCGCCGTCGGTGCAGGTCCTGACCGACGGGGAGAAGTGGCTGGGTATGTTCGCCAGCGTCTACCGCACGTCGTTCGTGCTCGATCCGGCGACGGCGAACATGCAGTTCTCGCTGTCGCTCAGGGCGGTGCCATTCAGCGCCTTCGGCCACACCCCGGAAGGTTTCGGCGAACGCACGGAGGCGAACCAGGACTTCTTCATCCGCCACGAGATGCTGCCGCTGGTGAACTACCGTCCGGACACTGCCCGGATCGCAGCCAACGGCGTCGACATCGTGGTGGCTGCAGGACAACTCACGCTCGCCAGCGGCACTTACTACGGTCGCACGGCACCGGTCCTGGCCGCCGAACTCGGGCACCGTGCCGTGGCCTTCCCCGGACATCACCTCTCCTACATGGACACGCCCGAGGAGTGGTCGCAGAGCCTGCGCGACACTCTCGAAGACGAGTGACGGCACGGCACGCCAGATGACCGGGCGATGCCCTCGTCGATCGATGAGCATGGCGTCGGGTGTGCGGCAAAACCATCGGCGGAACGAGTAGCCTGGCGACCGTGACTCACGAGATCGAGATCGGCCGCGGTAAGCGGGGCCGGCGCGCTTACTCCTTCGACGACGTCGCCGTGGTGCCCTCCCGGCGCACCCGGGACCCCGAGGAGGTGTCGGTCGGGTGGCAGATCGATGCCTACTACGTCGACCTCCCGCTGCTCGCGGCGCCGATGGACTCGGTGATGAGCCCGGCTACCGCGATCCAACTGGGGCAGTTGGGCGGGATCGGCGTCCTTGACCTGGAGGGTCTGTGGACCAGGTACGAAGACCCACAACCGTTGTTCGATGAGATCGCCGAACTGCCTGCCGATGGCGCCACCACGCGGATGCAGGAGATCTACTCCGCGCCGGTCATCCCCGAACTGATCACCCACCGGCTGCAACAGATCCGCGATGCGGGGGTGACCGTTTCCGGTTCGCTGTCCCCGCAACGGACACAGGAGCATTGGCGCACCGTGGTCGAGGCCGGAGTGGACTTGTTCGTGATTCGCGGGACCACCGTCAGCGCCGAACACGTATCGGGGCAGGCAGAGCCGTTGAACCTCAAACGGTTCATCTACGAGTTGGACGTGCCGGTGATCGTCGGCGGGGCCTCCACTTACACCGCTGCGCTGCACCTGATGCGCACCGGCGCGGCCGGGGTGCTCGTGGGCTTCGGCGGGGGAGCGGCCCACACCACCCGAAAGACCTTGGGCATCCACGCCCCGATGGCTTCGGCGGTCGCTGATGTGGCCGCCGCCCGGCGGGACTATCTCGATGAGTCCGGGGGGCGGTACGTGCACGTGATCGCTGATGGCGGCGTGGGCCGCAGCGGTGACCTGGTCAAGGCGATCGCGTGCGGGGCCGATGCGGTGATGCTCGGCGCGGCACTGGCCCGTGCCGATGAGGCACCGGGTAAGGGATGGCACTGGGGCCCGGAGGCGCACCACCCGCAACTGCCCCGCGGGGAACGGGTGCAGGTGGGCCAGGTGGGCACCATGGCAGAAATCCTCAACGGCCCCGGGACCAAAGCCGACGGCACGGTCAACCTTTTCGGTGCGTTGCGCAGGGCGATGGCGACCACCGGATACTCCGACGTGAAGGAGTTCCAACGCGTGGAAGTGGTGGTCTCCCCGTACCACCCGCGGTGAGCGCGAGGTTGGCGGTGGCGCCCGGTGAACCACGATCGCGCCGGGGCAGGTCGCTCGAACGGATGGGGCCGAGCGCAGACCTTGGCGTTGTCCATGCAGGCCGCAGGAGTGCTACGTGACCGGTGCCGCCGTCGACCCAGGTCTGGTAGACGCGCTCGAGACGCTCCTGCGGCCCGGGCCGGATCCCGCGGCCTGCTCACCGCGGATGTTCGGCCGCTGGCCGGGCGGTAAATCGTTCGACGAGTGGTTCACCGTGGACGCCATCAGCGTCCTGGGGCAGGACCTGCGATTGAGTTTCAACGACGGCGGGGACATCCTCACCGTTGAACGGCCCGGGCGGTGGTGGCCCGCAGACGATGCCGTGGTGATCGCTGATGCCCGGCGGGTGCACCTGCAGACCCAGCACGACTACGCACAGTTCGCGCATGTGCCGAACTTCCCGCCGTCGTTCAGCCGAGTATTGGAGTACCGCACCGAGCACGGCGCAGTGATCGACCAGGACGGTCGCCGCATCCGGTGGTACCCGCCCGGGTCGACCCCGCGGCCTTGGCACCTGGGGGCCTCGAACGCCCCGGCGGTGGAGATGCTGTTGCTGTGGCCGCGGATCCATCGGGCTCGGGCAAGCGGTCGATAGCCGAGCGCCGGGGACGGATAGCCAAGCGCCGGCGGGCGATAGGCTAACGACGACGTGGCCCGAGCGTGAAGGTGGAGAAGTGAACCAGGAAACCGAGTACCGGATCGAACACGACACCATGGGCGAGGTGCGGGTGCCCAAGGACGCCACCTACCGCGCCCAGACCCAACGAGCGGTGGAGAACTTCGCCATCTCCGGCATCCGGATCTCCCAGCACCACATCGCCGCACTGGCGCAGGTCAAACGCGCCGCCGCGCTGGCGAACGCCGAGTTCGGAGTGCTCGACGACGAGCGTGCCCGGGCTATCGTCGCCGCCGCGGAGCGGGTGATCGCCGGGGAGTTCGACCATGACTTCCCGGTGGATGTCTTCCAAACCGGTTCGGGAACCTCCTCGAACATGAACACCAACGAGGTGATCGCGACCCTCGCCTCCCGGGACGGGGCGGACGTGCACCCGAACGACCACGTCAACGCCTCCCAGTCCTCCAACGACGTGTTCCCCGCCTCCATCCACATCGCCGCCACCCAGGCGGTCATCGAGGAACTGCTGCCCGCTCTGCAGACGCTGGCCACCTCGTTGGAGGCCAAGGCCGCCGAGTTCGCCGATGTGGTCAAAGCCGGGCGCACCCACCTCATGGACGCCACCCCGGTCACCCTCGGTCAGGAGTTTGGCGGGTACGCCCAGCAGATCCGCAACGGCATCGACCGGGTCCGCTCCGCCCTGCCCCGGCTGGCCGAGTTGCCGGTGGGAGGCACCGCAGTGGGCACCGGCATTAACACGCCGGTCGGCTTCGGGGCCCGGGTGACCGAACTGATCGCCGAGCACACCGGACTCCCGTTCACCGAGGCACCGAACCACTTCGAGGCTCAAAGCGCCCAGGACTCCCTGGTGGAGGCCTCGGGGCAGATGCGCACCGTGGCGGTCTCCCTGGTGAAGATCTGCAACGACCTGCGGTGGATGGGCTCGGGACCCAACACCGGGCTGGCGGAGATCGCTATCCCGGATCTACAGCCCGGGTCCTCGATCATGCCCGGGAAGGTCAACCCGGTAATCCCCGAAGCGGTAGCCATGGCGTGCGCCCAGGTGATCGGCAACGACGCCGCGATCGCCTTCGCCGGCACCACTGGATCCTTTGAGTTGAACGTGATGCTGCCGGTGATGGCCCGCAACATTCTGGAATCGACCACCATTCTGGCCCGCTCCAGTGAGCACCTGGCCGTCAAATGTGTGGACGGCATCACCGCGAACGTGGAACGCGCCCGGGAACTGGCCGAATCCTCCCCTTCGATCGTCACCCCGCTGAACCGCATCATCGGGTACGAAGCGGCTGCCAAGATCGCCAAGCACGCCGTGACCGAGGGCATCACCGTGCGGCAGGCGGCGCTGGACCTGGGCTATGTGGACCGCGGTGACCTCACCGCCGAGCAACTCGACGCCGCCCTGGACGTCACCACGATGACCCACCCGTGACCGGCTGGATCTGCTGCGGTAACCGGCGGCCCGGAGATGCGTGACGACGGGCGTTGCTGAGGCGTAGCCAGATGACGCGGCCCGGGACTGGTGATTCTGCTGCCGTCTCACCGAGCGGACGGCTGATACTGAGCGCCGACCGCAGCGGTCAACGATGGATCCGCCCGCGCAGAGCCCGGCCCACCCGGTGGGCCTGCTCGGCGGTGTTGTGCACGTGGAAGGACAATCGCAGCCGCCCGGCCCGTGGCGCCGCGACCACACCAAGGCCTGCCAGCACGTCTGGCACGGTCCCATCGGCGTGCACAGACACGATCGCCGAACCACCTGCAGGTAGGCCCGCGCCCTCCTCGAAGATGCGCGCCAACTCCAGAGCGTGGTCCTGCAGCGCCGCCGTCCCGATCCGCCGCAGATACTCCAGGGACGCCCGCGTGCCCACCCAACTGTGCCAAGCGGGCGAGACGTCGAACCGGCGCGCGGTTGTAGTGAGCCGCAGCGGCAGCCCGTAGATGCTCTCCCACACGTCCTCACCGGCGAACCAATTCGCCGCCAGGGGGCGGAGCCGTGCGGCCAACTCGGGCCGCACGGTCATGAACGCGCTGCCGCGCGGGCTGAGCAACCACTTATAGGCCCCACATACCGTGGCGGCGAACCGCCCGGCGTGCACGTCCAGCCATCCGGTGGCCTGGGTCAGGTCCACCACCAACTCTGCGCCGTGCCTCGCGCACGCCGCCTCCAGGCGGTCCAGGTCTGCGATCTGGCCGGTGGCTGACTGCACCGCGGCCACCGCCACCACCGCGGTGTGTGCGTCAACACGTGAGGCCAGTTCCGCTAGCGGAACTTGCCGCACCCGCACGCCCCGGTCCTGATGCGCAGCGAACGGGAAGGACACGCTCGTGAACTCACCGTCGGCCACCAGCACCTCGGCGCCGTCGGGCAGCGCTGCTGCGATGAGCCCGATCAGGGGAGCCACCTGGTGTCCGATCGCCACCTGCTCGGCCGGCACGTGCACGAACTCGGCGAACATCGCTCGAGCGGCAGTGACGTCGTCGTCGTAGTCCTGCGGTTCGGCACGGCCGGCGGCCCAATCCTGCAATGCGCCGGTGAGCGCCTCCTGGGTGATGCGGGGAGGCAGGCCCATAGAGGCGGTGTTCAGATACACCGTGGTGGCGGCGAAATCGCTGGAGCGGTCCATGGCGACCCCGTCAGAACAGGTGCCCGTAACCCATCTCGATCAGGTTGTCCCGGGAGATGCGCAGGCACTCGAACACGTCCCGGCCGTAGAACTCGTCCTGCTCCACGAACATGTACTGCACACCGATCTGTAGCGCGGTGTCGATGATGCCCGGGAAATCCAGGGTTCCCTCACCGACCTCGGCGAACTGCACCAGATCCTTCCACGCCCGCCCCCATGCCGCGGTATCTCCGGCCGCGCGGGCCTCGATCACATCCGGTGGGATGAGACCAACGCGGTAATCCTTCAGGTGCACCAACTCGGTGCGGTCGCCGTACCGGTGCAACGCCCGCACCGGATCGCCACCCCCGCGCTGCACCCAGTGCACATCCACCTCCAGGCCCAGGTTCGGGGCCGACTCGTAGATGAGGTCCAGCAGCGTGCGGCCCTCGATCCTGGCGTACTCGATGTGGTGGTTGTGGTAGTACAGGCGTACCCCGCGGTGGGCCAACTCCTCGGCGATCTGGTCCACACCGGCGCAAAAGTCGGCGACGGCCTGGGCCGATGTCAGATACTGCAGTGGCGCCATGCCGATGCGCACGTATCTGACGCCAAGTCGTTCGCAGTCCGCGGCGACCTTCTCCAGATCCTCACTCAGGCTATCCGACCGGCCCTGCGGGAGATAGGAGGCCGACAGCGCGGCGATCTCGATACCCAGCTCTTGTTGCGCATGATCCATCGCCGCGACGTTCTCCGCCGTCATCGGGATCTGGGAGACCTCCACCGCTCGGTAACCCAATTCCGACACCCGGCGAAGCGACTCGCCCACGCCGTGCTCTTCGGCATGGTCGCGCAGCATCATCGCCTGCACACCGATCCTGGCCATGGGGTGCCTCCTGGGGCGAAGTAGAAGGGCCTAACGGGACTGTGTCAGCGCGAACCCGGCAGTTCAACCGTGAACTCGCCTCGGCCCGTCGGTGAACTCGCCTCAGCCCAATCGGAAGATCAGTTCGTCCATCACTTGCCGGGATTCGTCGGAGTAGCCGGAGTTCTCTCCTACCAGGTTGAAGCCGTTGCGTTTGAGCACTATCCCCGCCGGCTCGTTGTGGCGTGGGGTCCGGGCATAGATCGGTCGATCCGGAACCTCATCGAGGAAGGCTGCCAGCGCCCCGGTGGCCACGCCCTTGCCCCAATGGGCGCGGTCCACCCAGTACTCCACCCGGAAGTCACTGCCGTCATGGAATCCGATGATGTAGCCCAGTACCTCATCGGTGTCGGCGTTGACGATCGTGCGCGGCGCGGCTTGCTCGTCCCGGCGCAGGTTCGCCCATCGCTTCTGGAAAGCGTGCTGGTCGTTGGGATCGATCGCAGCGAGCGCCGCCGCTTGCGGATCGCGCAGATGCTCGAAGAACACCGGCAGGTCGGAGTCAACTACCTCGCGCAGCACAATGCGTGTCTTCTCATCGGACACTTGATGGCCACCTCCTTGGGCTCGGATCCATCGTAGAGGGGGAACGTCCCGGGTGCAGCAAGCGGCCCCCGCGTTGAGCGGTGGAGCGCGTCGTCGGGGCGTGGCACGAACGATCGGTGCACCGGCGTCGATCCGCGACCATCGGCGCACCGCGTCCATGCGGGAACCAGCGGCGCACCGGTGCGCCGCTGGTTCAACTCTCGCGCACCACCGCCAACGACTGCTGAGCGATCTCCAACTCCTCGTTGGTGGGCACCACCAGTACCTGCACCCGGCTCTTGTCGGTGGAGATCTTCCGGGTCCCGCCGCCGTCGGCATTGTTCCGGCCCGGGTGGACCTCGATACCCAGGTTCTCCAGGCCCGCCAACGCCTCGGCGCGCACCGCTGCGTCGTTCTCCCCGATCCCCGCGGTGAACGCGATCGCGTGGACCTCGCCCAGGACGGCGGTGTAGGCGCCGATGTACTTGCGGATCCGGTAGCAGTAGATCTGGCGCGCCAACCTCGCCTCGTCGTCGCCCTCACGGATCGCGCGGTCCACATCGCGCATGTCCACCAGCCCGCTCAAGCCCAGCATCCCCGAGCGGCGGTTGAGAAGCGTGTCCACCTCATCGATGCTCATCCCCGCCGTGCGGACCAGGTGGAACACCACCGCCGGGTCGATGTCGCCGGAGCGGGTCCCCATCACCAAACCCTCCAGCGGGGTCAGGCCCATCGAGGTGTCCACCGACCGGCCGGCCTTGACGGCGGTGGCCGAGGCGCCGTTGCCCAGGTGCAGCACGATCAGGTTCGCCTCTCGTGGTGACAGCCGCAGGAACCGCGCCGCTTCCCTGGCCACGAACTGGTGGGACGTGCCGTGCGCGCCGTACCGGTGGATGCGGTGTTTGGCCGCCACCGTCCGGTCGATCGCGTATGTCCCGGCGTAGTTGGGGATCGTCAGGTGAAAAGCGGTATCGAAGATCGCCACGTGCGGCACCTCCCGGAATGCTTCTCGTGCCGCGCGGATCCCCTGCAGGTTGGGCGGGTTGTGCAGCGGAGCCAGGTCGGAGACGTCCTCGATCACCCGCACGGTCTCGTCGTCGATCAGCACCGGACCGCCGAAGCGCGCCCCGCCCTGCACCACCCGGTGCCCCACCGCCGCCAGATCCAACTCCGCCAACGCCGGCCCGTGGGTGTCGAAGGCCTCCAGCATCGAGGCCATGGCCGCGGCGTGGTCAGGAACCTCGCGTTCGATGCGTACCTCGTCGGACCCGTTGGAGTGGGTGCAGAGCCCCGAGGGTAGACCGATCCGCTCCACCAGCCCCTTCGCCAGGGCGGACCCCGTCGTGGTGTCGATGACCTGGTACTTCAGCGACGACGATCCGGAGTTCACCACCAGCACCACCCCCTCCTGGTGCCGCCCGGCGCCCGAGGCGGTGGCGTCGTCGTCGGACCGTGCCTTCTTGGGTTGCGCGCTCACCGGTCCCCCTCCTGGGCCTGCACGGCCTGGGCCTGAACCGCGGTGATCGCCACGGTGGTGACGATGTCCTGCACCTGGGCACCGCGGGAGAGGTCGTTGACCGGTTTGTTCAGTCCCTGCAACACCGGTCCCACCGCCACGGCCCCGGCGCTGCGCTGGACTGCCTTGTAGGTGTTGTTGCCGGTGTTCAGGTCCGGGAAGATGAACACCGTGGCCCGTCCGGCTACCTCACTGCCGGGCAATTTGGCCTGCGCCACCGAGGCGTCCACCGCTGCGTCGTACTGGATCGGCCCCTCCACCACCAGATCGGGTCTGCGTTCGCGTACGTACTCGGTGGCGGTGCGAACCTTGTCCACCTCCGCCCCGGACCCGGACTCCCCGGTGGAGTAGGACAGCATCGCGATCCGCGGTTCCACGCCGAACTGCGCCGAGGTCTGGGCCGAGGAGATGGCGATATCGGCCAACTGCTCGGCGTCCGGGTCGGGGTTGACGGCGCAGTCGCCGTATACCAGCACCCGGTCGGACAGGGCCATGAAGAACACCGAGGAGACGATGGACACCCCGGGCACGGTCCGGATGATTTCGAACGCGGGCCGGATGGTGTGGGCGGTGGTGTGCTGGGCGCCGGAGACCATCCCATCGGCCAGCCCCAGGTGAACCATCATGGTGCCGAAGTAGGACACGTCGGTGACGATCTCTCGGGCCCGCTCCCGGGTCATGCCCCGGTGGGCGCGTAACTCGGCGTACTCGGCGGCGAACCGCTCCACCAAGTCGGGATCCTCAGGGGAGATGACCTGTGCGGCATCAAGGTCCAGGCCCAGTTCCCGGGCCCGGGTGCGCACCGCAGCCTCCTCCCCGAGCAGGGTCAACTGCGCCACCTCCCGGGCCATGAGCGTGGACGCCGCGCGCAGCACCCGGTCATCGGAACCCTCGGGCAGCACGATGTGTTTGCCGGCCTGTCGGGCTCGGTCCAGCAGGTCGTACTCGAACATCAGCGGCGTCACCACGTCGCTGTGGGAGACGTTCACCGCATCCGCCAACTCCTGGCCGTCCACGTGCGCCTCGAACGTCGCCCGGGCCACATCCAGCTTGCGTTGGGACCCGGCGGATAGCAGACCCCGGGTGCGGGCGGCCGCGCTCGCGGTTTCGTAGGTGCCCAGATCGGTGGTGATGATCGGTAACCGCGGGGCGAGCCCATCCACCAGCCGGCGCACCGGGTCCGGGGGCCGGAATCCGCCGTTGAGGATGATGCCGGCCAAGGACGGGAAGGATTCGGCGGCGTTCGCGGACAACATCGCCAGAATCACATCGGAACGGTCCCCGGGCACCACCACCACGGCCCCCTCGGTGAGCCGGTCGAGCACATGTTCCATGGTCATGCCGGCGACGATCACGTCCTCGGCCTCCCGATCCAGCAGCGCTTCCTCACCGGCGATCAGGGAGCCGTCGACGGCGTGCAGCAGGTCCCTTACCCGGGGGGCGGACAGCAGCGGCACATCGGGCATCACCCAGGCGGGTACCGGCAGGTCGGCCAGGGACCGGCGGACATCCTTCAGGCGGTCGGGGTCTGCCCGGTTGGCCACCACCGCCACTAGTTCGGCATGCGCGGAGCGCAGTTCCGCGGCCGCGACGTCCACCACTGCGCGCACCTCCGCGCCGGTGCGGTCCACTGCGGAGGTGACGAGGACGACGGCGGAGCCCAGGTTGGCTGCTACGCGTGCGTTGAACGCCAACTCGGTGGGGCCGGCGACGTCGGTGTAATCCGAGCCCACGATCACCACCATGTCGCACTTGCGGCCCACCTGACGGTACTTCGCCAGGATGGTGGACAGCGCCGCGTCGGGGTCGGCGTGCACGTCTTCGTAGGTCACGCCCACGCACTCGTCGTAGGTCAGATCGATGCCCTCGTGGTTCAGCAGGAACCGCAGCACCGAGTCGGGGTCGGTGCCGCTGCGTGCCACGGGACGGAAAACTCCCACGCGGCTCACCCGGCGGGCGAACAGGTCCACCAGGCCCAACGCCACCGAGGACTTGCCGGTGTGCCCTTCGGGTGAAGTGACGTACACGCTGGAGACCATGGCCGTTGTTATTCCTCCGGTGCTGCGGAACGGGGGACTATCGGCAGGTTAGCGGCCGGGCGCGGGTCCACGCCTGATGAG
>DATGSR010000002.1:0-3912 GCA_035302405.1 Beutenbergiaceae bacterium
GCAGCATCCGTCGAGCCCCCGGAGTTCGATGGTTCCGCCCGATCCCCGGTGGCGTCCTGGTCCGGCCCCTCAGGCCCCTGTTTAGCCATCGCCACGTGTTCCCTCGATATATCCGGGCTCGCGTGCCCCGGCACATCCTAACGGCCGCCCCGGACTAATGCTTCGCACACACGCCGGAGGTGGCCGCCATCACAGCATGGCGGGACCAGGCCCCTCACTCAACGCAATTGCCGCATCCGGCCGTGGTGGTGCACGATGCCGCCCTCGCCGCGGGGCGCCGAGGTGACACTCAGCACCTGGCCGACCACGACGTCGTGGGACCCGGCCGTCTTGGTCCACTCGGTGCGGCACTCCACCCACGCGGTGGCCTGATCGAGCAACGCCGCGCCGGAACGTTCGCCGCGGTGGAAGGGCACCCGATCCAATTGCCCAACCGCGGGCCGACCGGGGCTTGCGAGCCAATCGGCCACGGCGAGCGCCTCGGCGTCCAGCACGCTTACGGCCCACCGCCCTGGGGGCTCAACCGCCTCTGCCAACCGGGCATCGGAATGCACGCAGAACAGGACCGTGGGCGGTTCCAGGGACACCGACACTACCGAGGTGGCCGTCATCGCGAGGTCCAGACTGCCCGAACGGGCCGAGACCACACACACCCCGGAGATCAGCCGGGACATCGCCAACCGGTAGGCATCCACCCGTTCCTCGGTCCACACCGGCTCATTCATCACGGAACCACCTCCGCGGAGCGAGCGCTCCCAACACCGACACCAACGGGGCCCCGAGCAGCCAGATCACGCCGATCGCCTCATTGGCCACGATCACATCACCATTACCCAAGTAGGTCATGGCGAGCACGACGACGAACAACACCCCCGTGTAAGCCACCTGACCCCGCCGGTCGGCAAGGGCGCGAGCCAGGACGGATGCGGTCAACACGGCGAGCAGGGCCAGCAGAAGGCCATAAGGGACTTGCCACCGGTGGAACACCGTAGCGATCGAGCCGACCAGTAGTCCCAGTAGCCCGGCCATAGCGAGCATGACTCCGGAGTACCAGCGCGGCGCCACGTCCGCGGCAGCCGGGGGGCCGTCACCAGCGGCCCCGTCGTCCAAGGCTCCCCCGTGGTCGTCCGCGCCGCTGACCAGGGCCCTCAGGATGGCCCCGCTGCCCCAGCCGGGGGCCACCATGGCGGTGGCGCGAGCGAGGACCGGTTGCAGCACGTCATTGGACAGGCCGAACCATCCGGCGGCGTGCCCGGCGGAATCCTGCACCAGGCCCGGGTCGGTGTGCGCGACTTGGATCTGCGTGCGGTGGGACTTCATCGCCTCACCCAGGGCGGTGATCACCTCGGCGCCCAGTGGGACGTCCAGGTCTACCTGCGCATCGGGGCGCACGATGCTGGGCATGGGGTCGGTCGCATCCGGGACATGCAGGGGCCCTGCGGTGTGCTCGGAGATTCGGGGGCGGCCAGGGTGATCGGCGAGCCAGGTCAGCGCCCGGCGTACCCGCTCCTGGGGGCGCACCACCCAGGCGACCACGGGCACGCGCCACGGCTCGGTGCCGGTCAACGGGTCGTCGTCGGCCAGTGGGGTGGCCCGATCATCGGCCGCGAGGTTCACCGCTGCCATGGTGACCTGATGGGAGGCGACGTGATCGGGGTGGCCGTACCCGCCGTCGGGCTCATCGGTGAGCACCAGGTGGGGGCGTTCGGCGCGGATTAGTGCGGCGAGCAGTCGGGCCGTGACCCCCTGGTCCGCCAGGGAGAACGCATCCTCCCGCACGTCGTCGGCCGGTACCGCGCGGACGGCGGTCTCACCCGGCGGCCATTGCATACCCGAGTCGGTGAACCGCGGCGGGCGCCGGTCGCGAAGCCCGGGCAACTCATCGAAGAAGAAGTGGCGGTCGACCCCCAGTGCGCGCAGCGCGCCGGTGATCTCCTGGGCGCGGTGCCGGCCCAGCGCCTCCGGGTCCTGCTCGAGGTGAGCCAACTCGGCGCCGATCACCTCGCCCCTCTCCCCCCGGTTCGTGGTGACCAAGGTGACGTGACCGCGGCCGGCCATGGTGGCCAGGAGGGGCCCTGCGGAGAGGGTCTCATCGTCGGGGTGGGCAAACACCGCGAGGGTACGCGGACGAAGCGGAGATGCTTCGGGCGGGTCCTGGGCACCCTGCGGGGCAGCCTGGGTCACGCGATCTCCTCCTGCGGGTTCACCGGCAAGGCGGCGGGTCAGGCTCGTCGGGCCCGGGCGGCCGCCTTGTTCCGGTCGTTGCTGTCCAGGATCACCTTACGGATGCGTACCGCGTCGGGGGTAACCTCCACGCACTCATCATCCCGGGCGAACTCCAAGGACTCCTCCAACGTCAGGTCCCGCGGGGCGTTCAGACCCTCGAACACATCGGCACTCGCGGCGCGGACGTTCGTGAGTTTCTTCTCCCGGGTGATGTTGATCTCGATGTCCTCCCCGCGGGTGTTCTCCCCCACCACCATGCCCTCGTACACCTCGGTGCCGGGGGTGATGAAGAAGTTTCCGCGGTCCTGCAGGTTCAACATCGCATAGGCCGTGGCCTTGCCGGCGCGATCTGCCACCAGGGATCCGGAGGTGCGGAACTCGATCGCCCCGGCCCAGGGCTGGTAGCCGTCGGCGATGGAGGAGGCGATGCCCGTGCCGCGGGACTCGGTGAGGAACTGGGTGCGGAACCCGATCAGGCCGCGGGCGGGGATGAGGTACTCCATCCGCACCCACCCGGAACCGTGATTGGTCATCGACTCCATCCGCCCGCGCCGGGCCGCCAGCAACTGGGTGATGGCCCCCATGTATTCCTCGGGTATGTCGATCGTCATCCGTTCGGTGGGCTCGTGGATCGTGCCGTCAATGGTGCGGGTGACCACCTGGGGTTTGCCGACGGTGAGTTCGAAGCCCTCCCGGCGCATCTGCTCCACCAGGATCGCCAGGGCCAGTTCCCCGCGGCCCTGCACCTCCCAGGCGTCGGGTCGCTCGGTGGGCAGCACCCGCAGGGAGACGTTACCGACCAGCTCGGCATCCAGGCGGTCCTTGACCTGCCTGGCGGTGACCTTGGTGCCCTTCGTGCGGCCGGCCAACGGCGAAGTGTTGATGCCGATCGTCATCGAAATGGCCGGCTCGTCCACCGTGATCAGCGGCAGCGGGCGCGGGTCGTCCGGGTCGGTGAGGGTCTCCCCGATGGTGATGTCCTCGATGCCGGCGACAGCGACGATGTCACCAGGGCCGGCCTGGTCGGTGGGGATGCGCTCCAGGCCGCGGGTGCGTAGCAGTTCGGAGATCCGCACGGTGGTGATCTCCCCGTTGCGCCGGGCCCAGGCGACCTGCTGACCCTTGCGCAGGGTGCCGTTGAAGATCCGCAGCAGCGCCAACCGGCCCAGGAACGGGGAAGCATCCAGGTTGGTCACGTGCGCCTGCAAGGTGGCCTCGTCGTCATACGTCGGCGCCGGGATAGTGGTGAGGATCGTGTGGAAGAGCGGCTCCAGGCCCTCGTCGTCGGGCAGTTCACCGGCGGCGGGCGGGTTCAACGAGGCACGCCCGGCGCGGGCGGAGGCGTAGATAACGGGGACGTTCAGTACCGCGTCCAAATCCAGGTCCGGCACCTCGGCGCTGACGTCCTCGGCCAGCGACAGCAGCAGGTCGGTGGCTTCGGCGACCACCTCGTCGATGCGTGAATCCGGGCGGTCGACCTTGTTCACCACCAGGATCACCGGTAACTGGGCCGCGAGCGCCTTGCGCAGTACGAACCTGGTTTGCGGCAGCGGGCCCTCGGAGGCGTCCACCAGTAGCACCACGCCGTCCACCATCGACAGCCCGCGCTCCACCTCACCGCCGAAGTCGGCGTGCCCGGGGGTATCGATGACGTTGATCCTGATCCCCTCGGGGTGGCCGGCCGCA
>DATGSR010000003.1:0-3760 GCA_035302405.1 Beutenbergiaceae bacterium
TCTGCCCATTCCGAGTTCGCAGGTGCCGCCGTAGCGTCAGCGACGAACGGTCGTAGCAGCACACCACTGGTGGGTGCACGTGGTCAGTGGAGGTAAGTATGACGGAGTTCGCGGTGCAGGCGGACACGCTGGAACTCATCCGGCAACTAGCCGAGCGCCAAGCCGACCACATGCAGGCGATCATCGACCACCTCGCCGCCCACGCCACCCTGGACGACGTCGGCGGGCTGGTCATGGGGTTCCTCGCCCCGATGTACCACGCCGGCCGGGACAACGCGATGGACGGACTTGGTCAGGGGCAAGCGGTGTGCGACGCCGTTGCGCAAGCCGCGGAGAGCAGCAAACAGGCCTATTTGGACGCCGATGAGGCCAGCCGCGTGGCACTGGAGCAGGCCGTGGGCGGATCGGACCTGCACGTGCCACCGCCTGCGCCACCGGGTGCGGGCCCGCAATTGCCCCCCGCCACCGGTCTCATGGGCGCAGGGGACGCCAGTCAAGCCAAGGGGCCCTTCCAGTACTTGATGGACCACACCGCCAGCGTGCTGGACTCTGGCCGCTCCAGTTTGGATGCCGCCGGCAAAGCCGGGCTCAACACGTACGCCGACCATGTGCTGCCCCGGGACCCGTTACCCGACGGTGTGAAAGCGGTGGACCAGTTCCGGATCCGGCAGCCGTTCGACTCCATGATGGAGCGCGGCACCGAACGTGCCGCGGACTGGTTCTGGGGCGAAGCGGAGAGCCGGTGGGGCAACCCCGGGGCCACCTCCAGCCTGCAGGAGCGGTACCAGCAGTTCCAGTACGGGGCGTGGGGCCGCGCCTACGAACACGGCTTGCAAACGGGCAACTGGTCCGATGGGCCACCGCAACCGGGAGCCTGGGTGGATAGCGACCTGACCGTGCGCAGCTGGCAGACCGGGCAGGACGCGCTGCGACTGGCCGGCCAGACCCAGGGCGCCTTCGAAGCCTATGGCGAGGCACGCGAAAGTGCGGAGTCACTGCAACGCGTGCGCGACATCGCTGGAGGTAACCCGAACACCACCTCTCACGAATGGGCGCAGAACCGATGACAGTACTAGAGGTCGTCAACCCGACGTCGATGCTGAGTTCACCCCAGCCCACCACCGACGACTTCGGCAACAACTTGCGTTGGCGAGCCGGACCGCTGCTCGGCGGCCTGGACTGGTTGCTGGAGCAACTGGTAGGAGTCTCCGCCATCCGCTCACTGGTGGAGCCCATCGCCGGGGACTGGGTGGGGCTGTCCGCCGGCAAGATGGCCTGGGCGCAGGCGCAAGGGGCTACCGAGGGTATCGGCATGAACTTCGAGGCAGCCGCCAACCCCCCTGGGTGGACCGGCGAAGCCGCTGCCGCCTACAGCGAACGGGTGCAACAGATCGCCGAGGACTTCCGCCAGTACGGCGAAGGGTGCGAAGCGATGGCCGAGGTCACCGGCGCGCTGGTGGAACTGGCCCAGGCCACCGCCGAGGCAATCGCCGGGATCCTGGGATTCCTGGGCGACTGGCTCACCCGCGCCCTGGCTGAACTATCCGTCCCGGTGATCGGCTGGGCGGTCGGCGTGATCGACGGCGTGATCAGTTCGGCCGAGGCGATCAAACGCATCAACGAGGGCATCCGCCTGATCCAACGCGTGGTGGACTTCGTGGAACGGTTCCGCAGTGTCATTGTGGTGCTCACCCGGCTCGCCTACGCGATCAAGGTGACCGCCAACAGCATCGCGAACGTCAACCGGGTGCGCACCGTCAGCGCCGGCAAAGCGGCTACTGCCAACGCGTTCGGGGTGCCGCAATGAACGTCGACCGTGCCGAGATCGACGAACTGCTGGCCGACATCCGCCAAGCCACCGAGCAGGCACGCGCCACCGCGGCGCAGCAGCAACAGGACCGAGCGGAGTTCGCGCGCGAAAGCCACGAGCTCGACCAGGAGCGCGCCGAGGCAGCCCGCCGAGGCGAGCACGGCCGGGACTGGCAAGAGATACAGGGCCGGATCGACCGCGGGCAGACCACTCTGGCGAAGGTGCTCTCCGGTGAGGACGACTCCCCGGCGGCCCAACGGATCCAGGAAACAGCGGCGCAGAATCTGGCCACCATCACCGCCGAGATCGCCGAGCACGATCAAGCCACCGGCGGGGAACGGTTCTCCGTCCTCAACGAAGCCTTCACGGACCTGCGCGCCAGTATGCAGCGTGCGGCCGATGCCGCCGAACGTGCCCGTGACCTGCACCGGCCGGAGTAAGGGAGCAGCGATGTCGGAGCAGATTCTCGTCACCGTCGATGCCGTGCGGCAGGCCGCCGATGACATGCAGGCCACTACTTTGGCGATGCGTGAGCACCTGGCGGAGATGACGGCCCGCCTGCGGCCACTGGCCCACGACTGGACCGGAGCGGCGTCGATGGCCTATCAGGAGAGTCAGCGGGAGTGGAATTACCACATCAACGAGATGGTGGAACTCCTCGAGGCCCTCACGATGGCCGTGCAGCAATCGGGCCGGACGTATCAGTCCACCGAGGAAGAGGTGCGCGCGGCCTGGGCCTGAGCACGTAACACCCGGGCTCCCAGCAGCGCGATCAGCACGCCTACCCACCCGGCAGCCACCATCACCACGTAACCGGCGTCCGCGCCCGCACGTTCGATCACCTCACCGGTCATCGACATGCCGCTGGCGAAACCCACGCCGATGGAGGTGCTGGCCCACGCCAGTCCCTCCGTCAGCCGGTTGGCGGGCACCATCGACTGCACCAACGCGTTGCCGGTGATGATGGTGGGGGAGATGGCCAGGCCGACGACGAACATCACCACCGCCAGCACCGGCACCGTGTCGATGAGCAGGAACACCGACACCCCGCCGGCCAGCAGCAACATGCCGACCACGAAGCGCTTCCACAGCGGGCTGACGAAGTTGCGCGCGCCGTAGGCCAGGCCGGAGAGCAGCGACCCGCATGCGAGGACACCCAACAACACTCCGGCGAAGGAGCGCACGCCTCGTTCCTCGGCGAAGGCGATCGTCGCCACATCCAGCCCGCCGAAGATGACGCCGACCGAGATGAACACCAGGACCACCGTGATCATCCCGCCCCGGCGGATGACCGAGCGGCGTCCTCCCCGGTCCGGGCGACCCGAGGCTGCCGGCTCGGTGGCTCGCTGGGACAAGAGCCAGAAGCCTCCGATCCCAGAGGCCGCCACCGCCACCAACAGCCCGCCCACCGGGTGCACGGACGTGGCCAGGAAGGTTGCCATCACCGGCCCGACGACGAACACCAACTCATCCAGCGCGGACTCCAGGGAGAAGGCGGTGTGGATCTCCCGAGGTTCGGAGAGGATCCGCGTCCACCTGGCCCGCACCATCGAGCCCATCGAACCGGCCATCGCCCCGCCAAGTGCCGCGGTGACGTACAACACCGCCTCCGGGGCGAGCTGCCAACCCGCCACGGCCAGCACCACCAGGGCGGTCAACGCCACCGCCAGGGACTTACGCATCACCCGGGATTGTCCGAACCAGTCCACCAACTTCGCCAACTGCGGCGCGCACAGGGCTTGGGACACGGCGTAGACCGCTGAGACCCGCCCGGCCAGCGCATAGGAGTCGTACAACGAGGTGACCATGAGCACGATGGAGATGGCCACCATCGACAGCGGCAGACGGGCGAGCACGCCGGCGGCGGAGAACTGCCACGCGCCGGGTTTGCTCAGAACCCGACGGTACGGGGCGAGCACGGCCACTAGTGTCCCATGTACGGCCCCGATG
>DATGSR010000004.1:0-3336 GCA_035302405.1 Beutenbergiaceae bacterium
TCTGGCTGCGCAGTTGCGGGAGTGGGACGACGAGCACTTGGCCCGGCTGCTCGGGTTGCGCCCGGACCTGGCCACTCCCCCGCCGTCGTCAATCACCGCCTTGGCAGCCCGCGCCGGCTCGCGAGCCTCGGTGACGCGCGCACTGGGTGAGGTGAACCGGCCCGCCCTGTTGGTGGCCGAAGCCCTGGCGGTGCTTGGATCGCCAGATGCTCCAGTCGGGTTGGACGCGCTAGCGCTCGCGCTGGGGCTTATGCCCGACGTCGTTGCCGGGACCGACGGCGATGCTGGGCCCGACGGCGCTGCTGAACTCGACGATGGTTTTGCTATTGACGACGCGGTGCAGCAACTGCGGGACCGCGCGCTGGTGTTCGGCGCGCCGGGCGGATGGTGGTTGGTGGAGGCCGCGCGCGACGTGCTGGCCGATCAACCACTGGGGCTGGGCCCGTCACTGCAGGTGCTTGGCGTGGACGCAGCCGAGGGGTGGCCGACCACAGCCGCGGCGGTTCAGGAGGTGCTTGCCGACGCGCCCGAGGGTGCCAGGCGTGCCGTGGAGGCGTTGATGTGGGGGCCGCCGGTGGGCTCCTTCGAGCGGATGCCGCCCGCCGTGGAGTGGCTGCTGCACGCGCGGGTGCTGCATCGCCTGTCGGCAACGCAAGTGGTACTGCCGCGCGAGGTGGGGCTGGCGCTCCGCGGTGACCGGCTGGTGCGCGAGGTGCCCCTGCGAGCGCCGCTGGCCGAGGTGCCGGTGCGCGACGATGCGACGGTGGCCGCGGAGTCCGCCCACGCCGGGGAGCAGATCCTGCGCGAGATCGACGTGCTCGTGCGCGCCTGGTCCCAGGAGCCCGCGCCCGTGCTTCGCACCGGCGGCCTGGGGGTGCGGGAGGTCAAGCGGGTCGCGGAAATGATCGACGGCGATTCCGCCCGCGCCGCACTGGTGGTGGAACTGGCGGGCATGCTGGGTCTGTTGGGCCAGCACATGTCCGCCGACGGCACCGTTTGGGCTCCCACTGCGGTTGCCTTGGACGATGAGCCGCCACCGGTGCCGCAGCGGTGGGCCGCCCTGGTGCGCGCGTGGCTGGACTCGGCCCGCACACCGTGTTTGGTGGGCACCCGCACCGACAAGGGCGCACTGCGTGCTGCGCTGGCTGCCGACCTCCAGCGCAGTTGGGCGCCGCGACTTCGCCGTCGGGTACTCGAGGCGCTGGCGGCGTGGCCGGTGGGGTCGGCCCCGTCGGCCGAGGAGGTACAGGAGCATCTGGCGTGGCACACCCCGCGCTCCGCCCCGCCGGTAGAGACGGTGGCCGCGGTGCTGGCCGAGGCGGAGGCGTTGGGCCTCACCGGGGCCGGGGCGCTGAGTCGTGCGGGGCAAACGCTCGCGCAGGCCACCAGCGACGCTGCGAACGCGGCCGTGCACGCCACCGTGGCCACTGCTGCCGGCGCGCACGCGCCGATGGTCGGAGACGAAGGTGACCCGACGCTAACTACCGTCACCGAGGCCTTCGCCGCCGACCTGCCCCCTGCGGTAGCGGACCTGTTCATCCAAGGCGACCTCACCGGCGTCGTGCCCGGACGGCCTGATCCTGGGTTGGCCTCGGTGCTGGAACAGGTCGCCGTGATCGAATCCCGCGGGTCGGCGCTCACGGTGCGGTTCACGGCCGACTCCCTCCGCGGCGCCCTGGACGCCGGGTGGAGCGATGAACAGATACTGGAGCGCCTGCGCACCTATTCGCGCACGCCCCTGCCCCAGCCGCTGGAGTACCTGGTGAGTGACACCGCGCGGCACCATGGGCACCTGCGCGTGGGCCGGGCCCGGTCGTTCCTGCGCGCCGAGGAGGAAGGCGCGCTGGCTGCGCTGCTGGGGGATTCGGAGTTGGACGGTCTCGGGTTGCAGTTACTCGCGCCCACAGTGGCGATCGCCCAGGTGGGTCCGCAGGAGTTGTTGGACGCGTTGCACGGCGCTGGTTATTCAGCGTTGGCCGAGACGTTGGACGGCCAAGTGGTGTCCATGCAACCGCGGCAGGTGCGGGCCACACACCCGATGCCGGCGCCGCCGGTGAGCGCCACCGCCGCGCAGGACTCGCGCACGCTGGATGAGGCGATCGCGCAGATGCGCGCCGGGGAAGAGCAGGTGGCCGGTAACGGGCACAGCACGGACCCGGTGTACGCGCTGGAGTTGTTGCGCCGGGCGGCTCAGGGCGGGCAGGACGTGGAGTTGGTGATCGCCGGATCGGCTGGGGCTGCCCAGCGCCACCGGGTGCGCCCGCTGAGCGTGGCCGGCGGGCGCGTGCGGGTGTTGGACGTGGGCCGGCAGACGGAGTTGACGGTGGCCGCCCACCGGATCGTGAGCGTGGGGACGTCCTGAGTGTCAGGGACGGCGCAGGTGTGCATAAATAGCGCACAATTCGCGCAGGGCGTTCGGCGCGCCCAACTTGCCATCACCCCCGGCACGCGTCACACTCATCCCGGTCGGGGCTATTGCCCCCTGCCTACAGTCCTGCGTAGGGTGACGGCACGCTGTTCCCGACCGCCCGCATCGTGGCGGGCCGTAAAGGAGTGCACGTGCGAAGGAGAACCCGACCGCTTGCCGTGATGGCCTCGCTCGCCCTTGCCGCCACCGGCGTGATCGCCGGCGCCGCCAGCGCCTCGGCGGACACCGTCACCCGCTGCATCGGCACGGCCGGTGAAGTGACGGTGGCAGGCGACCTGGTGGTGCCGGCCGACCGCACCTGCGTGCTGGAAGGCACGACGGTGCACGGCGACGTACTGGTGCGATCCGGAGCGAACCTCGTGGCCACCGACGCCACGTTCTCCGAACGCGTGGTGGTCAACGGCGGCGCATTCTTCGACGCCACCGACACCACCGTGGGTGGCAACCTGGTGAACAACGGCGCCTACGGCATCTACCTGGACGGCACCGAGGTCGAGGGCAACTACCTGGGCCGGGCCACGGAGGACTCCACGTTCTTCTACAGCACCGACGCCGCCATACAAGGACGCCTCGAGGCGGTTTCCGGGGATGTGTACCTGGAGAGCACCGAAGTGGGCCGGTGGGTGAACACCGAAGGCACCACTTACACCGACGTCATCGACTCCACCATCGACGGGGAGTTGACCGTGGCCCACAACCCCTACGGCGCCTCCATCTGTGCTAGCGAAGTGGACGGCACCACCACCTACATCGGCAACGGCGGCGTGCAAGCGGGCCCGGGCCTGTGGTTGACCGACTGCGAGGAAATCAACTACTTCGGCGCGGACGTGACGATCTCGGAGTCCACCGGGCAGGTGGACCTCAGCGGGTCCATCATCCGCGGTGACCTGAGCGGCACCGACAACGAA
>DATGSR010000005.1:0-35308 GCA_035302405.1 Beutenbergiaceae bacterium
GTAGTCGAGGTAGAACGCGTGCTCCCACATGTCGAGTTGGAGCAAGGGGGTGATGCCGACGGGAATGTTGCCCTGCTGGTCGAACAGTTGGAAGATCAGCGCGCGCTGCCCAAGGTTGTCCCAGCCCAGAATGGACCATCCCGAGCCCTGAATGCCGGTGGCGTTCTCGGAGAAGTGCTTCTTGAATCCTTCGAAGGACCCGAATTGGTCCTTGAGGAACTCCGCGAGTTCGCCTTCCGGCTCCCCTCCGCCCTCGGGGGAGAGGTTCTGCCAGAAGACCGAGTGGTTGATGTGCCCGCCCAGGTTGAACGCCAGGTTCTTCTCCAGCATGTTCACTGCGGACAGGTCGCCGGACTCGCGGGCCTCGGCCATCTTCTCCAGGGCGGTGTTGGCTCCGGCCACGTAGGTTGCATGGTGCTTGCTGTGGTGCAGTTCCATGATCTTGCCGGAGATGTGGGGTTCCAGCGCGGAGTAGTCGTAGGGCAACTCAGGAAGCGTGTATTGCGCCATGAAAAACCTCCAGGTATTGGTTGGTGCGGTCGTTCCGCACCGCGTGTGTTACCGCGGCATAACCATGCAGGTCATGCCGCGGCCCACTCCCACCGTAGTACGTGCGCCGTTGGTACGCGCGATACGTCGGAGGCCGTGGCGCGCCGCCGATCCACTGTGTGGTCGGGCAGTTGCGACGAGGGTAGTTGGAGGCCGCCAACGGGCGCACAGTGCCCGCCGGAGGCTTCCGGCGACTCAACCGGCCGGGGGTAGGTGGCGCTGTGAGCCAGAGGGTCGCCGGGGGAGTGCTGCGCATAACCGATCCATCAAAAGCGGCTGGAGAAATCCCCAAAAAGGTTGAGGGCCCGAGCGAGACATCCTCGCTCGGGCCCTCATCGTGAAGCGCTTACTGGGCGTCAGTCGCCAGCCGGCGCGGTACTCCCGGAACGCCCGTCGCCTCCCGATCCGTGGTCGGAATCCTGTGGGGCGTCCGGCTCCGATGGTGCGCCGACGCTGACCCGCTCGGAGGACTGTTCAACTTGGTCCCGTGCGACCTCATCGGCCTCGATCGCCTCCTGTGCGCCGTCCTGCTGCGCCGCAGCCAGTTCGGCCGGGGTCACCGGCTCAATGCGGTCCTCGTAGAAGAACCTGGAGAGTCCCTGACGGAACCGATCCCGGCGGTACCCGGGTCGGCGAACCCCAGCGGAGTCCTCCGGCGGTTCGATCTCGAGTGGGCGTTCGGCCTCGTAACCCACCAGCACCCAGCGCTCGTATTCATCCAGAGGCGTGTGGACCTCGACGTATTCGCCGGAGGCGAATCGCACGATCCGCCCGGACTCGTGTCCGTGGAGCACCAGATCGCGATCCTTTTGCTGTAGCGCGATGCACAGACGCTTGGTGATCATGAACGCCAAGACCGGGGCAACGAAGAAGGCCACCCGGAGCACGTAGGTGATCGCGTTCAGGCTCAATTCGAAGTGCGTTGCGATCAAGTCGTTCGCGCCGGCGAAGTTCAACACCATGAAGGCGGTGATGAACGCGACGCCCAGGCCGGTGCGCACGGGCACGTTGCGTGGCCGGTCGAGTACGTGGTGCTCCCTGGTGTCCTTGGTGACCAACTTCTCGATGAAGGGATAAGCGCCGAAGAACACGAACAGGATGCCGGGCAGTATCAGGCCGGGAACCAGGATGTTCAGCGGGATGAGGAAGCCGAAGATATTCAGTTCCCACACGCCGGGCATCAGTCTCAGCGCGCCCTCGAGGAAGAGCATGTACCAGTCGGGTTGTGCGCCGGCGTTGACCAAGGAGGGGTCGTATGGGCCGTAGTTCCAGACCGCGTTGATGCCCATGGTGGCGGCCATCAGTGCGATGAACCCGAACACGATGAAGAAGAAGCCGCCGGCCTTGGCCATATAGACCGGGAACAGGGGATAGCCGACCACGTTCTTGTTCGTGCGTCCCGGCCCCGGGTACTGAGTGTGCTTGTGCCAGAAAACCAGGAACAGGTGCACCGACACAAGCGCCAGGATGATGCCCGGGATGACGAGGATGTGCAGCGTGAACATCCTCGGGATGATGTCGGTGCCCGGGAACTCTCCGCCGAACACCAGCATCGACAGGTAGGCACCCAGGATCGGGATCCCTCGCGCCACACCCTCCAGGATTCGCAGACCGTTACCGGAAAGCACGTCATCGGGCAGGGAGTAGCCGGTCAGCCCGGCGATCAGCCCGAGGAGCAGCAGGGAGAAGCCGATCAGGTAGTTCATCTCCCGGGGCTTGCGGAAGGCGCCGGTGAAGAATACCCGGAGCATGTGCACTACGATCGCTGCCATGAACAGCAGCGCCGCCCAGTGATGGATCTGGCGCATCAACAGCCCACCGCGCACGTGGAAGGACATGTATGTGGTGGAGGCCATCGCCTCCGACATGTACACCCCCTGCATCGTCTCCGGCAGGGCGTCTTCGGGATAGTGCACGTGTCCCATCGAGGGCACGAAGTGCATCGTGAGGAAGACGCCGGAGATGATCAGCACGATGAAGCTGTAGAGCGCGATCTCGCCGAGCAGGAACGACCAGTGATCGGGGAAGAGTTTGCGTGCCAGGCCCTTGACGGCCTTCGCGGCACCGAGGCGGCTGTCGAGCAGGTCGGCCGTCGATTCACCCCGCGACTTCTTCTTGGCGACGCCAACGGGGACATCGGTGGCGCTCATACTCGATCACGCTCCCAATAACTCGGGCCGATGGGTTCGGGGAAGTCGTCCGCCGCGTACAGATAGCCCTCGTCGTCAACCGCGATGGGCAACTGGGGCAAGGGACGAGTCGCCGGGCCGAAGACCACTTTGGCCTGGTCGGTGATGTCGAAGGTGGACTGGTGGCAGGGGCACAGCACGTGGTGTGTCTGGCGTTCGTACAGGGCGACCGGGCAGCCCACGTGGGTGCAGATCTTGGAGTAGGCCACGATCCCGTCATAGGACCAGTCGCGACGCTCCTCCGGCTCTTTCAATTCCCGGGGATCCACGCGGATCAGGATGGTGACGGCCTTGGCCTTCTCGTCGAGGTAGTTCTCGTACTCCTCCTCGAGCCGGTAAGGCATCACGTGCACGATCGAACCCTCGGTGATGTCTGCCGCACGAATGCGGCCGCCGCCCGGGTCGTGGGCTAGGTAGACAAATTCCGTCTGGCCGTCGTCGGTGGTGCGGGGCGCCCACGCGGTGCGGCGGAACCGGTCGATGTTCCAGTCGCCGCCCAGGCCCCCGATGAACGGCACGAGGAAGGTGAGGGGAGCCAGGAGAACCGCGCCGGCCAGGGTGCCCTTCAGGAGTGGACGGCGCCCGATGTTGGCGTCCTTGATGCCGTCGCGAATCATGTCCGCCGCGGTTGCGGTGGTCTCGGCATCGCTCTGCATGACGTGCCGGTCCTCGGTGCGTTCGACGTCGGACATCAGCGACTTGGCCCAGTGGATGGCGCCGACGCCGACGCCGAGCATGCCCAGGCCCAAGCCGAGCCCCAGGCTCAGGTGGGACAACCGAATTGAGCCCAGGTCCGGCTGGTCGACGGGGAAGGCGTAGAAGCCGACCACTCCGCCGACCGTGGCCAGGATGGAGATCAAGAAGATGATCGCCACCTGCCATTCGGCGCGTTTCGCGGCGACAGGGTCCTTGTCGGACAACCGTTCCCGGTGTGGTGCCAATCCGGGGTTCTCGAACCGTTCTGGTACGCCGTGGCCTGCGGCGGCAGTGGTCACCGAAGTGCCTGCGTCCCGGTTCTGCGGCGATGTGTGCTCCATGCTCATGAGGATCGTGCTCCGATCCAGATCGCGAAGCCGATGAGGCCGCCGATGCCGACGATCCACGCCCAGATCCCTTCGGGCACGGTGCCCAGGGAACCCAAGCTCAGGCCACCAGGATGCGGGTCGCGCTGGGCGTCCAGGTAGGCGATGATGTCCCGCTTCTCTTCCGGGGTGATCGTGGCGTCATTGAACACCGGCATGGACTGGGGTCCGGTGAGCATGGCCTCGTAGATTTCGGTTCCGGTGGACTCCCACAGCGCGGGTGCGTACTTGCCCTCGGTCAGGGCGCCGCCGGCGCCGACCGCGTTATGGCACATCGCGCAGTTGGTGCGGAACAAGAACATGCCGTTGGCCGCGTCGCCCAACTCAGGGTCCACCTGGGT
Organism: Beutenbergiaceae bacterium; assembly: GCA_035302405.1. GTDB lineage: Bacteria > Actinomycetota > Actinomycetes > Actinomycetales > Beutenbergiaceae > CALKWS01. Next base: position 4,162 of record DATGSR010000005.1, read on the forward strand.
CGGGCTGGGGATTGCAGGCCCGGGCCCGAGTTCGGCGATGTAGGCGGCCAGGTCGTAAGCGGCCTGCTCGTCCAACTGTGGTGGCTTGGCCTCGGCCTGCGGGGTGTTGGCGACCATCGGCATCCGTCCGGTGACGACCTGGAAGTGGACTGAGGCCGCACCAGTGCCGATGAGAGAGGGGACTTCTTCGCTCCCCTGGGCGTCCATGCCGTGGCAGGAAGCGCAGTTGGTGATGAAGAGTCGTTCGCCTTCGGCCGCGTCAGCCACGATCTCCTCCTCGGCCTCGGCTGGCTGGGGGGCGAACACGGTGAACAGTCCGCCCATCACCACCAGCGCGAGCACCATGAGGACAACCGGGGCTGCCCGGTGCCTTCTCTTCGCCGCGAGTGCCTTCACGATGTGTGATTCCTTCGACGTTTGTGGGTTGCTACTGGATGAAGTAGATGGTGATGAACAGGGCCACCCAGACCGCGTCCACGAAGTGCCAGTAGTAGGAGACAGCGTGCATTGCGTTCTCCTCATGCTGGGTGAAGCGGCGGGTCGCGTAGGAGCGGCCAAGGACGAATAGGAACGCGATCAGGCCACCAAGCACGTGGATGCCGTGGAATCCGGTGGCCATGAAGAACACCGAGCCGAAACTGGAGTTCGCCATGGTCAGGTTCTCGGCGTAGAGCGTGGCGTACTCCAGGATCTGCCCGGCGATGAACGTGGCTCCCAGGAGGTAGGTGAGGATCAACCACTCGTTCATGCCCCACTTGGTGAGTTGCCAGATTCGCCCGGTGCGGGTGCGGCGGTGCTCTGCGGCAGCCCACACCCCGAACTGACAGGTGAACGACGACGACACCAGGATGATCGTGATCGTCAGGGCGTAGGGCACGTCCAGGTACGCGGTGGACTCGGCCCACATCTCGGGCCCCGCGACGGAGCGGTGCGTGAAGTACATCGCGAAGAGCCCCGCGAAGAACATCAACTCACTCGCCAGCCAGACGATGATGCCGACAGTAACGACGTTGGGGCGCTTCACGCTCACATGCGTGCTGGGGGAAGCGGAAGTTGCAGACGACACCCTGTCATTATGGCTGAGGTGGGCAGTGCTGGGCACCACGGACGCCCCGGAAACATCACTTCAGGCATAACGATGCGTCAAAGTGAGGCGCCACGCCGAGGACATCACCCGAAGATGCTGACACTTCGGCCGGTTCTGTCAGAACGAGATCCCTGTGCGGCTCGCGCCCCGCTGTGCCTCGGACAGCGTTCCGTGCCCGGGACCGACTACGATGTCGTTAGTTACCGAGGCCGGGGTGCCGGCCACCACAGGAGGCCGAAGCGCCGGCCACCACAGACTGGGAGGATCTCGATGACCGTCGCCACGCAGGATTCGCAGCCAACCGCGCCCCAGCGTCGGGCCCAGATCCTGTTGTTCAGCGACGACTACACCACCCGGGAGAAGGTCCGGACCGCCATCGGGCGACGGGCTTCGGTGGACACTCCGCTGATCGAGTGGACCGAGGTGGCCACCCCGGAGGCCACGGAGTTGTATGTGCATGAGCGGTACTTCGATCTGTTGGTGCTGGACGGGGAGAGCCCCAAGCACGGGGGCATGGGTTTGTGCCGCACGCTGAAGTCCGAAGTTTTCAACTGTCCACCGGTGTTGCTGTTGATCGCGCGGGCGGAGGATGCCTGGCTCGCGTCCTGGTCGGAGGCGGATTCGGTCGTGGGTTACCCGCTGGATCCGTTCGTGGTGCAGGAAGCGGTGGCCGAGATTCTGAGGGAACGCGTTGGTAACTTCGCCCGGCAGTGACGGCGCCGGCGAGGCAGACACCGGCGGCTCCGAAGCAGGCCCGGACTTCCCTGCGCTGATCAGCCGGCTGCTGGAGCGTGAGGATCTCTCGGTTGCCGAGGCCGAGTGGGCGATGGACGAGGTGATGCAGGGTCACGCCTCCCCGGTCCAGTTGGCGTCGTTCCTCGTAGCCCTTCGCGCCAAGGGGGAATCGGTCTCGGAGATCCGGGGGCTTGCGGCCTCCATGTTGCGCCACGCGGTTCCCATCGAGGTGCCCCGCCCTGCCGTGGACATCGTGGGAACCGGTGGTGACCGCCATCACAGCGTCAACATCTCCACGATGGCCGCACTCGTCGTCGCCGGAACCGGAACCCGGGTGGTGAAGCACGGTAACCGTGCGGCGACCTCATCCTCTGGCTCAGCGGATGTGCTGGAGGCTCTGGGCGTGCGACTGGATCTCCCGGCAGAACGTGTACAAGAAGCCGCGACCGAGGTCGGCATCACCTTCTTGTTCGCCCAGATGTTCCATCCCGCCTTCCGCCACGCCGCAGTCGCGCGCCGCGAACTCGGGATCCCCACCGCGTTCAACATACTCGGCCCGCTCACCAACCCCGCGCGCCCGCAAGCCGCCGCCATCGGCGTCGGTGACCTGGCCTTGGCGCCGGTGGTGGCCGGTGTGCTCGCCGACCGCGGTGACCGAGGACTGGTGTTCCGCAGCGAGGACGGCCTGGATGAACTCGCTACTACCGCACCCGCCTTGGTGTGGGAGGCACGCGATGGTTCGGTCGAGCCGTACCGGTTGGACGCCGTTGAAGAACTCGACCTGCCGCCGGCACGGCTGGCTGACCTTCGCGGGGGAGACGCCGACCACAACGCCGACGTCGCTCGCCAACTCCTCGAGGGTCGTACCGGCCCGGTGCGGGACGCAGTCGTCCTCAATGCGGCTGCCACGTTGGTGGCCCATGGGCAGCAGCCCGGCACCGCTGCCGGAACGCTCGTGCAACGGCTACGGGCGGGAATGCGATTGGCTGAGAAGTCCATCGACGATGGCGCCGCTGCCGGCGTCCTCGAGCGGTGGATTCAGGTGACCAACTCTTAACCTACGAAGCGGCGCGCCTTCGTAATGGACACCGCATCCTGACCTGGCGCGCGCCGGCATCGGCTGAACGGCATGCGCGCCAGTGGTAGTTGCTCGGTCGCCCTCGACGTTCGGCGCTACCGGGCGCGTGCCTCCACCTCCGGCGCTACGGGGCACGTGCCTCCACTTCCGGCGTGCTCCCGGCTGTCAGTCCAGCCCGAGGGAGAACGCCGCTTCCAGGTCGTGGCGGGAGAAGGTCTGGAAGGCAATATAGGTCTGGGTCCGCCGCACACCGGCGACCTTGCTGATCTGATCGGCGATCACACCGGCAAGTTGTTCGTGCTCCCGTACTCGCACCACAGCGATCAGGTCCACATCACCAGTGACCGAGAACACTTCGGAAACCCCGTCGATATCCGCGACTTGCGCGGCCGCCTCCGGGATGCGATCGGCGTCGGTATCGATGAGCACGATGGCGGTCAGCATGTCTCCTCCAGGTGATTCGATGCAGCCGGCGCAGCGGGGGGCGCCGGCATGGCCTCCATCATGCCGGGTTCTGGATGGTCACGCGTCGCCGGGTCGGCCAGTGCCGGGCCCAGCGCCTCGTGTTCCGCGGCTCGCGGGTCCTTGAAGTCCTGTGCGCCGAGGTCGGTGACGAACTTGCACGCCCCCCGAATCGGCAGCGCCCAACCGCCGGGTTGTTCGCCGTGCTCGATCCAATGGACCAGCCGCACACCCTCCTGGGCGAGCCAGCTGGCCACCAACTCGGTCTCCTCGGCAATCGCCGCTCCGCCGGCGGTGGTTGGTGGTTCCACCGCCTCAGCGGTCTGCCGTAGCGATTCGATGACCGGAGTGGGATGACGGCCCGGGGGGCTGATGGCGGCTGCGCACAACCTGCCGTAGCGCGCCACAATCACCTCCCAGCCCGATCCGGGTCCGGCCGGCCGCCGGGCAGCGACGATCTCCCGGGCTTGTTGCAACGGCCGCAGCCGTTCGGTACGAGCCGCACCACGCAGGAACGCAGCCAACCGGTCACGATGCACCGCCGCTTCCTCGTAACGTTGTTGAGCAGCCAGGCTGCGAATCGTGCGATGGGCCGACGCCACCACCTGCCCGACCTGACCGCCAAGCACCTCGCGGGCGTTGCTCACCACGGCGGCGTAGTTGGCATCACGGTCCACACACGGCGCCGAGCAGCGGCCGAGTTCCCTTTGGATGCAGGCAGCGGCACCCTTGGCCGGCAACAGCGGCAATCGAGTGGTGCAGGTGCGCAGCGGGATCGCCGCGACGATCGCGTCCTGGGCCGCTCGTGCGGCGGAGTGAGACGGGAAGGGACCGATGGCGGGTGCGTCCGCAGGTACGGCCCGCACGATGGACAGCCGCGGATGAGCGTCATTGGTCAGTCGCAACCACGGGAGTCGTTCGGGACTACGGGAGCGGCGATTGTAGGCCGGCTTGTGGGCGGCGATGAGGCGTAGTTCGCGGACGGCGGCCTCCAATGCGCTGGCGCATTCGATCACGTCCACGGCCTCGGCCAGGTCGACCATCTCCCCGATGCGCGACCGTTTCTCCGCGGCGGTGAAGTAGGAGCGCACCCGCCGCCGCAGGTTGGTGGCGGTGCCGATGTACAGCACCTGTTTGTTCGGTCCGATGAACATGTAGACCCCCGGGCCGCTGGGCAGCCCTTGGGCCAGGTGTGCCTTGCGCCGGCGTGCGGGAGGGACGGGGTCGGAGGCCGTGGCCAGGTCCTCCAGGTGGGTCACGCCGAGGGACGACATCCGGGCGAGCAAGCCGTGCAACACATCGACGGTAGCCCGGGCATCGCCGAGTGCGCGGTGTTGGGGCACCGTTTCTGATCGGAACAACGCGGCCAGCGTCCCGAGTTTGTGATTTGGCGCTTCGTCCTTGGTGATGACCCGGCGGGCCAGTCGTACCGTGTCCACCACCTGGGGGGAGGGCCAGGACAGGTCCATCGAGCGTGTCGCGGCCTTGAGGAAGGAGATGTCGAACCCGGCGTTATGCGCCACCCACACGCTGTCGTGCGCGAACTCCAGGAACGACGGCAGCACCTCTTCGATCGGGGGTGCCTGGATCACCATCGCGGTGGTGATCCCGGTCAGCACCGTGATCATCGGCGGGACCGGCATCCCGGGATTGACCAACGATTGGAACTCGCCGAGCACCTGACCGCCGCGCACCTTGACCGCACCGATCTCGGTGATGGCCGACGACGACGGGGACCCGCCGGTGGTTTCCAGGTCCACCACCGTAAAGGTCACCTCGTGCAGCGGCACGCCGAGGTCAGCGAAACTGGGCTGGACCGGGGCTCCCTGGGCCGGAGCGGAAAGCAGCCGCCGGCCCGGAATGTGACGCGTGTCCAGGTTCGTACCCATCACCGCTAGACCGTAGCCCCGCCCACCCACATCGCAGCGGAGTGCCGGTGCTACATCGCTTCGCGCTCGGCCCGGGCCTTGGCGTAGAGTTCTTCGACCTCGTCGGCGTAGTCGGTGAGCACCCGGTCCCGCTTCACCTTCAGCGACGGGGTGAGGTATTCGTTCTCGACGGTGAAGTCATCGGTGAGGACCTCGAAGCGGCGAATCGACTCTGCCCGGGAGACCTTGGAGTTGGTGGCCTCCACCGCTTCCTGCAGCGCAGCGAGCACCTGGTCGTTGCGGGCGGCGGCGGCGACGTCCATCGCCGGGAGTTCGTTATTGGCGAGCCACGCGGGCAGCATCTCGGCATCCAGGGTGATGAGCGCGGCCACGAACGGCTTGCGGTCACCCACCACCACGCACTGGCTGATCAGCGGATGGGCGCGTAGGGAGTCCTCCAACTGGGAGGGCACGACGTTCTTGCCGCTGGCCGTGACGATGAGTTCCTTCTTCCGGCCCGTGATGGTCAGGTACCCGTCGCTGTCCAGGGCCCCCAGGTCACCGGTGTGGAACCACCCGTCGGTGAACGATTCGCTGTTGGCCTTGTCGTTATTGCGGTACCCGCGGAAGTTCGCGATACCACTGGTCAGGATCTCACCGTCGTCGGCGATTTTGAGGCCCACACCGGGCAGTGGCGGGCCCACGGTGCCGATCTTGGTGCGGTCGGGCACGTTCACCGATACCGGGGCGGTGGTCTCGGTCAGGCCGTAGCCCTCGAGCACCGTCAGGCCCACGCCGCGGAAGAAGTGCGCCAATCTCGGCCCCAGCGGCGCCCCGCCGGAAATCGCGAACTCGGCCTGGCCGCCCAGCGCTTCCTGGATCTTGCTCAGCACCAACTTGTGGGCGACCTTGTGCTTCATCCTCAGGCCGAACGGGACAGGTCCGTGATCAAGGGCTTCGGAGTAGGACTGCGCCACGCCCGCTGCCCAGTGGAAGAACTTCTCCCTGCCCCCCGCAGCGGCCTTTTGTTCCGCGGAGTTGTAGACCTTCTCGAAGACCCTGGGCACCGACAGGATGAACGTGGGTTTGAACCCGGCGATATCGCGCATCAGGGTGGTGGTGTCTGCGGTGTGGCCCGCCGGCGCACCGGCAGTGATGCACAGCACTTCGACGAACCGGGCGAACACGTGCGCCAGCGGCATGAACAGTAGGGTGCGGGCCCCGTCCTTGAGTACCTGCTCACCCAACGCGCCGACGGCGTTCCGTGTCAGTTCCACGAAGTTTCCGTGGGTGAGTTCGGCTCCCTTGGGCCGCCCGGTGGTGCCGGAGGTGTAAATGATGGTGGCCAGATCGGAGGTTCGCAGCGCCTCGTACCGCGCTTTCAGGTCCTCATCGGAGACCTCCCGCCCGGCTTCGATGAGGGTTTCGAACCCTCGATCGGTCATGGTCCACACATGCTCCAGCCCTTCGACCTGCTCGCGGGCTCGCTCGACCACGGCGCGGTGCTCGCGATGCTCCACGATGATGGCCTTGGTTGCCGAGTCGGACATGATCCACGCGGTCTGATCAGGGGAGGAGGTCTCATACACCGGCACGGTGACCGCGCCGGCGAACCAGATCGCGAAGTCGGTCATGGTCCAATCCGCGCTGGTGCGCGCCATCAGGCCGACCCGGTCGCCGGGGCCGATTCCCGAGGCGATCAGACCCTTGGCGATCGCGGTGACACGCTCATGCATCTGTGCCGCGCTGATGGGGGTCCACAGTGACCCGTCGGTCGTGGTCTCCAGCAGGGTGCGGTTGGGATCCTTCTTGGTCCAGTCGATCAGGAGGTCCGGGATGGACATCTCCTCCGGCGTCTGGACAAGCAGGGGAGTGGCGGATTCTTCCATGCTGGCTCCTGTGACAGTGGCTCGCAGTGGCTGGTTTGCTGTTGTCAACCATACCGGCCGGTTGCGGCTGACCGCGGGCACTCGGGTGCCGGGCCGCACCCGGATTTGCTCACCGTGCTGTCTGTTGTGTGCGCTCCGGACTGTTACTCGATGCGGACCGCGGTGAGGCCGCGGCTGGTTCAGACCACGGCGCCGTCGTCATCGTCGTTACGCCGGTGCGGTAGTCGCCACATTAAGACCGCGACTCCGGCGACGCTGATGGCGGCCAACAGGAGGTAGGCAACCGACGGGGCAGCGGGCCACAGGATCAGCATGAGCAGCAGGAGCAGCGGGCCGCCGGCGGCGGCGATCCACGGCAGGGTGTTGCGAGAGGCGCCGGTGATGATCGGCCCGGGTTCGGGTGGAACGAACTGTTCGTCCACCTCGGGGGCCACATAGTCGCGCGGGCCCTGACCGCCGATGGGCCCGGGGTCCTGCAGCGGTCCGATGCGCGCGGTCAACTCCGCCCACTGCTCGTCCACGTCGTCGGGGCCCTCGCCAGGGTGCTCGGGAGGTGTGGCCATGTCCACACCCTAATCCGGCAGTAGGCTGGCCGTCGTAGGCGGTGGCCACATGGCGCAGTCCGCACCGATCCGGGCCAACCTTCCTCGCGAGCCGGGGCTGATGGAGTGCGCCGCGACCGGGCTGCCGACTCCGGTGACCATCGTCCCCAACCGTCCCGACGTGCCACGTAGAGAGGTCGACAATGTCTACCACCACCACCCCCATCGGCCGGGTCGCACTGCTGACCGCCGGCGGCTTCGCTCCTTGCCTGTCGGCGTCGATCGCCGGGCTGGTCAATCACTATGCCAAACAGTCACCCGGCACGGAGATCATCGCCTACGAGCACGGCTACCACGGCCTGCTCACCGGCACGAAGATCGTCATCGATGACGAGGCACGCAAGAACATCGACCTGCTGTACAAGTTCGGCGGTAGCCCGATTGGCAACTCCCGCGTCAAACTCACCAACTCCGCCGATCTGGTCAAACGGGGCCTGATCGAGGAAGGCCAAGACGCGCTAGCGGTGGCTGCCGAACAATTGCGCGCCGACGGTGTGGACGTGCTGCACACTATCGGCGGCGACGACACCAACACCACCGCGGCGGACCTGGCGGCCTACCTGGAGGAGAACGGCCACCACCTCACCGTGGTGGGCCTGCCCAAGACCATCGACAACGACATCGTGCCCATCGCCCAATCCATGGGCGCGTTGACCGCCGCCGAGCAGACCTCCCGGTTCGCCCAGAACATCATCGCTGAGCACCGCTCCAACCCCCGGATGCTCATCGTGCACGAGATCATGGGCCGGCACTGCGGGTGGCTGACCGCGGCAGCAGCCTCTCGTTACCGCTCCTGGTTGGGAACTCAGCAATGGAACCCCGCGATCGGCCTGACCCGGGAGCGGTGGGATATTCACGCCGTATTCCTCCCGGAACTGGCGATCGACATCCCCGGGGAGGCGCAGCGGCTACGGGCGATCATGGACGAGGTCGGCAACGTCAACATCTTCCTGTCCGAGGGTGCCGGCGTGCCTGAGATCGTCGCGGAACTCGAGGCAGCGGGGGAGGAGGTCCAGCGGGACCCCTTCGGGCACGTCAAACTCGACACGATCAACCCCGGGGAGTGGTTCGCCAAGCAATTCGCCGACCTCATCGGCGCGGAGAAGGTCATGGTGCAGAAGTCCGGGTACTTCTCCCGCTCGGCGCCGGCTAACGAGGAAGACCTGGAACTGATCGACGACATGACCGAGTTGGCCGTCAAGGCAGCCGAACGCGGTCAGTCCGGCGTGGTGGGACACGATGAGGAGGCCGCCAACCAGTTGTCCGTGATCGACTTCCCCCGTATCGCCGGCGGTAAGGCGTTCGATACCTCCGTGGAGTGGTTCGGTCAACTCCTGGCCGGCATCGGGCAGGAACTGGTGCCTGCCGCCGGGGCGGCACGCTGACTCGCGGCGTGTTGACTCTCGGGCGCGGCCCGCTGATTCTCGGGTGCGGCACGTCGTCGTCCGTTCTGGTGGACGACGACGTGCCCAGAGCCTCGTATCCTTGATCGGGTGAGCGCAATCTCTGAATCTGGCGTGCTGGACGACCTGGACACCTGGCGGGATCGCCCAGCCAAGCAGCAACCGCAGTGGCCCGACGCGCAAGCGTTGGCCGAAGTGACCGCCGACCTGGCCAGTCAGCCCCCCTTGGTGTTCGCCGGCGAGGCGGACACACTTCGGGAACGGCTGGCAGCGGCCGCCCGGGGCGAGGCATTCCTGTTACAAGGAGGGGACTGCGCGGAGACCTTCGCCGAACTGAGCGCAGACAACATCCGCGACAAGATCAAGACGATTCTGCAAATGGCGGTGGTCCTCACCTATGGCGCCTCGATGCCCATCATCAAGATGGGGCGGATGGCCGGGCAGTACGCCAAACCGCGCAGTTCGGACACAGAGACCCGTGGTGATGTGACCCTGCCCGCCTATCGCGGGGACATCATCAACGGCTTCGAGTTCACCGAGGAGGCCCGCACGCCCGACCCGAACCGGCTGCTGCAGGCCTACCGGAACTCCGCAGCCACATTGAACCTCACCCGTGCCTTCACCTCCGGTGGTTTCGCCGATCTGCGCCTGGTGCACGAGTGGAACCGCGGGTTCATGAGTAACCCCGCCTACGCCCAGTACGAGGCCTTCGCGGCGGAGATCGACCGCGCGATGCGGTTCATGCAGGCGGCCGGAGCCGACTTCGAGGCATTGCGAACGGTGGAGTTCTTCTCCAGCCACGAGGGACTGCTACTCGACTACGAACGACCGCTGACTCGGGTGGACTCTCGCACCGGTGAGGCATACGACTGCTCGGCGCACTTCCTGTGGATCGGGGAACGCACCCGTCAACTGGACGGCGCACACGTGGAGTTCTTCTCCAAGGTACGCAACCCGATCGGCGTCAAACTCGGCCCCAACGCGACCGCACAGGAGGCGCTCGGGTTGATCGATGCGCTCAACCCCGATGGGGAGCCGGGCCGGCTGACGTTCATCACCCGGATGGGTGCCGGCAAGGTCCGGGATCTGCTGCCCGACCTGGTGCGTCAGGTGGAGGCGGACGGCCGCCCCGTGGTGTGGGTGTGCGACCCGATGCATGGCAACGGGTTCACCGCGGCCAACGGGTACAAGACCCGCCGGTTCAGTGACGTGATCGATGAGGTACGCGGGTTCTTCGAGGTCCATCGCGAACTTGGCACTGTGCCCGGAGGGCTGCACGTGGAACTGACCGGGGACGACGTGACCGAAGTGCTCGGCGGCGCCGAGGACATCGATGACCACAGCCTGGGCCGTCGCTACCAGACGTTGGTCGATCCCCGGCTCAACCACCAGCAGTCGCTGGAGATGGCGTTCGTGGTGGCCGACATGTTGCGGGCCGCCTGAGTCGCCATACCCTCAGCGCGTCCGGCCCTCACACCACCGTGAGGACAATGGTCGAGCCACGCGCGAGCATCGTACCCGGCTCCACATCCTGGGATCGCACCGTGTTGAAGTAGCCGCCGAGGATGTCATCGCGGGCGACCTCGAAACCTGCATCGTTGAGTTCTTGGGCAGCATCCCGGTAACTCTGACCGACCACGTTCGGTACTTCCAGAAGTTCCGGTCCGAGGGAGACCACCAACTCGACCGCATCCCCGCGCAGCGCCTCACCCTGAGTACTCTGGGAAATCACCGAGCCCTCGGCCACCTCATCGGAGTGCACCCTGTCGGTCACTTCCGGTTCGGTGCCGACCGCTTCCAGTTCGGCCACCGCCTCCCCTTCGGCGGCACCGACCACTGAGGGGACCGTGATCGGCTCCCGGCCCGCGGAGACGATGAGTTCGACGGTGCTGTGGTGCTCGACCAGCGAACCTGCTTCTGGGGACACCTCGATCACATCGCCCTCGGGCACGTCCGCGGAGTATTCGGTACTGGTACGTGCCTCGGTAGAGAACTCGGCTGCGGCTAGTTCTTGTGCCGCCTCGGACTCACTCATGCCCGCCACATCCGGTACCGCGACCATCTGTACGCCGAGGGAGACCAGCAGCGTCACCGAAGTCTGCCGGGCCAATTCCGTACCGGCCGGCGGGTCGGTTTGAATCACCTGACCGGCAGGAACGTCGTCATGATGCGATGTGCTCGTGACTGGCCGTAGGTCGGCCGTCTCCACCAGTGCAATCGCGCGAGCCTCTTCCTGCCCGGCCACGTCGGGCACCGGAGTGTGCGAGCCCGGGCCGAGCACGAGGTACCACCAACCCGCACCCGCGGCCCCCAGGAGCAGCAGCGCCACTGTGACCACGGTGGCCACTCGCCGTCGGCGGCGTCCGCGTCGATTGCGGTCCGCACTGTCGACCTCCGGCTCGTCCGTACGAGCGTGCGTGGCGGTCACCGCCCCGATCGGCAAGGAGATCGTGCCGAACCGATTACTGGTGCCCAGGGAACTGGTCGCTGCGGTGTCCTCCCCGGTGCGGGCATCTTCGGGGTGGGGAACATCGAGTAGCGGATCACCGGGAACGTCGGCGCGAAGTGACAACTCCTCCGCGGACAGTTGACGGCGGGTATGGCGTAAGGCAGCGAGGGCCGCCCCGGCATGGGGGAGTCGTTCATCCACCTCACGGGCGCACATGAGTCCGATCAGATCATCGACGACTGCCGGTATGCCGGGTACTTCATCGCTGAGCACGGGGACGTTCTCATGGACGTGCTGGTAAGCGATCTGGATCGGTGCTTCACCGCTGAACGGTTGCCGCCCGCTGATCAGTTCGTACAGCAGCACCCCGGTGGCGTACACATCTGCCCGGGCGTCGGCCACACCGGAGGTGACGATTTCCGGGGCGAGGTAGGCCACCGTTCCCAGGAGCGTGCCGGTGGTGGCAGCCGTGGCTTCAGTGATGGCTCGGGCAAGACCGAAATCGGCGACCTTGACCCGACCGTCGTCGGCCACCAACACGTTCTCCGGTTTGATGTCCCGGTGCACCAGGTCAGCGCGATGAGCCGCCGCGAGGGCATCAAGAACCTCGGCGACCAGGTCGAAAGCCTCAGCCACCGACAGGGCGCCCCGCCGTCGGAGCACTGTGCGCAGGTTGTCCCCGCGCACATACTCCATCGTCAGATAACTGGTTTCGCCCTCACTGCCCTGGTCGAAGACGTTGACCACGCCCGGATGCGTCAAGCGTGCCGCTGCCCGGGCTTCCCGGCGGAAACGAGCGGCCACGTCCGCCCCCTCGGCCAGGTGCGGGTGCATGACCTTGAGCGCTACCTTCCGGTCCAGACGCCGGTCGATGGCGAGGTAGACCGTGGCCATCCCGCCACGTGCGATCCGCGCTGAGATCTCGTACCGTCCATCGACGGTACGGCCCAGCAGCGGGTCGGACAGCGTGGTGGCCATGGCCGGAGTCTAAGCGCGGACCCCCGTTATCAGGCGAATCACTCGAAGCGTGTCATCAAGGTCTGGACATTGGCGACATAGCGACGTGTGTCGGAGTACATGCCGTTGGCGCGCACCGAGCCCTGGCCCTGATAGTAGGAGGCGATCGCAGTGGGCAGGTCATCGCTGGTGTTCACCAGTGCCCGCAAGATCGCCACGCCGGCGGTGACGTTGTCCTGGGGGTCCAGCAGGTTGAGGCGCTGTCCGACTAGGTCACCGGCCCACAAGCCCGAGGAGGGGATCACCTGCATGGTGCCCACCGCGTTGGCCGGGGAGACTGCCCGCTGGTCGAACCCGGATTCCTGCTGGGCCACGGCCAGTGCCAGCGCGGGATCGACGCCCATCCGCACGGCGGTATCGCGGACCATTTGTTCCATGGCCGAACGTCCGGGGACGTCCATCGAGAGCAGAGTGCGCTTGTTCTCGTTCGCCGCTGCCACCACATCGTCGGGGTAGGTGTAATGCAGGAATGTGTTGGGCACCAGGTCATCTGATGAGGAGGACGACGGCGCAGGGATCGTCAGTCGCTGCCCGATCCGGATCAACGACCCGCTCAGGCTGTTCGCGGAGGCGATCCTGTCGATCGACACACCGTACTCACGGGAGATGTGCGTGAGCGTCTCCCCGGCCCGCACGGTGTGGGTAGTGGCGGAGCCGTTGGAGCTGGAAGACCCGCTGGAACTGTTGGAGCCGCCGGAACTGTTGGAGCCGCCGGAACTGTTAGATCCGGGGATGGTTAGACGCTGGCCGATGCGGATCATGGCGTTGGAGCCAAGGTTGTTGGCCGAGATGATCGCTGAGGCGTTGGTGCCGTAGCGCAGGGCCAGGTGACTGACGGTCTCGCCGGCCCGCACGGTGTGTGTGGTGGCGGAGCCGGAATTGCTGGACCCGCTGGAACTGTTGGAGCCGCCGGAAGTGTTGGACCCGCCGGAACTGCTGGACCCGCTGGAACTGGAGGAGCCGCCGGAACTGTTCGATCCGGGGATGGTCAGGCGCTGGCCGATACGGATCATGGCGTTGGAGCCAAGGTTGTTGGCCGAGATGATCGCGTTGACCGACGTGTTGTGTTTCCGTGCCAACGACCACACAGTATCTCCGGCGCGCACGGTGTGCGTGGTGGAGTCCGCATTGCTGGACGAGCCGGACCCGCCATTGCTCGAAGTGGAGGCTGTTGTTGTGCTGGCCCCACCGATGCGCAACACCTGGCCCACTCGAATGGCGGCCGATGTGTTGAGGTCGTTCTGGGAGATGATGCGCGCGACCGTGGTGCCATAACGCAGCGCGATGTGGCTGACCGTGTCCCCGGCCCGCACGGTATAGAGCGTCTCGCTGCTACCAAGCGGAGCCATACCCGCCGTTGCGCCCGTGGCCGCCGACTGGCCCTGTCCGATTCCGGCGAGTAGTTGGCCGCTCACCTGGCCCGGGGCTCGCAACGACGTGAGCCCATCGGCGCGGCCCGTCTGGATCGGTTCGCTCGCCATGGATGCGGGTGCGCTTGCCAGGCCGACAGCGGTTGCTGCGCTCAATGCGCCAAAGGCGGTGAGCCGCCTGCGCTTGGGCCGTGCACGACGCGCGGTACTCCTAGGGCTCATTCCTCAACTCTCCCCGTGGTAGATGAGCCACAAGTTCATCAAGTGATGAATGTGACTGCTGTTAAGGCTGTGACAGTACCGTGATGTCGGGATGCCCACAAGAGCGGAGACAGGGGAGAGTAAGCAGGCAGCCGGCGACACGGTGTTTCCTGCGTTGCGAGTCCGTGGGTTATCGGCGGAATGCGGGCGCGGCTAGCAGCGGCATGTGGGGGCGCATGAGACGACCGGCGCATGCCCGGCAAGCGCACGAGTGAGTTGCGTACCTAACCTGCGCGGTCAGTACACGTAGGCGCCGCTTCGCCGTGCGTCGTATCTACGGGGTGGTCCGAAGAACCCGCTCAGGTGGACCGCTCGATGGCGGCCCGGGCCAAGTACCGGGCCAGTTCCTGCACCTGAACCGGCCAACCAGATGTTGCGATCGCCGCCTGCGCTTCCGCGGCCCGAGCCGTGATCAGTTCCTCTACCTGCGCCACGGCCCCGGAGTCGCTAAGTATCCGGCGCACCTCCCGCAGGTCGTCGTCTGCGACCGGTCCGCCAAGAACCGCACGGATCCGATCAGCATCCCGGCGCGGGGCATTGGCCAGCGCTGTGGTGATCAACAATGTGCGTTTGCCTTCGCGCAGGTCATCGCCGCTGGGTTTGCCTGTGATCTCCGGGTCCCCGAATATTCCCAGGACGTCATCGCGCATTTGGAAGGCTTCCCCGATAGGCAGGCCGATCGCGCTGGTAGCGGCCAACTGGTCGTCGTCTGCCCCTGCCATGGCGGCGCCGATGAGCATGGGATGTTCCACGCTGTAACGGGCGGACTTGGACCGCACCACGCGGTGGGCCCGGTCGACGTCCAGTTGCGGTCGCAGGGACCAGGGGGCCGATTGCGCGTAGATGTCCAAGTACTGACCCAGGGTCACCTCGCTCATCATGTCGGTGATCAGCCGGTGGGCCCGGGACGCAGGTGCAGGCGGTACGGCGGCGGTCGCCAACCCCAACTCGTGATGGGCGAGCATGACGAGCAAGTCGCCCAGGAGGATGGCGGCGGCTTGTCCGAAGTCATCAGCGTCGTGCAGCATCTCATCCGCCCGGTGGCGCTCGGCGAACTGACGATGCGCTGCAGGGATGCCGCGACGGGTGTGCGAGGCGTCGATGACATCGTCATGGACCAACGCGGCCAACTGGAAGAACTCCAGGCCGACGCCGGCGCGTAGGGCCACGCCGGGGTCCTGCTCGCCGCTGTGGCCGGCCCATCCCAGATAGGCGAATGCCGCACGCAGGCGCTTACCGCCGCCCAGGAGTCGTTTGGCCACGTCATAGGCAGCCGAGACTTCCGGTCCGATATGTGCAGTGCGACGTTCGGACTCGGCGAGTGCCTCGTCCAACGCCGTCGAGACCTTGTCACGGAGCCAGTTGACCAAGGTGGCCGGGTCGTTGAACGCAAGTTGGGCAGTCACGCTCGTGAGCCTACCCAGGTGCACGGCGCAACCGGCCCGCCAACGCGCCAGATCCTTCTCGCCGTGGCCAGAACGCCGACAACCGCCCGTTAGTCCACAGTGCTATGGCTCGTCCACATTGGAGCCACAGGGCCTTCCGAGGTGTGCGGCCAGGCGCTGGACTGCCGATATGCGTACTTCTAACCAACCCACCGTTGTCCTACGTCTAGATGATCCGAAGGAACTGATGGCGTATCTGCCCTACCGCTTGGGTTTCTGGCCCGAGGAGTCGGCCGTCTTCTTCTGCCTGCGCCCGCGCGATCCAACCTCGGGCAGCGGCCGATGGAAGCCAGGACTGGTGGCGCGGGTGGATCTGGCGGACCTGGCGCACCCCGATACCAGCCACCGCGAGGCGGTACGAGCAGATCTCCTTGCCCATCTGCGCACCGACGGCGCCACGGCGGTCCTGGTTGTGCTGTACACCGCGGAGCCGGTGCGCCTGGGTGAAGCCCGACCTGGTCCGGCAGCCACAACGGTGCGATGGTGGTTGTCGGCCGGATTGGCAGCTGATCCGAGCCGCGTCTGGGTCGTGGCCGGGGACACCTACCGATGCCTGGAGTGCCAGGACGAGCCATGCTGCCCGACGGGCGGCCACCCGCTGTCCCGGATCGGGCACAGCCAGATCGGAGCGGAAATGGTTTATCACGGGCTAACCTACGCGCCGAATCGGGCCGCGCTCCTGGCGCCCGTACATATTGAACCCCGACTGCGGCAAGCAGCGATACGCAGTTCCGCCCGATGGCGCCGCAAGCAGGTGGCGTTCGGCCCGGACCGCACCGCGTGGCTGACCGAGTTGACCTCGGCCTGGGACCAGGCGATGACGGCAGCAGAAGAGCCGCTGAAAATGTCGGCGACCCGACTCGGTGCACTACAGGTGGGGCTGGAGGACCGATCGGTGCGTGACGCGGTGCTGTTGTCGGTAGCCACCGGCACTCCGGCCGTCCACGCCTTGGGGGCAGGCGCAGACGTACTCGCCGAGCAAGTGTTCAGCCACGGAGGCGCCCCGCCGGAACCGACCCGGATCTCCCGTGCCTGCGATGTCGTGCACGTACTGGCCGCCGCCGCGGCCCGGGGCAGATCAGCCGCTCCTTGGTCGGTGATCGCCTGGCTCGCCTGGTACGAGGGCAACGGAGCCCGCGCCGACCTATGCCTCCAACGGGCCCTCAGCGAGGACCCGACCCACCGCTTGGCCCAACTGATCCGGCGCGCCGTTGACCACGGGATCCCGCCGGGGTGGGCGCGGGTGTTGCCCACCGCCGGATAGCGCTCGCCAGGCCGCAACAAGGATCGCCGAGGCGCGAGCCGGATGGAGGAGGCCTGAACTCTGAGGCGCCTTGTGTCACCGGCCCTCCTCGACCGCGATAGTGTCGGAGTAGTTCGAGGTCGATGAAGGAGCGAACAACATGGCAGTCGTCGTCGGGTTCATCGCAACCGCAGAGGGGCGCGCAGCACTGGATGCCGCTATCGAGGAGGCTAAGTTACGGTCCCGCCGACTCCTGGTGCTCGTGCACGGGTCCCGGGAAACGGATTCCGAGGCCATCGAGGCAGCGATGGAGGAAGCACGCTCCACCATCGAACCCAGCGGTGTGGGATACGAAGTCCGACACCTCCAGCGCGGCAATGACGTCGCCGAGGCTCTCGTGCACACCGCGATTGATACCGACGCCGAACTCATCGTGATCGGGATCCGCCGCCGTTCCCCGTTGGGCAAGTTGATCCTCGGATCGAACGCCCAGCGGATCCTGCTGGAGGCTCCCTGCCACGTGCTCGCTGCCAAGCCAGTCGAGTAACACCGGAGTGTGGTGGCCGTGGCCGAACTGAACTCCAGTCCGCTGCACCAGGTGCACCTTGACGCCGGTGCACAGATGACGGACTTCGCAGGATGGTCCATGCCCTTGCGGTACAGCAGCGACAAGGCGGAACATCAAGCGGTCCGGCAGCGCGCGGGCATGTTCGACCTGTCTCACATGGGGCAGATCGACGTCAGTGGACCGCAGGCCGCGGAGGCCCTGGACATAGCGTTCGTGTCGGCCGTCTCTCGGCTCAGAGTGGGCCGAGCCCGGTACACCATGCTGGTGGCCCGGGACGGAGGCATCCTCGACGATCTCATCGTCTACCGGTTGGATGATCACGAGTTCCTGGTCATCGCGAACGCCGCCAATCGCCTCACTGTGCTCGATGAGATCACCCGCCGTAGCCGGGGACTCCAAGCGGCGGTAGTTGACCGAACGCCGCATCGGGCATTGATCGCTGTGCAAGGGCCCGCCGCGGTCAGCGTCCTGGCTTCGCTGCTGCCGGTGCACCTGGAGGACATCCGGTACTACGCGGCCACTCTCACCGAACTCGACCAGACCCCGGTGCTGCTCGCTCGCACCGGCTACACCGGCGAGGACGGATTCGAGTTGAGCCTGCCTGCCGAAGGTGCCACCCGGATCTGGAATCTGATCCTCGACGCCGGCGGAACCGAGGTGGAGGTGTGCGGACTTGCCGCGCGCGACAGTCTGCGCCTGGAGGCTGGGATGCCCTTATACGGTCAGGAATTGGGCCCCGATATCACCCCCTACGAGGTGGGCATGGGCCGGTTGGTCCACAGCGACCGCCAGTTCGTGGGCGCCGAAGCCCTGGCCGAGCGTGCTGCCGCAGGCCCGCGCGCCCACCTGCTGGGACTAACCGGTACCGGCCGCAGAGCCGCTCGCCAGGGGTACCCGGTCCACCACGACGGTGCGCCCGTGGGGGCCATCACCTCCGGGGTGCTCTCACCCACCCTGGGTTACCCCATCGCACTCGCTCGACTACAACGCCAGTACCCGCCCGGAGAGGTGCTGGAGGTAGACGTGCGCGGTAGCCTGCAGCACATGGAGGTTGTCGAGTTGCCCTTCTACCGACGGCCCACCTGACCACCACGAAACTACGGGCGCACCGACGACGGTTACCCGCCCGGCACTCAAAGAGGAGCGGAGCCGATGAGTATCCCCGCGGACCGGCACTACACCAACGAACATGAATGGGTGCTTCTGGAAGGTGAGGAAGCCACCGTGGGCGTCACCGCCTATGCGGCCGAATCCCTCGGGGACGTGGTCTACGTCGACCTGCCGGAAGTAGGGGCGCAACTGACGGCCGGTGAACCGTGCGGCGAGATCGAATCCACCAAGTCGGTTTCGGAGCTGTACGCCCCCGTGAGTGGGGAGGTCCAGCGCGTCAACGAGGCGGTGGTCGATGATCCCGAGGTGGTCAACAAGGACCCTTACGACGCCGGGTGGCTGTTCACCGTGAAGGTCTCCGAGACTGGTGAGTTCCTCGACGCCGATGCCTACCAGGAGCTCACCGCCGAATAACTACTTGGTCCGGCGTGCCCCGAATTCGTACGAAATGAGGTCTGTCTTGGTCGACGCCGTCCCGGAGTTCGTCCACCGCCACGTCGGGCTCTCCGACACCGATCGCACCACGATGTTGCGGGCGATCGGGCAGGACAGTGTAGAGGCACTGCTGGATGCGGCCATGCCCCCCACCATCCGCACGCCGGACCTGCCGGACGTGCCGTTTGCGACCTCCGAAGCACAAGTGCTGACCGAACTGCGTGAGATCGCCGCGAAGAACGCGGTGCGAACCTCGATGATCGGCCGTGGATACTACGACACGGTCACGCCGAGTGTGATCACCCGCAACGTGTTGGAAAATCCCGGTTGGTACACCGCGTACACGCCGTATCAGCCGGAGATCTCTCAGGGCCGATTGGAAGCGTTGCTGAACTTCCAAACAATGATCTCCGATCTCACCGGGCTTGAGGTCACCGGCGCCTCCATGCTCGATGAGGCCACAGCCGTGGCCGAGGCGATGCTGTTGGCCCGTCGGGTGGTCAAAGCCCCGCACAGGAACGTGTTCCTCGTCGACGCCGATACGCTGCCGCAGACGAAAGCGGTACTGGCCACCCGGGCTCGGGCCGTTGGCGTCGATTTGGTCGAGTTCGACGTCAACGCCGTACCGTCGGGGACTGAGGAAGCCTTCGGACTTCTGCTCTCCTACCCGCAAGCCAGCGGCCGGGTACCGCAGCGCAGCCAACTGGAGGCATGGTCACAGGCGGCTGCGGACACCGGCGCCCAGGTTGCCGTGGCAGCCGACCTGCTAGCGCTGACGCAACTGACCGAACCAGCCGCCTGGGGTGCCGACATCGTCGCCGGCACCAGTCAGCGGTTCGGGGTCCCGATGGGTTTCGGTGGCCCGCACGCAGGGTACCTATCGGTGCGTCAAGGCCTGTACCGGCAACTGCCGGGCCGGTTGGTGGGGCTGTCCAAGGACGCCGACGGCAAACCGGCGCTACGACTTGCGCTGCAGACCCGAGAGCAACACATCCGGCGGGAGAAGGCCACCTCCAACATCTGCACCGCGCAAGTACTACTGGCCGTCATGGCCGGCATGTACGCCGTCTACCACGGGCCGGAGGGGCTGCGCCGCATCGGGGCCCGCGTCCACGCCCATGCCACAGATTTGGCGAGCCGCCTCGCCCAGCGCGGTGTCGCCGTCGTCCATCGGTCCTTCTTCGACACCATCCAGATCCGCGTGCCCGGCCGCGCGGATGCGGTACTCGATGCCGCCCTGGCGCGCGACATCACTCTGTGGCGGGAGGACGGTGACACCGTCGCGATCGCCTGTGATGAGACCACGACCGAAGAGATCATCGACTCGCTGATCAGCGCGATCAGCGAAGCGGCCGGCAACGAGGGCGGGCACGTTGAGCCCGCTGAACCAGTCCGAACCAGCGGGCCGGACGGGGCGATGGGGTTCGATCCGGCACTATCGCGTACGAGCGAGTTCTGCACCCATCCGGTCTTCTCCTCCTACCACTCCGAGACGGCGATGATGCGCTACCTTCGCAGGCTGCGCAGCAATGATTATGCGCTGGATCAGGGCATGATCCCGCTGGGGTCCTGCACCATGAAACTGAACGCCGCCACCGAGATGGCCGCGATCACCTGGCCGGAATTCGCACGCATCCATCCATTCGCACCGCAACAGGACGTGACCGGCTACATGGAACTGATCGAGTCACTCAGTTCCTGGCTGGCCGATCTGACCGGCTACGCCAAGGTCAGTGTGCAGCCGAACGCCGGGTCCCAGGGAGAGTTGGCCGGCCTGTTGGCGATCCGGCGGTACCACGAGGCGAACAATGACCCCGACCGCGACATCTGCGTGGTACCGGCCAGCGCCCACGGCACGAACGCCGCCTCAGCGGTACTGGCCGGCCTGCGGGTGAAGATCGTGGCGACCGCAGAGAACGGGGACGTGGACCTGGACGACCTTCGCCGGGTGTTGGAGGAGAACCCTGGCCGGATCGCGGCGATCATGGTGACCTACCCCTCGACGCACGGGGTGTACGAGCACGGCATCACCACGTTGTGCCAAATGGTGCACGATGCCGGTGGCCAGGTGTACATCGATGGTGCGAACTTCAACGCCCTGGCCGGGTACTCCGGGTTGGGATCCATCGGGGGAGATGTCTCCCACCTCAACCTGCACAAGACGTTCTGCATCCCCCACGGGGGCGGCGGCCCCGGAGTGGGGCCGGTAGCGGTGGCCGAGCACCTGGTGCCTTTCTTGCCGGGCCATCCCGAGGCGGACCAACTGGGCGAGGCGGGGACCGTGAGTGCGGCGCCGTTCGGTTCACCATCGATCCTGCCAATCAGCTGGGCCTACATCCGCCTCATGGGGAGCACCGGATTACGGGAGGCCACCGCGGCGGCGGTGCTCTCGGCGAACTACATCGCGGCCCGACTGCATGAGTACTTCCCGGTCCTCTACCGCGGGGACAACGGATTAGTGGCTCACGAATGCATCCTGGACCTGCGACCGTTGACGGCGAAGACCGGAATCACCGTGGAAGACGTGGCCAAACGTCTCATCGACTACGGTTTCCACGCTCCCACGATGGCATTCCCCGTGGCGGGAACGCTGATGGTCGAACCCACCGAGTCCGAGGACCTCGCAGAACTCGACCGGTTCATCGACGCCATGATCGGGATCTACGATGAGATCCAGACCGTGGCGTCCGGGCAATGGCCGAGGGACGACAACCCGTTGGTTCACGCACCGCACACCGCGGCCAGCGTGTTGGGGGAGTGGGAACGCCCCTACTCGCGAGAGTATGCCGTCCACCCGGTAGCCCAGGTCGCGCAGGACAAGTACTGGCCGCCGGTGCGACGCGTGGACAGCGCCTACGGAGATCGAAACCTGGTCTGCACCTGTCCACCGGTGGAGGCCTACAGCGATGCATGAGGCCAACAACGCAGGAGATCGCCGATCGGCAGATGCCGGGCCGGGAAACCCATCCGACATGCGGCTCAGGAGCGCCCCGGCGCGCGAATTCTGCCACGCTGATGTGGCGCTCGGGAATGTCTGAGGGCCGCTGACGTTATAATGAACGGGCACCGACACCGCATCTGCACCGGCCAGCACCCGCTCGGCCATCGCCAGAACCCTGATTGAGAAGTTCAGTCCGCGACATTAGAAGAGGTCGGCGCCCAGGGTTGAAGTACACGGCCTGACCCGGGCCGCACTCTTCATGCCCAGCCAGCACAACCCCGCCCCAAGGAGACACCCGAAGAAATGCCGGACATCACGACCGAGGAGAAGCCCGCCACGTCGACTCGTACCCGGCGTGCCAGCGGCAACGGGACCGCCGCGGGAGCGAAGAAGGCCTCCACCGCAAAGAGCGCGCCGAAGAAGACCACCGCGAAGAAGGAAGCGGCTACTAAGCCTGCAACCAAGACCGCGGCGAAGTCCACCAAGAGCGCATCGAAGTCGACGGCGAAGAAGACCACCGCGAAGAAGGCGACGGCGAAGAAGTCGACGGCGAACAAGCCCGCCAAGGATACTGAGCCGACCCTGAGCGTCGTTACTGACGACGCCGAGGAAGCGACCACGCAGGACGCCTCGAGCGAAGACACGACCACCAAGGACAAGTCCGCCAAGGACGAGAGCAGCGGCGAGGAGACAGTATTTGTCTTCTCCGACTCCGACGACGACGACGCCCCTGCCCAGCAAGTCGTCACCGCAGGCGCCACTGCGGACCCGGTCAAGGACTACCTGAAGCAGATCGGTAAGGTCGCACTGCTCAACGCGGTGCAGGAGGTGGAACTGGCCAAACGGATCGAAGCCGGCCTGTTCGCCGAGGAGAAACTCGCGAATCCGCCGTTTGGCCCCGATTGGGACAGGACCAAGGCCAGCGCCGAGGATCGGCGCATGTACCGGGACCTGAACTGGATCGCGCAGGACGGTAAGCGGGCCAAGAACCACCTGCTGGAAGCCAACCTGCGTCTGGTGGTTTCGCTCGCCAAGCGGTACACCGGCCGCGGCATGCTGTTCCTGGACCTGATCCAGGAAGGCAACCTCGGCCTCATCCGCGCGGTAGAGAAGTTCGACTACACCAAGGGCTACAAGTTCTCCACGTACGCCACCTGGTGGATCCGCCAGGCGATCACCCGTGCCATGGCCGACCAGGCCCGCACTATCCGGATCCCGGTGCACATGGTCGAAGTGATCAACAAACTCGCCCGTGTCCAGCGGCAGATGCTGCAGGACCTGGGCCGGGAACCAGCGCCGGAAGAACTGGCCGCAGAACTGGATATGACGCCGGAGAAGGTCGTGGAGGTGCAGAAGTACGGCCGTGAGCCGATCTCCTTGCACACCCCGCTGGGTGAGGACGGCGACAGCGAGTTCGGTGA
This sequence comes from Beutenbergiaceae bacterium, assembly GCA_035302405.1. Lineage (GTDB taxonomy): Bacteria > Actinomycetota > Actinomycetes > Actinomycetales > Beutenbergiaceae > CALKWS01. The sequence goes on from DATGSR010000005.1 coordinate 27,546, forward strand.
TCTGATTGAGGACTCCGAGGCTGTTGTCCCCGCCGATGCGGTCAGTTTCACCTTGCTGCAGGAGCAGTTGCACTCGGTTCTGGACACCTTGTCCGAGCGTGAGGCCGGCGTGGTCTCGATGCGCTTCGGGCTCACCGACGGCCAGCCCAAGACCCTCGATGAGATCGGAAAGGTATACGGCGTAACCCGGGAACGGATCCGCCAGATCGAGTCCAAGACCATGTCCAAACTTCGCCACCCCAGCCGTTCGCAGGTGCTGCGCGACTACCTGGACTAAGACGCGACTACCTGGACCAAGACCGGGCCGAGCGCGCATACCTTCGCGTCTGCGCGGGTGCGGACCTGCGAGGCGTAGGCAAGCCCGCAGGTCTGCACCAAAAACAAGTTCGCGGACGTAGTCGGCGCACACGGCGGACAGCCACAACAGACAACAGCGGCGCAGCCAGAATTCTGGTTGCGCCGCTGTTGTGTGTGCAGTCGGTTGTGGTGTCTGAACGATGTCGTTGGGCCAGCGGCTTGGCGTTGGCCTTCGGCCTATCCTGTCGAGCCGTGTGGCGGCCGCTGATGGTCTTCCTGCCGCTCAGCCGTTGGCTGCTGTCGCGTCCTCGTGCAGGCGTTGTGTCTCGTCCTGGATGTGAGTGGCCACATCTGCGAGTGCTTCGGCGTGCTTACGGCCGTGGTGCGCGCAGAACAGGAGCTCCCCGGCCTCCAGGTGTACCCGGACGTAGGCCTGAGCCCCGCACGCATCGCAGCGGTCGGCACCAGTCAGTTCTGGGGTCGCGTGTTCTGTCGTTAAAGTACTCACGCTGCTATGTAATCACTTCAGCGCCGGTGAATCCCGCCGTCGGGCTCGGGTTCGCTAGCCGCGTAGCCCTATTCCCCAGCACCCCCGACCTGGCCTTCGCCGGTGGCGAACAATGCTACAAACCACCCCTTGGTCGCTCGTCGGGCCAGCGAATGCCCTGCTGCGCATGGCGGTGCGGCATTCGATGCGCGGACCGTCTTACGATGAGGAACGTGGCTCGAACTGATTCCAGTTACACCGCTCGGCATCTCTCCGTCCTGGAAGGCCTGGAGGCGGTACGTAAGCGACCCGGGATGTACATCGGCTCAACCGACTCCCGCGGCCTGATGCATTGCCTGTGGGAGATCATCGATAACGCGGTCGATGAAGCGCTCGAAGGGCACGCTGACACCATCGAAGTGTTGTTGCACGCCGACGAATCGGTGGAGGTGCGCGACAACGGTCGAGGTATCCCCGTGGACAACGTCACCGAACTCAACATCTCCGGCGTCGAGGTGGTCTTCACCAAGTTGCACGCCGGCGGCAAGTTCGGCAACGGCTCGTACGCAGCATCCGGGGGCTTGCACGGAGTGGGCGCCTCAGTGGTGAACGCCCTGTCCGAACGGCTGGACGTTCAGGTGGACCGCGGCGGGAAGACCCACGCGATGTCCTTCCACCGGGGCGAGCCGGGAGTCTTCGAGGACACCGGCGAGCCCAACCCCCAAGCACCGTTCACCCCGTTCGTGAACTCCTCGGAGTTGGCGGTGACGGGCAAAGTGCCGCGCAAACGCACCGGCACCCGGGTGCGGTACTGGGCCGATCGACAGATATTTCCCCCGAGCGTCAGCTTCTCCTACGACGAGTTGATCACCCGGGCCCGTCAGACATCCTTTTTGGTTCCGGGGTTGACGTTGAAGATCCGGGACGAGCGCCGCCTGCCGGGGACCCCCGGTGAAGACGGGCCGGTGGAGGAAGTCTTCCGGCACGACGGGGGCGTCGTCGACTTCGTCGACTTCCTGGCCGCTGACGGCTCGGTGACGGACGTGTGGCACATCAAGGGCGAGGGCACCTTCACCGAGACAGTGCAGCAACTGGACGCTAAGGGGCACCTTCGTCCGCATGAGGTGGAACGCAACTGCGAGGTGGAGATCGCGTTGCGGTGGGGCGTGGGCTACGACACCGAGATCCGCAGTTTCGTCAATATCATCGCCACCCCGAAGGGCGGCACCCACTTGGCCGGATTCGAACAGGGCCTGGTACGGGTGATGCGAAAGCAGATCGAGGCCAACGCGCGCCGATTGAAGATCTCCGCGAAGAGTTCCAAGGAGCGCATTGAGAAGGAGGATGTGCTCGCAGGGCTGACGGCGGTGGTCACCGTGAGCCTGCCCGAGCCGCAGTTCGAGGGGCAGACCAAGGAGGTGCTGGGCACGGCACCGGTGCGCTCGATCGTGGCCAAAGTGCTGGAACAGCACCTCACCAGCCGGCTGACCTCGACCAAACGCGCCGACAAGATGCAGTCCACCGCGGTCCTGGAGAAGATCGTCGGGGAGATGCGGGCGCGCGTCTCGGCGCGGTTGCAGAAGGAACTCTCCCGGCGAAAGAACGCGCTGGAAACTTCCACGTTGCCGGCTAAACTCGCCGATTGCCGCACCACCGACGTCGACCGTTCGGAACTGTTCATCGTCGAGGGTGACAGCGCCCTGGGCACCGCCAAACTGGCCCGCAACTCCGATTTCCAGGCGCTTCTGCCGATCCGCGGCAAGATCCTGAATGTCCAGAAGGCCTCACCGGCCGACATCCTGAAGAACGCCGAGTGCGCTTCCATCATCCAGGTGCTCGGCGCCGGATCCGGACGCACCTTCGACCTGGACCAAGTGCGCTACGGCAAGGTGGTGCTGATGACCGACGCGGACGTCGATGGGGCACACATCCGCACGCTACTGCTGACCTTGTTCTTCCGGTATATGCGACCTCTGGTCGAAGCCGGGCGGGTGTTCGCCGCTGTGCCTCCGCTGCACCGGGTGGAGACTCTGGCCCAGGGCGGACGGAAGCGTGAGGTCACGTACACCTACTCCGACTCCGAATTGCATCGGCACCTCAACAAACTGCAACGAGCCGGACGACGGTGGGCCGAGCCCATCCAGCGGTACAAGGGCCTGGGTGAGATGGACGCCGACCAATTGGCCGAGACCACCATGGACGTGGGCAAACGCACACTTCGCAAGATCACCATGGCGGACCAGCAGGCCGTGGAGGAGGCCGAGCAGGTGTTCGAGTTACTCATGGGCAACGACGTGGCACCGCGTAAGGATTTCATCGTGGCCGGTGCCGACGGCCTGGACCGGGAGCGGATCGACACGTGAGCCGTCCGGCGCCGCGCGTGCCGGTCGTTGCCCAGAACGGGCCCCGGGCATACCCTGCCGATGTGATCAGCCCGGATCAACCTGACCAGGCGCAGCCGGGGAGGCAGCGGTGAACCACATCGAGCCGACGCTGGCCGAGCGTGCCCAGCCTCCGACTGTGCTGACGTTGCCGTCCCCGCAGTTCGGCCTGGACTGGCGCGCCCTGCAAGCAAGCGACGCACGACCGCTGCACGAACTGTTCGGCCGGATCGAAGCCGCTGACAACCCGCCCTATCGCACGACGCTGGAAGAAGCCCAGGAGAATTTCTCCGGGTCGTGGAAGGACCCGGCGAACAACTCCCTGGGCGGTTTCGATGCCGACGGGGCGATCCGGGCCTACGGCACCGTGGTGGTCCACCCCGGGGACACGCGCGTGGTGCGCGCTTTCCTCGAGGGCGGAGTCGATCCGCAGTGGCGCCGCCAGGGCATCGGTTCGGCATTGCTGGACTGGCAGATCGGCCGGGCCCGCCAACTACTCGCCGGGTCCGGAAAAGAGGGGCTCGGCCGGATCCTGGTGCACGTGGAGGAGGGAATGGCCGACGCCTCCAGCATGCTCGTCGAACGCGGTTTCCGTCAGATCCGCCACTACACCGAGATGCGCCGGGACCTACGACTGCCGATCCCCGATGGCCCCCTGCCACGGCATCTGGAACTCGTGCCCTGGCAAGAGGAACTGGACGATCAGGTCCGGATCGCTCATAACGACGCCTTCGCCAGACACGACGGCTCCGAGCCCCACACCCCAGAAACCTGGCGGGATGGGCGCACCTACTTCGTCCCCTCATGGAGTTTCCTGGTGCTGGATCGCACCACCGACCGCGCCCAGGTGGCCGGGTATCTGTACTCCGGACGTTACGAGCAGGACTGGGAGGCCGTGGGCGGTTCGGAGGGGTACATCGACATCCTGGGCGTACGGCAACCCTGGCGGGGCCAGGGCATCGGCACCGCCCTACTGGTTCGGGCCCTGCGAGCTTATGCCGAGGACGGTATGCAGTACGCGGGGCTCGGCGTCGACGTGCCGGCGCTGACGACTGATTTCGGACTGTTCACCAAACTAGAGTTCGAACCGTTCCGGCGTTCCACGATGTACGCCATCGAAATCTGAGGCGAGGATGAGCCCCGAGCGCGCGGCGATGGCCGCCGCAGGGCTGGGTTACGCCGTCGTCACCGTGCTGCACCTCGGCGGGTAACCGGTCGGCGATACCGGGTTGAGCGCGTGGGCCAAGCACTCCAGATGCCGCTGGTGGCCCTGATGTGCGCGTTCTACCCACCGTTCTGGACGTCCTAGGCCTGCCGCTTCCTGCTGGTCACCCCAGACCGGCGATCGGGGCCGGTACCGGGCGCCCGGACCCGTCCCGCCGGTCATCGACCTCCGGCAGGTCGAGGGGCTGCCCCCCGGAGCCGATGGCCCTGGCGGGGGCGGGAACCACCGCGGCGGCATACAACTGGGCCTCCCCTCGCAGGAACCGTTGCGCCCGCACCCCACCGGTAGCCCGCCCCTTGGCGGGGAATGCCGAGAAGGGGGTGACCTTCGCGGTGCCGGCAACCGTCCCGGGCAGAGCATCATCGGGGCCGGCGACGGTGACAACCTCTGCCTCGACGTGCCCGGGTATCACCCCGAAGTGCACCACGTGAGCGCCCGGCGGGAGTTTCACGCCGGCCACTCCCGAGCCGGTTCGTCCCTGGGGCCGCACCAGGGATGCTCCGTACCTGAGCAACTGCGCCTCAGAGGTGATGAACACCAACTGATCGGCATCGCGGGCATGGGCGGCCCCCACCACCGCGTCATCGTCCTTCAGCGTGATCACCGGCCACGAGTCACGCTGCAGGTGATCGGGCGTGACGCGCTTGACCACCCCGTTGCGGGTGCCCAACGCCAAGGGCGGTGCCTGCGGGTCCAGGGAACTGATCGTCACCACTCGCTCGCCGGGCTCCAGCATCACCATCTCCGCCGCGGGCACCCCGCCGGACACGCTCGGTGGGCCGTCGGTGGGCGGCAACGCGGGGATCTCCACCACGTCCAGCCGCACCAGTCGGCCGGTGTTCGTCAACGCACCAACCTGGCCCCGCGCCGTCGTGGGTACCACCGCCGTCAACGCGTCATGGGCGCTGCGTTGACCCTCCCGCTCCACGGCGGTGTCGTCAGCGGTGCGCGCCAGCAACCCGGTAGCGGACAGCAGCACGTGGCACGGGGTGTCCGGGATCTCCAGGGGGATGGTCTGCGCCTTCGCGGTTCGGGCTCGACCATTGTCCGCCCCTGAACCGGGTGCGGACTCCAGTAGTACCGTGCGCCTGGGCGTTCCGTGTTCGGCGGCGACCTGGGCCAGTTCATCGCTGACCACCCGGCGCAACAGGCCCTCATCGTCGAGGATCTGCTGCAGCCGTTCGATCTCCGCGGCCAACACATCCCGCTCGGCTTCCAACTCCAGTCGCGAGTACTTGGTGAGCCGGCGCAACTGCAAGGACAGGATGTACTCCGCCTGCGCTTCGGATAGATCGAATACCTGCATCAGCCGATCGCGAGCGGCCTGGGCGTCCTCGCTGCTGCGGATGAGTTGGATGACTTCGTCGATGTCGGCGATCGCGATCAGCAGGCCTTCGACCAAGTGGGCCCGTTCCCGGCGTTTGCCCAGGTGGTGAGTGGTACGGCGGCGCACCACGTCGATGCGGTGGTCCAAGTAGACCTGCAGCAACTCCCGTAGTCCGAGGGTCTGAGGCTGGCCGTCCACCAACGCGACGTTGTTGATCCCGAAGGAGTCCTCCAACGGTGTGTGACGGAACAGCGCCTCCAGCACCGCTTCGGGGTTGAACGAACTGCGCACCTCGATAACCAGCCGCAACCCATGCTCCCGGTCGGTCAAGTCAGTCACCGCGCTGATGCCCTGGATCTTCTTGGCCTGCACGGCGTCCTTGATCCGCTCGATCACCCGCTCCGGGCCCACTTGGTATGGCAACTCGGTGACCACGATCGCCTTGCGGCGCGCAGTGATGTTCTCGATCCGGGTAGTGGCCCGGGTGCGGAAGGACCCCCGTCCGCTGGCGTAGGCCTGCCGCACTCCATCCAGGCCCACGATCTTGCCACCAGAGGGGAGATCGGGTCCGGGTACGAACCGCTGCAATTCCTCCACGCCGGCATCCGGGTGCTCGATCAGGTGCCGTAGCGCCGCCACCACCTCCACCAGATTGTGTGGAGCCATATTGGTGGCCATTCCCACCGCGATCCCGCTGGCGCCGTTCACCAGAAGATTCGGCATCGCCGCGGGTAGCACCTCGGGTTGGGTGAGTTGGTTGTCGTAGTTGGGCACGAAGTCAACGACATCGGCGTCCAGGTCGGCGGTCATCACCATCGCCGCCGGTGCGAGCCGGGCCTCGGTGTACCGGGGGGCGGCGGGGCCGTCGTCGAGGGAGCCGAAGTTGCCGTGCCCGTCCACCAGAGGCACTCGCAACGAGAAGGGCTGGGCCATCCGTACCAACGCGTCGTAGATCGCGCCGTCACCATGGGGGTGCAGTTTCCCCATGACGTCGCCGACCACGCGGGCCGACTTCACGTGCCCGCGGTCCGGGCGCAGCCCCATCTGTGCCATTTGGAACAGGATGCGCCGTTGCACGGGTTTGAGACCGTCGCGTGCGTCGGGCAGTGCCCGGGAGTAGATCACCGAGTAGGCGTACTCCAGGAACGAGCCGCGCATCTCGGTAGAGACGTCGACGTCGACGATCGTGCTCTCGGCAGGATCGGGGGTGGAAGATCGACGAGCCATGCCCACATTCTCACCCATCCGGGGAGTCGCTTCGGTCAGCACACACCGCGCCGGGCGGTACACGCGCGGGCGAACCGTCGTCGGGCCCTTTGCCAACATCGGCCCATAGGATGAGGCCATGGCACACCCCGGTACCTACCCGGCGCATTGGGAAGCCGACGTGGTGCTGCGGGACGGGTCGACGATGCACATCCGGCCCATCACCCCCGATGACGCCGACGCACTGCAGCGATTCCACCTGGGCCAAAGCGAACGCTCCACGTACATGCGCTTCTTCGCACCGATGGAACGCCTCAGCGATTCCATGCTCCGCCAGTTCACACACGTCGACCACCGCGATCAGGTGGCACTGGTGTTGGTGGACGGCGAGGAGATCATCGCGGTGGGCCGCTTCGAGCGGCTACCCGGGGGTGATGCCGAGGTGGCCTTCAATGTCGCGGATTCCGCACAGGGCAAGGGACTGGGCTCGGTACTACTGGAACACCTGGCGGCTGCCGGCCGGGAACTGGGGGTGCGGCGGTTCGTTGCCGATGTGCTGCCCCAGAACGCGCGCATGCTGCGGGTGTTCAGCGACGCCGGCTACGACGTGCACTCCCGGATGGAGGACGGGATCGTCTCGGTGTCGTTCACGATCACCACCACGGAGAAGTCGCTGGCCGTGCTGGCCGAACGTGAGCAACGCGCCGAGGCCCTGAGCATGGCTTCGGTCATGCGCCCGCAGTCGGTGGTGCTGGTGTGCGCGGGGGAGGAGGGGGAGGCCTTCGGTCGGTTCCTGTTGACCGCGCTCACCCAGGAGGGAGCGCCCCCGGTGCAGATCGT
>DATGSR010000006.1:0-10007 GCA_035302405.1 Beutenbergiaceae bacterium
TGGCGGGCGATCGTGGCGTAGAGTTCTGGCAATTCCTCGCGCAGGTGGGTGCGTGCTTCCACACGCAACAGTGCACGCAGGTAGTTCGAGACTTCGAGCGTGCCGGATATGGCGTCGACATCCATCACGCCGAGCATCTCCAGCCGGTGTAAGCCCTCCTCCAGCGGCTCCTCCAGGAGCAAGTCGGCGGCGAACTGGTGGGCCAGAACCGGGCGCATCTGATCAGCCAGGCTGCAGCGCAGTACGAAGGTTGCGGCGGGGCGTTGTCGCGGGTCCTGCAGTGCTCGGCGCACCTCTGCCCGGACCAGCAGGGTGAGGAACTCCTGCAACCCTTCGCGACTGACCAGCGCCTCCGCTCGGTGCTGGGTGTGGGCAATGACGGCGCGAAGTAGACCGGGGTGCCCGCCGGTCAGTTCGTGTACGAATCGTCCATCAGCGGTGGTCGCCTCATCCACGTGGCGGTCGAGTAGGGCTTCGGTCTCTGCGGCCGTGAATGCGAGAGCCTTGGTGCCCAGTACGCGTGTATCGACGAGTATCTGGGTGCGCGGATGCTCCAAAGAGGTCCGGGCCCTGCCGGCGACAGCAATGGTCAGTTCGTCCACGTGCTGCGCCAGCGTCACCAGGTCGGTGTCCACATCGGCATCGGTAACGTTGTGGTTGTCCACGATGAGCGTGAACGGCTTGCGGAGTCGTGCGAAGCCTCGGACCAGGGTGCGCCGCAAGGTGGGCTCGCGCAGGGGTTCGCGCAGTGGTGATTCGCGGTCCAGTGCGTCGATGTCGGCCAGGGCGGTCACCACGGTGCGCCAGTACTCCAGCCTGGTCGGTACGGGGTCGCCCATCGTGACCCATAGGCCCGCGCGCTCCTGGTTGCGGGCCCACTCGGCCACCAGAGCGGTCTTTCCGGTGGCCGCCGGTGCACGCACCACGATGAGCGGGACGTCGTCGAGCAGGCGGAGCAGCCGGGCGCGGCTCACATGGTGCCGTGAGTTCCGCGGCACTCCGATGACCGTGTCTTCCCCCATGCCTTCCCCCGACTATTGGATTCGTTCCTACTCGCATGGTAGGTAGGCGCAGACGTGGGATTCCGGGACTTTAGTACTGGGGTGATGGGGGTCACCGGAGCGGGTGGGTATCACCGAAACGGATCAGTCTCACCGGAGCGGATCCCCTGCGACCTCGTGCGCGCCTGAACCAATCCGCGTTCAACACCAGCGCCCGCACCCCGCCCGCGCCTCCCCCGGCCCGCGCTGCACACCGTCGCCTCCCCCGGCCCGCGCTGCAGGCCGTCCGCGCCTGACGGCGGAGAGCGACAGTAGTTGGGCCGGCAGGTGATGGGTGCGGGTGGGGTAGCGGTGCGCAAAGTGTTCGTTGCGGATCGCCACTAGCCGCGCCACCACCCATCGGGGTGAGTGGTGGCGCGGCTGGTCTGTGGCGGCTCAGCCCTGCACGTGGCGGCCCCGCATCCGGCTCAGCCCTCTACCCGGCTCCGGCGCACCAGCATGGTGCCCCCGAGCAGTAGGAGGAGCGCCAGTGCGATCGCCGCTCCGACTGCGACACCCGTCGCGGAGAGGCCGCCTACCCGATCGTTCGCGCCGGCCTCGCCCTCCGGAACGACTGGAGCGACTGGTTCCTCGTCGAAGGAGTTGACGATGATGGCTCGCGCCTGTCCGGGCTCGGTCGTCGAGGTCAGATCCACGTCGGCGGTGGTGCCCTCCGTCGTCTGCAGTTCGTGCCCCGCGACGACCACCGTGATCAGTGTGCCGTCGGCTCCCTGCGTCTCGGTCTCCGTGATCTCACAGTGAGCCCCGACCGGCAAGTGGTCATAGGTAGCTTTGAGATTGTTGCCCTCACTGAGTTCGCGTTCACTGCCGCCAGGGATCTCCACCTCGGTGACTACACCATCGACCTCCCAGGTGCAGGTCAGTGCCACGGTGAAGGGGCCGGTCGCGCCGGGCGCCTCGACATTGCCCTGAACCTCCTTGGTCACATCGAGGGAGGTGACGTCGAAGACGTTGGTCAGCGTGACCGTGACCGTTTGCTGTTCACCAGGCTCATCGTTGGCCGGGATGGTGACAAGGCCACCTTCGGGCGAGACCGCCGACGACGTCGCACCGCCGGTGAGGGTCTCGGTCACCTCACAGTCGGCCCCGACGACCAGATCCTCAATCATGACGGTGTAACCGTTGTCCTCCGACAGGACCACCACGCCGTCATCGGCCAACTCGATGTCGAGAACCTCACCGTCACGCTCCCAGGTACACATCACCTGAGCCTCGAACGGGCCGGCGCCATACAACTGCGCGCCATCACCCACTACGTCCTTGACGATCTCGAGGCGCCCGACGTCGAAACTGTTGGTTAGCGTGACCGTGACCGCTTGCTGCTCACCGTTCTCGTTGGCAGGGACGGTGACCGCACCGTTCGCCGGGGAAATGGACGACGACGTGGCACCGCCCGTCAGCGTCTCGGTGACCTCACAATCGGCGCCCACGATCAGGTTCTCGATCGTCGCGGTGTAACCGTTGTCCTCCGACAGGGCCACCACACCGTCATTGGCCAACTCGATGTCGAGAACCTCTCCGTCACGCTCCCAAGCGCACATCACCTGGGCCTGGAACGGGCCGGCGCCGTACAGATCCGCGCCCTCACCCTCGATCACCTTGTCGATCTGCAACTGACCGAAATCGAAGGTGTTCGTCGCCTCGATCTCAACCACGGCGATCGAGGTTTCGTCCGGGTCCACGGGGTTCGGGATCTCGAAGATCCCACCTTCGGGGTTGATCCAGGTTCGTGTGGCTCCGCCATCGGCGGTCTCGATGACCTCACACTCGGTGCCGGCCGGGAACACCCCGAAGGATCGGGTGCTGCCGCCTTCGAGTTCGAAGGACTCCTGGAGCAGCGTCTGCCCCTGGTAAGTGCAGACCGCGTCGAACCCGAACGGCCCCTGCCCGTACAACTCCGCACCTTCGCCGTCGACGATCTTGGCGACTTCAAAGACACCCGCGTCGTAGCCGTTGGTTACGGTTACCTCCGCTGGCTCTGTTCCCGGGGTGATGGTCGCGGTGCCGTCTCTGTGGTCCTCGACGTTATCCCCGACAACCACGATCTGGTCGGCGAAGGAGGAGTCGGTTTCGGTCAGCACGCAGTCGGCTCCGACGGGGATCCGGTTCTCCGGAGCCGTGAAGGTGCCACCGTTCTCCAAAGTGAACTCCTGCAGCGTGCTGCCGTCATCGTCGAACACCACCTCCGCACCGGTCGATGTGGTGCATTGCAGGGTGAAGTCGAACGGCCCGAAGTCACCCTCGGTGGCCTCGGTGTCGACTTCCTTGGTGATTGACAGGCCGGTGAACTGGTAGTCATTGATGACCGTACCGGTCTGCCCGGGCGACACAGCTGCTTCGGCACCGGCCGGGTCTGCCGGCTCGGTGATCCTCAACCGACCATCCGCGGGATCCAGCGATCGACTTGATTCGCCGAATTCACCGGTCTGCCCATGTTCGGAGAAGGTGACCACCGTGGCTGGATCGGTGGCATACGGGATGCCATCGATCCGCACGGTGTATCCATTCGCCTCGGACAGCGTGACCTGGGATTGTGCACCGAAGTCCAGCGGGACATCGCCGATGGAGCCGGCCAAGTCGACGACGAACTCATCAGGAGCGTATTCGGCGGCTGGGCCGGTGACCTGCTTGTCGATCTGGACGGAGCCGAACAACAGGTGCACCCCGACCTGAGCGGGGATCCGTTTACCGAAGGCTTGCGAACCGGAGTAGCGGAACTTCAGGCCCGCCTGATTCCACGCAAGGGCGTCCTCGACCCCTACCTCCACCGGCGCCCCGGAGGAGTCGGCCTCAGTGGCCGGCACGTTCCGGGTGGAGAAGGTGACATCGGCGATCCCACCGGTCTGCAACTCCCCGGCGGTGGTGGTGGTGAAGTCGAAATGGACGCGGATGCCGCTGATCGCGGCCCAGTCGGTGTCGACTCCGATTGGCTCCCACACCTCACCGTTCTGTTCGCAGACCTCCTGGTTCTCCAGGTTGGTGTACGTGCCGACACATACCCCCGAACTCGTGGTCACCTCGACGGTGATCTCGGTGCCCTCCGGGGCGTGGGCCTGCAGGGACTCCTGCACGATTTGCGGACGATACTGCGAGCCGCGCGGGTTGCCTGTCAACAGCAACTGGTCGCTCTCGACGGGCAACTGCTCGGATAGCGTCAACTCAGCCACTCCGGTGCCTCCGGAGTTCGCGGCCCGCAGCAGCCAATCATCCACCCCGCCGATCTGGCTGTGGGCGACGCACGGGTACCGGTAGTAGGAGTCCTCGTCCTGGTTCAGGGTCGGGGCGCAGGTAGCGTCAGGGTTATTCGGGTTGTAGGCCCCATCCAGGCTACCCATGACACCCTTTGCCGAGAAGATGCTGGCAATGTTGCTCGGGGTCATGTAGTCGGTAGTCCCGCACGTGGTCGGGTCATCACCCCAGGCACCCGTGGTGTCACCGTTGCCGATGTGCGAACAGGAAGTAAGTTCCTCCTCGGTCCGCACCGTCATCGTGTTGGTGACGTTCTGACCGGCCGGGGCGCCGATTCCCAACTCCAGGTGGATTCGGATGTTGAACGTCTCCCCGGGCGCCATCCGGTCGCCATCCTCGGGCCAGGTGAAGATCAGTTCCTGGTCTTCGACCTCCAGGGTCACCTCATCGGAGAGCAGCCCGTCCGGCTCGGCGGTGTAAACCGGGTCCTGTTCACCGGTGTAGATGAGGTGTTCAGGCAACGCGTCACGCAACTCGGTCACGGTGAGGAACCCGGTGCCGGAGTTCTCGAAGGTCAGATCCCACGGGTAACTCTGTCCCCGGTTACCGGTGCGGGAGCCGTTATTCGCCAATTTCTGGACCGACAACTCCTGTGTGCCCGGACCAAGGTCGATCGTCGCGGTCGTGTCTACGACGTCCGATTCGCTGCCGTCATCGCGCAGGCTCTGCGAGGTCTGCGTGTTTGTCACGGTGCCCGCGAACAGCACCGGATCCCCGGAGTCGCGGTAGGTTTCGCGCAGTTCGTAGGTGAACTCCAGGGAGCCCGACCAGTTCGGTGCCGGCACCGTGGTGGAGAACAGTGCTCCATCCTCACGGTCGAACGTCACACGTACTCCCTGAACCTCAGCGAAGTCGACGTCGGGCAAGTGGGCAGATGCCGAGGGGGCACCGGCTACCCAGTCGAGTTCGCCGTCGTCACCGAACGGCCCGTAGACATCCACCTGTACCCGATCGGCGCCGTCGGGCAGTTCCAGTTCCCCCAGGCCCGTAAGGCTGAAGGTGTTCCAGAAGTCGCCGCTGAGCGCTTGATCCTCGATAACCACCCGGTTCGGGGACAGAGTGCTGCGTGGGCTAATGCCCTGGTTCGCGCCGAGCGCGACTGTCACCGGGACGTCGGGGGCGGCTTCGATGATGGCATCAGGGGTGATCGACTTGGTCGGCGCGACGTTGATCTCTCCGCCGGTGAGCACCACCTGGGCATTGTCCGTGTCGCCGGTACTCTGCCCGTCAGCCAGGATCGGATCGTAGGACTGCGCGAAAGCACGGTTGTCCAGATCAATCGTCCTGGTCGCCGGCAGGAATTGCGCCTCGCCGGTACTGCGCTGCTGGCTGCGCAGTTGGGCCGTCAGGTCCACCCGGAGCCGGTTGCGTTGAGTGATCGTGCCGCCGCTGTTCTCCGGGTCACTGCCCTGGAAAGTGACGCTGAGCCCGACCACGTCCGCTAAGTCTTCGGCAGCCAGGTCGTTCACCTGGGCAGCGTTCGACCGTTGGGAGGTGTAGGTCTGGCCGTCGTAACGCAACAGCCACACCGTGCTCTCGCTCAGGTCCACCTCTCCCGCGAGATCGGCGGAGATCTCCACGCCGGTGAGGGTGAACCGGTCGAATACGTTGGACAAGCCACCGGGGGCGTTCAGCCAATCCACTTCGGGGTCGAATGGATCGCTCGTCGCTCCGTCGACGGTTCCCTCGGTCTGACAATCGGTCAGGTCTGTGTCCCCGCAGGTGGCTGGGTCGGTAATGCGCACGTATGAAGCGCGGGAAGTGGAGGCGTTGTTGGCCACCAGGTGATACGTGACCTCGGGGTAATCCTCTGGGTCGGTCCCGGTCGGCGGGGTGAAGAGCCGGTCGTCAGCGCCCTCATCGGGCAGGGTTACCGACTTGTCCAGGTTGACCGCAGGGTCGGCATTGAGGATCCGGATGGTGGCATTGTCCGTGCTGCGCCAGGTACGGCCCTGGGCGTCCTCTCCAACCAGTTCCACGCTGTTGTCGACGACGCCGGCATCTGCGTGGTTATAGGTTCCCGATTGGGTAACCCACGCGTTATCGGCGCGAGTCCGGTCTCGGACCCGCCAGTCCAGGATGAAGGCGCGGTCCGGGCCGGCTGCGACACCAGAGCCCGGGTGTGGCGCGAACGGGTCGGTTCCGTCCTCTAAAGCGGTCTGCCGGGCCGAGGTGTTCTCTTCCAGAACCAGCCGCACGCCGATGGCCTCCTGCTGCTCCTCCTCGGACAGTTCGTAGCCGACGAAGGAACCGTTCTGGACCCAACCATCACCGGGCACATCGACGGCGACCCAGTCCTCGCCGTCGTACAACTCGATACCGACGACGGTGTCGTAACGCAGGTACCAGCCGTTGCTGAACGGCTCACTACTCGCTGGGATCGCGGCGAGGGCGACTAGGTCGAACGTGTCGAAGACGGAATCCGCAACCGGCTCGGGGGCGACCGGGTCGGCGATGGTGACCCGCTCCAGTCCGGCGTCGGCACTGACGCGCCAGTCCAAGACCGTGCTCGCCTGCTGACTGGACTGGGCTACCACCGATGGCCGGGTCCATCGCTTGTCGATCTTCAGCGGCCCTGGTTCACCGGGGTAGGTGACGATCTGACCCTGATCGGTGTCCTCGTCACGATCTTCCAGCGGCGTGCCACTGTCCGTGCGCCCCGCCGCGACCGTGATAGCCGTGTTCGGATATTCGGCGTAGGCGGGCTCATCTTCCGGGATCGCCGTGGTGGGTTCACCGTTGGCACGCTGTTCAGCGCGCGCCTGGGACACCACGTGCGGTGTGATCGTGGTGTTGGCCGGGAACCCGGTGTCGTTGTCGAAGGTGAACCGGATTCCTTGGACAGCGTCCGGGGAGACGCTTGCGTCATCGAGCGCACTGCCCAGTTCCGCGCTGGTCAGGGAGTAGATCCAAGCCTCATCTCGAGCGTCCTGAGCGGCGATCGTCACCCAGTTGTCCCCGTCCCGGACCTGCAGGGTCAGGGACGCGTGCGCGGGCACCTGCGTGGGTGCAATCTCGGACAGGTCGAAGGCGTTCCAGAAGCCGTCCGTCCCACCGGTCCAGGCGTCCTCGACGACGATCTGGGTGAGGGTGGAATTATCCGAGAGCGCGTTGGCCGTTGTCGCCAACGAGGTGATCACGCGTTCACCCGGTGCCACGGCGGTGCTCGGGCGTACTGTCTTGTCCAACGAGACGTCAACGCCCGGTCGGATGATTTCGAGGATGTCGGAGTCCGTAGCGGTGGCCTGAAGTCCGTTCGGGGCGGCCACCTGTGTGGTCACGGTGTTGGTGGCCGAGATTTCAGCGGCGTCACCGGTGGCGTCCTCGGCGGTCTCGATCGTGAAGGCGACGTTGGCGGTGGAGTGGGGGGCGATCTCGCCGTCGTCGGAGGTGAAGACGATCTCGAGGCCGGAGATGTCGGAGATCGGCGCGGCGGGCGTTTCACCGTCATTGAACGACACCTGCTGCGCGTCGGATCCGTCCAGCGGGTAGTAGATGACGAAAGCCTCGGATGCGGTTTCCGGCCACGAGATGCCCGAATCGAAGCCGGCGAAGGTGATCTGCTCTGTGAAGAAGTCCAGATCGGAGATGCGCATCTCGGCCACGCCCACGTCGGAGGCGTTGGTGGCCGTCAGCGTCGCGCTCGCGCTTCCGCCGGCGCCGATGCGGTTCGGTTGGATGTTCTTGGATGTCTCGGCGGCGACGTTGGCCGGGGACACGGTGTAGGACGCCGAGGCCTCATCGGTAGCGTTCTCGTAACCCGCCAGAGTGGCTGTTGCCGCAACGACGTTGGCAACAGCATGGCTCTCGGTGGACAGGTCTTCGTCAGTGTTCCGATGCATGGCGCGCTGCTCGAGCTCGAGGTCGATCGTGCCGGATGAGTCCGGTTCGATCTCACCGGTGTAGGTGAGACGCAGGCCGCCGACATCGCCCGCCTCCACACCGGCCGGCAGGGCAACCGTTCCGCTGGGATCGCCGGTCACCCAGGCCCAGGTGTCGCCAGTTCGTACATACGCGTCGACCTGGACCGCGGTGGCGCCGTCGGGCAGCGTGCTGCTGCCGAAACCGGTGAAGTCGGTGATGGTGAAGGGGTTCGAGGGATCCAACTCGGAGGCGCCGTCAGCGGCGCTCGCCGGTTCCTGGAGGACGAGCGAGTCCACCGGTACGTTCGAGTCGGCACTGGTCACGCCCAAGGAGATGGTCGAGCCTTCCCCAGGGTTGAAAGACTGCTCGGCCGGGGCCCAAGACTTGCTCGCCGCTACGTCGAAGTTCGCCGGGGTGCGTACCGAGATCGTGGCACTGCTGGCGTCGTCGAAGGAGTTATCCGCTGTGGTCTCGGCGGTGTTGACGACCTCTGTCGGCTCGAGTGAGGGCTGCCCCGCCGGGACCTCCAAGGTGAGGGTGATCGTGAAGTCCTCACCGGCGATAAGACCCTGCCCGCCGTCGGCGAGATCCTGTTGGAAGTTCACCCGGAGGGCGGTTGCCGAACCGACAACCCCGGGCTGATCGATCTGCTCACCGGCCTCGGTCCAGGTGATCTCACGGGGCAGCGATCCCGCTCCGGGCGAGGTGTTGACGTTGGTCAGAGGGAAGCCGTGAAGTTCCGTGGGCAGCGCGTCGGTGAGTTCGGCATCGATGCAGTCGGCTTCCGCACAGTTCACCCTGATGGTGTAGGAGAACGGATTTCCGGGTAGCAGCACCTCGGTGGCATCAACCGTCTTGTCCACCATCAGGTACTGCGCCTGCTGCGCCGCGGCCGGCGCGGCCAGCCCGGCCATGAGCGGTAGGCCAACCACGAAGGCGAGCAAAGCCGCCCAAGCCTTTCGTGCCCGCTCGCCGCGCCGCCGCCGTCGTGCCCCGTGCCGCAGTTGCCGCCGGCTCATCGGAGCCGAACCAGCCGTACTACCCACACCAACCCGCTGCGACAAAGTACTCCCCCGGAGATTCTCTTGATCACGTACCGACCCGGCGCACAGAAAACTTGGCAGACGCCGGGCACCGGCCTCAGTCTGGGCAACCCCGGGCCACGAAACCGGGGGTAGACCGCGTTTATCACCCTGGGTTTCACCCTCGATCGGCCGGGAATCGTTCCAAGGGTGACCCAGCCCACGCCGTCACCGCGCCGCGCGGGCCCGGTAGCCTGACGACGACCGTTTCCATCGCCACCTTCCTCACCACGCGGAGGCCGTTAGTGCGCGCGTTGTACAAGTCCGGTCCGCAAGCCGGCCTTGAACTGATCGACCTGCCCGAGCCGCAGCCCGGGCCCGATGAGGTCAAGATCCGGGTCCTCACCACCGGTATCTGCGGCACCGACCTGCACATCCTGAACTGGGACACCTGGGCCGCCTCGATGGTGGCCGCACCGCTCATCCCGGGTCATGAGTTCTACGGCGAGGTGGTGGCCGCCGGCGAGCGGGTGCGCGATGTCCGGGTGGGCGACCGCGTCTCCGGTGAAGGACATGTGGTGTGCGGCACGTGTCGCAACTGCCGCGCGGGGCGGCGCCAGTTGTGCATCCGCACCGTCTCGGTGGGAGTTCAGCGCCCCGGGGCATTCGCCGAGTACGTGGTGATCCCCGAGGAGAACATCTGGGTGCACCCCCAACCGGATGACCCGAAGCACAACAGCGACCAACTCATCACTCCGGAACTGGGCGCGATCTTCGACCCGTTCGGCAACGCCGTGCACACCGCGCTGAA
>DATGSR010000007.1:0-10111 GCA_035302405.1 Beutenbergiaceae bacterium
CCAACCGCGCTCCAAGCGACCCAGCACCAGCGGGCGGATGCCCTGGGGATCACGGGCGGCGTACAGGCCGTGCTCGTCGATGAACGCGAGTGAATACGCACCGCGCACCCGGGGCAACACCTCCACCGCGGTGTCCTCCAGGCTCTGTCCGCTGTTGCCACTGAGGAGCGCGGTCAGCACGGCGGTGTCCGTGGGGTGCTCGGTGAGCTCCTGCCTGACCGAGGGGCCATACCGCTGGCTGATCAACTCGATCAACTCGGTGGTGTTGATCAGATTCCCGTTGTGTCCCAGGGCGATGGTGCCGGCGGCGGTGGGGCCGAGCGTGGGCTGGGCGTTCTCCCACACAGATCTGCCGGTGGTGGCATAGCGCACGTGTCCCAGGGCGATATGCCCGGTCAGGGAACGAAGCGAGGCATCATCGAACACCTGGGAAACCAGGCCCATGTCCTTGAACACCAGGATCTGGTTGCCGTTGGAGGTGGCGATTCCGGCGGACTCCTGACCGCGATGCTGCAGGGCGTACAGGCCGAAGTAGGTGAGTTTGGCGACCTCTTCCCCAGGGGCCCAGACGCCGAAGACCCCGCAGGCGTCCTGCGGCCCCTTCTCGCCTGGCATCAGTTCATGTGAGAGTCGACCATCTCCGCGCGCCACGCTGCTATCGTCCCACACCGCTCAGGCCGCCTGGGGCGGCCTCGGCACGCTGGGGCGAACAGGCCCGGAGAGCGCCAAAGCCAGTGCGCATCATTTCCGGGCGCGCCGGCGGGACCATCCGTCCAGGAGGAGGGCGATCGCCAAACCTGCGAACACGAACACCGGCACGAGGAACACCGCGAGCAGCAGGAACACGCCCGGCAGGGAGAGGAACTCGGTGGGCCGGGCGAACAGCCAGGTAGCCAGCGCACAACTGATCAGCCCGACGACGGCGCTCAGCACCCCGATACGCGCGAAGCGAGGGGCTTTGCGCACCGTGCGAGGATCGGCGAGCGCCAGCGTCTCCGCGCCGCTCACCGCGCGACCGTCTTCGCCGCCTTCAGAATGCCCGTCCGGTGAAGGGTCCGAGTGGGCGTTTGCGGGGTCAGCATGCGAGTCGTTCACTCCCTCAACGCTATCCGATCCGGGAGGGGGCGAACACTCCGGTTTCATCGCCCAGCGGAGGTCACAGCGGCAGCGGCAGCACGTCGCTCAGATCGGCTCGCACACCGGAGGCGCTCACCTGGCCGCCCGCCACCGCTTCGGCCCAGGTGGTGCGGCCGGTTGCCAGGTTGAGCCAGGTGAGCGGGTCGGTCTCGACCACGTTGGGCGGGGTGCCGCGGGTGTGCCGTGGCCCGGCGACGGCTTGGGTGACCCCGGCCGGTGGCACGCGTACCTCCACGGCGTTGCCGGGGTGGGCGCCGGCTAACACCTGCAGGGTGTAGCGCACCGCGGTGCGCACCTGGCGCCCGTCGGCGGCGCCGTCCTGCCAGGCGGCCAACGCCTGGGTCCCGACCTCTGGAGTGATCGCCCGTGCCACGCCTTCACGCTATCGCGCTCGGGGCCCAGGACGGCTTGCCATACCGCGCTTACGACCCGGGCGGACCGTCGTCGTCCCGTGCGCGGCGCAGTTGTTCCTCGGCGGCATCGGCGCGCGTGCGGTGCCGTGCCAGCAGCAGCACCAGCCCAGCGGTCAGGAGCACGACGGCGGCCACGATCACCCAGGTGACGGCGGCACCGCTATCCGGCAGAGAATCCGAGGGCAGGCCTGCACTGATCAGGCCCGCGCCGCCGTTACCCGCGCCCGGGTGGCCCGCACCGGGGTGGAGCACGCCGGGGTGGAGCACGCCGATCTGCGTCACCCCGAGCAGCACGGCGGCGAGCAGGTGCAGGGACCACAGACCCCCGAATGAGCGGGCGGCAGGCGCTGCTGCGCGGGAGGCGGAGTGGAGATGGAGGTTGACCAACATGGCCTCCTCGTTGCCGGAGGGTGACCGTATTGCTGCTCACGCTAGCGACGCGGACGCGGCCGGCCAAGGCGGCTCACCTTGCCGCGGTCGTTCTGCCACACGGCGACACTCACAGGCCACGGCCGTTGCCGAGCCCGTCAGGCGTGCGTAGCGCTCTCGGTGTGGTGGTGACCGGCCGGCTCGAGTTGGATGGTGGAGTGCTCCACGTCGAAGTGCCCGCGCATGCAGTCCTGCACCGCGTCGAGCACTCGGCAGAAGTCGTCGGGGTCCAGCACGTCGTCCTCGACCACGACGTGAGCGCTGAGCACCGGCACCCCGGAGGTGATGGTCCAGGCATGCAGATCGTGCACCGCGATCACCCCGCGCACGCTCAGCATGTGCTCGCGAACCTGGTTCAGTTCCAGGTCGTCGGGAGTGCCCTCGAGCAACACCCGGCCCACGTCGCGTAGCAACATCGCTGCGCGGGGGCCGATGAGCAGCCCGATGATCAGTGAGGCGATCGCGTCCGCCGGCTGCCAACCGGTGAAGGCAATTACCCCGGCGGCGGCGATCACGGCAACCGATCCGAACAGGTCCCCCAGGACCTCTAGATACGCCCCGCGCACGTTCAGGCTCTCGGACTTTCCGCCGCTCAGCAGCCGGAGCGCGATCAAGTTGGCGACCAGCCCCACCGCACCGAAGATGAGCATCAGCGGTCCTTGCACCTCCGGCGGAGTCAGCAAGCGCTGGATGCCCTCGATGATCACCACCACCGCGATGACGGCGAGCATCACCCCGTTGATCAGCGCAGCCAGGACCTCCGCGCGCTGGTACCCGAAGGTCCACCGGCCACTCGCCGGCCGCGAAGCGAGCCAGGTCGCGACCAAAGCGATCGTGAGCCCGATGGAATCGGTGAGCATGTGGCCGGCGTCAGCGAGCAGCGCCAGGGAGCCGGTCAGTACCGCGCCGATGATCTCGGCCACCATCACGCTCACGGTGATGACCAGCGCGAGGGCCAGCCGGCGACGGTACTTCTGTGCGGCGGTGATCGGCACGCTGTGATGGGTCATGACGCGTTCACCGGTGCCGGGCGCCGCGCCTGCACCGGAAATGGCGGCGGCGTGGGAACCGGCTGGGTCGACGTTGGCTGTGCCGGGACTGGCTGCGTCGGGATCGACTCGGGTGCGCTGCCTGGTGCGGGGCCCGCCGTCGGGCCACCCGAGACGGGTCCGGGCATGAGTACCGTCTCCACCTGGCGGACCCACTCCAGTAGTTCCGAACTAGCCAACGAGTAGTAACTCGAGCGGCCTTGGCTCCGCACGCGCAGCAAGCCGCGGTCTCGGAGGATGGCGAGGTGCGCAGAAGTCGTCGACTGCGCCAGGCCGAGGTCCGCGGCGAGGTCGCACACCCGCCGCTCCCCGCATGCCAGGGTGTGCACGATCTGCAGACGCGCAGGCTCCGATAGCGCGCGGAACAGATCCGCCGCCCGCTGGTGAGCCCGTTCGGAAG
The DNA here is from genome assembly GCA_035302405.1 of Beutenbergiaceae bacterium. GTDB lineage: Bacteria > Actinomycetota > Actinomycetes > Actinomycetales > Beutenbergiaceae > CALKWS01. The sequence goes on from DATGSR010000007.1 coordinate 3,429, forward strand.
CCCCTGCATGTTTCATCGCCATACACCGATGATATCGCCACCGAGCGTTGCTGGGAGGAGCACTGCTGGGCACGCGGGGGCGCGCCACCAACGCGGGTGGTCGACATGAAGACATCATGTACACCGGCAGCCAGGTTTGGCGTACAACATGCGTACAAGCGCGGTGCGCCGCTCGTGGCCAGGGCCTGGCTGCGGCAGAATAGAGACGGTCACGCTACCCGGCGGGGTAGCACGTCGTGCGAAGGTGGATAGTCGATGAGCGCTCCCAGTGTCAGTTACTCGATCACCGTGCGGTTGGACCTGCCGGCGATGCCCACGGCGGTGAGTTTGCTGACCACCGCGGTGGAGAAGGCCGGCGGCGTGGTGACTGCGGTGGACGTCTCCGCCTCCGCGCAGAACCGCCTCCAGGTTGACCTCACCTGCGCCACCGGCGGCCAGGAGGACGCCCAACGGGTGGTCGACGCACTGGGCGAGGTCGAGGGGGTGCGCATCGGGCGGGTCTCCGACCGCACCTTCCTCGCGCACCTGGGCGGGAAGATCCAGATCGAGCCGAAGATGCAGATCCGCCACCGAGATGACCTGTCGATGGTCTACACCCCCGGTGTGGGCCGGGTGAGCCAGCAGATCGCGGGCAACCCCGGCGACGCCTCCCGGTTGACCATCAAGCGCAACACCGTCGCCGTGGTCACCGACGGGTCGGCGATCCTGGGGCTGGGCAATCTGGGACCGTTGGCCGCCCTGCCGGTGATGGAGGGCAAGGCGGCCCTGTTCAAGCAGTTCGGCAAAGTGGATGCGTTCCCGCTGTGCCTGGACACCAGCGACGTCGATGAGTTCGTTCGCACCGTCAAGGCCGTGGCGCCGGTGTTCGCCGGGATCAACCTGGAGGACATCTCCGCCCCGGAATGCTTCGAGATCGAAGATCGGCTGCGCGCCGAGTTGGACATTCCCGTGTTCCACGACGATCAGCACGGCACCGCGATCGTGACCCTGGGCGCGCTGTTCAACGCGCTGAAGGTGGTGGGCAAGGAACTGGCCGACGTGCGCATCGTGCAGGTGGGAGCCGGAGCGGCGGGTTCGGCGATCCTGAAGTTGCTGCTGGCCGCCGGCGCGCAGAACGTGGTGGTCGCCGACGTGGACGGCATCATCCACAAGGACCGAGAGAACCTACACCCCTCACTGGAGTGGATCGCCGAGCAGACCAATAAGGACGGTCTGCGCGGCACCCTGACCGAAGCGCTGAACGGGGCCGATGTGTTCATCGGGGTCTCCGCGCCGAATCTGCTCTCCGAGGACGACGTTGCCTCCATGGCCGAGGGCGCGATCGTGTTCGCGATGGCCAACCCGGTGCCCGAGATCGACCCCCTCATCGCCACCCGCCATGCCGCCGTGGTGGCCACCGGCCGCAGCGACTTCGCTAACCAGATCAACAACGTGCTGGCCTTCCCCGGCGTGTTCCGCGGCCTGATCGACGCCCGCTCCACCCGGATCACCAACGAGATGCTCATCGCCGCCGCCAATGCGGTGGCCGACGTGGTGACAGACGACGAACTCAACGCCACCTACATCGTGCCCAGCGTGTTCCACTCCAACCTGCACACCGTGGTGGCCAAGGCGGTACAGGAGGTGGCCGAACGCGACGCTGAGGAACTCGCCGCCGAGGCCGAAGAGGCTGAACGCGCCGAGAAGGCACAAGTCCGCAGCGGAGACCTCGCCACCGTGTTCAAACGCTCCACCCGCACCACGCGCTGAGCATCCGATCCAGGGGCTGAGTAAGCTCACCACGCGGAGCCCGAGGCGCAGGGGGCGCGCGGAGGCGGCATCCGACTCGGTCGCTGCGGCACCATGGAACGCAGGCGTTCCTCGCAGGCGGGCGGCTCCTGTGAAACCGGATAGCCGAATCCGGCCCCACCGTGCCACGCGTCGCTTACTCTGACGGCACCGATCCTCGGCGGCGGCCTTACCCAGGGGGCGAACCAGCGTTGGTCGCCGCGCCCCGAAGAGCAGAAGAGCACTGGTGCGTCCAACGAGGGGAAGCCCGTGAACGAAAATCCACCATCCCCCCAGCCGTGGCAGCCCGACCGCGGAGAGGCGCACTGGGCGGAGCCGCCGTACCCCGAGTCGGCTGCCAGCCGCCCAGACCCCGGTCCGCCAACACCTCCGCACCCCGGCCCAACAGCGCCTCCGTACCCGAGTTCAACGCCTCCGTCTCCCGGATGGCAGGGGCCGGATGCGGCGAACGAGCCGGCAACACCTCCACCGGGGGATCAACAACCGGATACGCGTCCGTGGTACCGCAAGAAGTTCCTTTTGATACCGGCCGGGGCCCTCGGTCTGCTGCTCGTTGTGGGTGTTGCCGTTGGCAGTTCGAGTTCCGCTGAGGTGGACGAACTCCGTGCGGCCCTTGCGGAAGCAGAGAACCGCATAGCCGAAGCGGAAGCCCGCGCCGACGAGGCGGAAGAAGAGGCCGAGCAAGCGGCAGCGGACGTCGAGGAGGCGCGGGCGGAAGCAGAGGATGCCGCCGCCCGCGCGGAAGCGGCCGAAGAGCGCGCCGACGAGGCGGAGGCGGAGTTGGCTGCTGCCGAGGAGCAGGCTGAGGAGGCCAGCGCGCAGGAAGCAGCAGAGAATGAGAGCGACGCGGAGCCTGACGGCGAAGCAGAAGCTGACGACGAAGCAGAGCCGCAGGACGACTCCGCAAGCGCCGGAGCAGACGACGAGGGAACCGTATCCCAGCAGAATGCCCTGCGTTCGGCACAGGACTACCTAAACTTCTCCGCGTTCTCCCGCACCGGACTGATCGACCAGTTGGAGTTCGAGGGGCACTCGACGGCCGATGCCACGTGGGCCGTGGACCGCGTTGGCGCGGACTGGAAGGAGCAGGCCGCCAAGTCCGCCGAGCAGTACTTGGAGTTCATGGCGTTCTCACGGTCGGGGCTCATCGATCAATTGGTCTTCGAAGGCTTCACCCGGGAGCAAGCCGAGTACGGAGTCGCCCAGACCGGGCTGTGAATCGGCACCGGCCCGGGCGCAGTTACCATTGCCAGCCGCACTCGTACAGCGCCAGTTCCCGGCGTAGACGTTCCGCGTCGGCTTTCGGGCCGGCTGGGACCTGCCGCACCGGCACCCCGGCGAGCGCGCACGCGTCGGCGAGCAGTTCGTCGTAAGCCCAAACCGTGGTCCGCCAGTGGTGCTGCCGGGCGAACATCTGCGCATCGGACTCGATCCGCCGCAGGATCGCCGCGAGCGTGGTCAGACGCGTTTGGATTTGCAGCACGGCGAACACTTCACGCGTCCGCGGATCGTCGGCCTGGCCCCACCGCTCCCGGCGCCACCACCGCCGTAGACGGGTTCGCAACAGCGGCTTCTCCCCCACCGGTGTTGCACCGACCGGTATCTGCGAACCACGGTCGCCGTCATTCGCCGGCAGCAGGGCACGCCATGACCACGGTTTCACCCATGAGACCTTGGACATCTCCACCGCAATCCTCGTTACGGCGCACCGTCGAGCGCGCCGATACTGCGACCCGCTACATCTTTATTCTCGCCCCGGATCTGCGCCGATCGCCACGCGGGTGCGGTGCCGCGGGTGGGACGCCGGTACCGGCCGAGGGCCTCTGCGCGCCGGCCGGGTGCCCACGATGCGGGCGTCGAGGTCCAGTGCACACTGGATCCATGCATGCACCACCGATGATCCCGTTGGCTCAGGAGGGTCCGGAGGGACCGAGTTGCGCCGGTGTGTTCGTGGCGGCCGCGCGCGACGACGTGCTGGAGGTACTGGCCTCGTCGGGATTCAGCGGCTGGGTGGGTCCGCAGCAGGGTCAGTGGGTGCTGGCCGTCGCGGAGAACCCGTTGGGCACCGTGGCCTCGGGCAAGCGGTCGATCGAGGAGCTCGGCCGGGAACTGGCCCGGGCCATCGATGCGGTGGTGCTCGCTGTGCAGATCCGGCGGGACCGGGCGCTCGGGTTGTGGTTGTTCCACGGGCCCCGGGAAGTGACTGTGCTGGACACCGATCCGGGCGACGAAGAGGACGGCCTCCATGAAGCGGCGATAGCGCTCGATGAGTTCGGAAACCCCGTATTCGACAGCGGCGAGTTCGCGCTGGATGAGTTCGGGGAGCCGGTGCCGGTAGATCGTCCAGGCCCGGACCCGCTGGGTAGCGGTGAGGCAGAGGAGGAGCCGGAGTACACACCGCTCGCCCTCACCCTTGGTCGCCCCGCGGCCGCTGGGGAGATCACCGAATTGCTGCAAAGCGAACTGAGCGAGGACGAGAGCGAGTCGGAGCGGTTCACCGCACTGGCGAAACTAGCCGGTCTGCCCACGTGGCTGGTCTCCGCGAACGTGCTGCCCAAGCAGATCTGGGGCGGGCCGAGCCGTGCCGAGTTGACCCGGCTGCGCCTGGGCCGCGCAGGTGCCTCCGGTGCCATCGCGGGCGCCCTGGCACGGCGCACCACCCGCAGGCCCCCGCGCGCGTAAGTGGGTACTGCTGGTGCGCGCCCGAGACTTGTGCGGCTTTAGATGAAACGGCCGCAGCCTGCGCAACGGACGATGCACGGTCCGGAGGCCGCCCGGCCCCGTGCTGACCCGTGCTCAGCCGAACAGCGCCGGCAGGGTGACCCGGTGCGCCTGGCCCAACTCGGCCATCTCGATGCTGAACTGGCCCGCTACGTCCAGGCTTCCGTCGTCGTCGGTCATTCCGATGCGTGCCACCGGCACACCGTGCCGGGCGGCCAGGCTCTCCACCGCCGGGGCGTCGGCCGTGGCCACGATGGCGCGGGCGCCGGACTCGGCGAACAGCAAGGTGGCCAGGTCCACCCCGTCGCGGTCGAGCACTGCTGCCAGGTCCACCCGGGCTCCGACGCCGAATCGCAGCACGGACTCGGTCAGCGCCTGGATCAGCCCGCCGTCGGACAGGTCGTGACTGGCGTCGACGAGCCCGCCGCGTACCGAATCGATCAGGACCCGGGCCAGGGCCCGCTCTGCGGCCAGATCGACCTTGGGAGGCCGTCCGCCCAGGTGTGCGTGCACCGTGTGCGCCCAGGCGGAACCGGACAATTCCTCGGCGGTGGCGCCGAGCAGCAGGACGTCCAGGCCCGCCCGCGACCATCCCGAGGGCACCGTGACCGTGACATCGTCCAGCACCCCCAGGACGCCGACCACCGGGGTGGGATGGATGGAGGCGTCGATGTGCCCAGGTGGCAGGTCGGCGGATTTGGTCGAGTTGTACAGCGACACGTTCCCGCCGGTGACCGGGATGCCCAACTCCAGGCACGCATCGGCCAGGCCGCTGATGGCACGCACCAGTTGCCACATCGCATCCGGATCCTCCGGGGACCCGAAATTCAGGCAGTCGCTGACGGCGACCGGCTCGGCGCCAACGGTCGCCACGTTCCGGTACGCCTCGGCCAGGGCCTGCTGGGCACCGGTGTACGGATCGAGTTTGGTGAACCGTCCGTTGGCATCGGTGGCCAGGGCCACCCCGAGGCCGGAGTCCTGGTCCACGCGCACCACTCCGGCATCATCCGGGGCGGCCAGGGCGGTGTTGCCCTGGGCGTATCGATCGAACTGGTCACTGACCCAGGACTTGCTGGCCAGGTTCGGGCTGGCGAGCACCGAGAGCACCTGCGCCCGCAGTTCGGCCGGGGTGGTTGGACGCGGGAGCTCCTCGGCCGCGTCGTCGTTCAATTCGGCCTGCCAGGCCGGTTCAGCGTAGGGCCGGTCGTACACCGGACCGTCATGGGCGACGGTGCGCGGGTCGACGTCCACGATCCGCTCGCCGTGGTGGTCGATGGTGAGTCGTCCGGTGTCGTTGACCTCCCCGATCACCGCGGCCTCGACGTCCCATTTCTCGGCGATCGCGAGGAACTGTTGCAACTTCTCCGGTGCGACCACGGCCATCATGCGTTCCTGGGACTCGCTCATGAGGATTTCCCCGGCGTTCAGGTCCTCATCGCGCAGCAGCACCTTCTCCAGATCCACGTGCATCCCGCCATCGCCGTTCGAGGCGAGTTCGGAGGTGGCGCACGAGATGCCGGCGGCGCCCAGGTCCTGGATCGCCTCCACCAGGTTCGCCTCGAACATCTCCAGGCAGCATTCGATGATCTTCTTCTCCAGGAACGGATCCCCGACCTGGACCTTGGGCCGCCGTGCCGGAGTGTCCTCATCGAAACTGTCGCTGGCCAGGATGGAGGCGCCCCCGATCCCGTCCCCGCCGGTGCGAGCCCCGAAGAGCACGACCTTGTTGCCCACGCCGGTGGCGTTGGCCAGGTGGATGTCTTCGTGGCGCAGCACACCCAGGCACAGCGCGTTGACCAACGGGTTGCGCTGGTAGGAGGCGTCGAAGACGGTTTCCCCGCCGATGTTCGCCACGCCCAACGCGTTGCCGTATCCGGCGATCCCGGCCACCGCGCCGCGGAGCACCCGGTGGGTGTCGGGGTGGTCGGGGTCGCCGACGCGCAGTTGGTCCATCACCGCTACCGGCCGGGCGCCCATGGAGATGATGTCCCTTGCGATACCGCCCACCCCGGTGGCGGCCCCCTGGTACGGCTCGAGGTAACTGGGGCTGTTGTGCGATTCCACCTTGAAGGTCACCGCCCAACCGTCCCCGATGTCCACTACGCCGGCGTTCTGGCCGATGCCCACCAGCAGGCGGGCGCGCATGTCCTGGGTGGTTTTGTCCCCGAACTGCG
>DATGSR010000008.1:0-3016 GCA_035302405.1 Beutenbergiaceae bacterium
ACGCCCTGGCCCTCGTTGCTGATCCAATGACCCGGCAGGTCCTGCACCGTGGTGGTGAACCGGTCCCGCGACGCCGCGTCCAGATAAGCCAGCACCGCGGTGTGGAACACCACCAGCGTGGCATCGGGGGGTGCCTGGGCCGCCAGATCCGGCAGCACCTCGACCAGATCACCCGCAACGATTCGAGGCTGCTCGCGGCGGGCGACCTCCAGCGCGGCACGCAACCGTACGCGCCGTACCTCCTGCCCGGGCCACACCAGTGTTTCCAGCCAGGCGCACGCGTCCTCGTCGTTCGCGTCGATGGGGTTCAGGTCGATTCCTGCGCGCCAGGCCACCTGCGGCATCGACGGGGTCGGTACCTGCGGGTCCAGGTGCGTCTCGATCACCACCGGCGAAGGACCGGACACGGGATCGAGGTGCGTGCCGTCGTCGTACCGGTAGGAGTAGTGATCGGGCAGCAGGCACAAACCCGCCGCTGCGCCCACTTCCAGCAGGGCCACTGGTTGGGGCAGTTGGGCCAGGAACGGTAAGAGCGTGGCGCAGCGCGCGGCCTCGTTGGTCTGCGTGGCACGGGCCAGGATCGTTTCGCGCACTTGCGGCCACTGCTGCAGGAACACCGTGCGGAATGAGTCGTAATCCTCCCCGGCGCCGTGCCAGCGGGCGGCGGCGAACACCAGGTTCGGTTGCCGTTTGCCCCGGGGCAACTGCGCCAACCGATCCAGCACGTCGTGATCGGCGGCCACCCGCGTGGCCCAGTCGGCGTACACCTCCGAGATGTGCCGCGCCTCGCGCTCGGCGAAGAGTTGGTAACCCTCCGCGATCGGGTGCTCGCCCAGGTGGATGGTGGGATCCATCGACCCATGATGGCAGCGCCGAGCCGCGTGACGGAACCCTTGCCAGGTGACGGAATCTTGCCAGGTGACGGAATCTTGCCCCGTGACGGAACTCCGCCCGGTGCGGAGCCCTGCCGGAGACGCAACCCTGGAGACGAAGCCTCGCCGGAGGCGCAACCCTGCTGAGCGACGGCACCCGGCCCACTGCTGGCACCCCGCAAAGCGGCGGCAGCGGAGACCCCCGACCGGATCGACGTGGTGCCTAGCGCCGAAAGGCCGCGATACCGTGACGCACGGAATCTGACCCCGCAACGGAGGAATCGATGCGACCCGACGTGCTCACGCACCTGGATGAGGACTGGGGCAAGGCGCTCGCGGTGGTGGCCCACCCCGACGACATGGAGTTCGGTCTCGCCGCCGCCGTGGCCCGGTGGACCCGGCAGGGCAAACACGTGGTGTACTGCATGGTCACCTCCGGTGAGGCCGGCATCGACGGCATGGAACCTGCTCAGGCCGGACCGCTGCGCGAGGAGGAACAGCGCGAGGCGTGCCGGATCGTGGGGGTGAGCGACGTCGTCTTCCTGCGCGAAGCCGACGGGATCCTCGAGTACGGCCTGCACCTACGCCGCCGGATCGCCCACCAGATCCGCATCCACCGCCCGGACATCGTGATCACGAACAACTTCCGGGAGAACTGGATGGGCGGCGGGCTGAACCAGGCCGACCACATCGCCACCGGCCAGGCGACCCTGGATGCGGTGCGCGATGCCGGCAACCGGTGGGTGTTCGCCGACCAGATCAGCGACGGCGGTCTGCAACCGTGGAACGGCGTGCGCCAGGTGTGGCTGCCCGGCTCCCCGCAGGAGACCCACGCAGTGGACGTCACCGAAACCCTGGACGACGGCGACGCCTCGCTGCGCGCACACCGCGCCTACCTGGAAGGACTGGGGCAGGAGTTCGACTTCCCGGCGATGATCAAGCAGAGCGCCCGGGAGACCGGGGCACGCCTGGGGGTGGAGTACGCCGCCGGCGTGGAGGTCCTGGAGCCGTGACCGACGCGAGGACCGGTGCACCCGATAACCCGGCCGGGCTCAGGGTCTGCCGGTGAGCGCAGCACAGTGGTGGATCGTGGTGGCGGCCTTCCTGGGCGGGGCGGTGCCGTGGCTAGAAGCCATCGTCGTGGTGCCTATCGGGATCCTCGCCGGCGGCCCGCCGGTGCTGGTGGTGCTTGCCGCGCTCATCGGCAACCTGATCACCGTGTGGCTGTTCGCGGTGTTCGGGCAGCGAGCCCGCTTGTGGTGGATTGGTCGACGCAAGCGGCGGATGGAACGCTCGGGGAAGGGCCCAGATCCGCGGGCGCAGGCGAAGAAGCACCGGCGTGCTGACCGGATCGACCGTGTGATGAAACGCTTCGGGCTGCCCGGATTGGCGGTGCTCGGCCCGCTTGGTCTGGGCACCCAACTATCGGCGCTCGCTGCTGTTGCGATGGGCGTGAGCAGTCGCGCGGCGTTCGCATGGGTGGGTGCCGGGACGGTGGGATGGGCGATCGTGGCCGGCGTCCTCACCGTGACCGGGGCCTCGTTCCTGGGTATCGGTGCCTGAGTGGCCAGGAGCGGAACGCGACGTGATGTTCGTCCACTCCCGCGCCGTGGCCCGGGCTGCGGCGACCCTGAGGCAGCAGGGGCAGCCGCTAGGGGACGGGGCTGCGGCCTAAATGGACGGCCGCGAGGGGGACATTAGTGGGCTTGGCGGGCGTGTGCGGCCGACCGATGTGACCCTCGGCGTCCTCTCGGTGGCGCCGCGGGCGGCGTGAGAATCCAGCCGGGCCGGCCGGAACCTCAGGCCAGCCGGACCGGCCGAAACCTCAGTCTTGCCGGACTGGCCGAACCTCAGTCTTGCCGGACCGGCCGAAACCTCAGTCGTCCTCGCCCGCGAGCACCGCCTGGGCGGCGGCGAAGCGGGCGATCGGCACCCGGTAAGGGGAGCAGGAGACGTAGTCCAGCCCGATCCGATTGAACAAGTCGATCGAGGCCGGGTCGCCCCCGTGCTCACCGCACACCCCGAGTTTCAGATCCGCGTTGGCCTGCCGCCCCTTGGTGGAACCGATCCGCACCAACTCACCCACGCCGTCGGCGTCGATGCTGGCGAACGGGTTGGCCGGGACGATCCCCGCCTCCTCGTAG
>DATGSR010000009.1:0-3531 GCA_035302405.1 Beutenbergiaceae bacterium
AGAAAATGCGCAAGTCTCGACAGCCACCACGCACAACGCGACCTCAGCCACGGTGGCTGGCGTAGATGCGGCACCACCCACGGCCCGACTACCGGTATCCAACGCGCGGGTCGCGAACCTCGTGGCGCGACGAAGGTGGCCACGGCAGGCAGCGATGAGCGCGAGTTCGCTCAAGCACTCGACGGACGGCCAGGCGCTGACGGGAGCGGCGGTCCGCGTGCCGAGACTGAACGCCTCCACAGCATCGGTCAAGCGGCCGGCTTGCAGATGAGCCGCCCCCTGAGCCCACCTGAGCAGCAGGACGGTCTCGGGGTGGGAATTCTCAATCTGGAGTAGGTCGATCAGGCGGAAGCCGTTCGCGGCGACGGAGAGTACTTGGCGGGCCTGCCCGGCGGCCACTCCGTCCCGCAGTGCGAGCAACGTCTGCGCCAGTTGTCGGGGAGCGTGCTCCTGCTCGGCTCCCTCCTCGGTGAGATCCTCCGGGAGGGGGCCTGCGGCCTGCCGCCCGGAGAGCGCCGATCGCACCAGGGGCGCGTCCGAGCCCGGAACGTGCTGGGGGATGGCCGCCAGAGCCACGTGTAATGGGCCCTCTGGATCCTCGGTGAGCAGTTGCCCGACGGCGAGCCCGTCGACGACGTAGCGGCAGGCTTCTTCCCATGCTGCGGCCGCCACCGCGTGGCTCACCGCCGTCTCCACCGCTCCGTGCCTGGCTAGCCATGCGCCGGCGAGGCGGTGGACCTGGGTCCTGACCAACGGCATCTCGTCGGCCAATTGAGTTCGGAGCAACTGCCGAAACAGGGGATGGTAGCGGTAGCGGCCCGGGCGGGTTTCCTCGAGGAAGACGTCGGCGCGGGTCAGGGATGCGAGTTCACGAGGCGCTGAGGGCCCGGCTAGCGCTTCGGCAAGGCCGGGCACGAGCACGTCCACCACGCAGGTGCGCAGTAACAGTTCTCGGATACGTCGGGGTTGACGGTCCAGCACCTCGGCCCGCAAATATTCCGAAACAGGGCCCTGGGTCCCGTTCAGCGCACCGATCGCAGGATCCGGATCCTTACTGGCCGCCAACTTCAATGCGGCGAAGCGCAAGCCGGAGGCCCAACCCAGCGTGTGCCCCATCACGTCATCCCGGACGGCTGCCGGCAGATGTACGCCGGCTGATGTCAGCAAAGCGCCTGCCTCCTCGTCACGGAACGCCAGTTCACTGCCTCGGATCTCCATGATGGACCCGGTGAGCCGGTAGCGATGCAGGGGCAGTGGTGGTTCGGTGCGGGTGATCAGGATCAGTCGCAACTTGGCACAGGACCGGCGCAGCAACGTGTCCAGGACATGGGCAACCTGCAACGGCGGGGAGACATCACAGTCGAGCACGAGAACGACCCGGTTGCCCAGCGCGCATAGTTTGCTGGCCAGTTCGGCCAGGAACGCTCGGCTCCCGTCGTGCGGCTCGGGCACCTGGGTGCCGAATTGCGGTGCCAATGCCTGGGCGATGAGGGACCATATGCTGCCATCGGCCAAGTCGTCCGCATCGAGGGAGAGCCAGGCGGGTGACTGTTCGCTCCGGACCCGGGCCCAGGAGGACACCAGGACGGTCTTGCCGGAGCCCGCCGGGCCACACACGAGCGTGAGTGGGTGGGCGATACCGGCATCGAGCATGTGGAACAGCCGCGACCGGGCGACGACGTCCGACGGCGGCTCCGGTACCGCAAGCCGTGCATCGATGCGATGGGCGACGAGGTCGGACTCATCGTTCATCGGCGGACCTTCCGGCTAAGGCATGCTCCCCCGCTGAGGTTGTGCGCCCGTACCCAGCGAATTCTACACCTGAGGCCGCGAAAACGGCCTGGAGCATCGGCCGGACGAAGCAGGGGGCTGCGCTACGACTCCGCTGTGGCAGGCGCGCACATCATCCTGCTCGGACGATGTCGGGCGGCCGTCGGCGCTCGTCGGCCTGGTGCTCATCGACCTCAAGACCAATAGCCCCGAACTGAACACCGGCTCGGACTCGAGACTGCGCTGCTGGGTGCGCGCCATCGGTACGGTAGGAGCGTGGCTGAATCCAACGTCGCACTGGTGACCTGCGCTGACCTACCCCGCCTGCATGAAGAGGACCGCCCCCTTGTGCCCGCCCTGGCCGACCGCGGCATCCGGGCCGAGGCCGTGGTCTGGGACGACCCGGAGGTGGACTGGTCCGCCTACGACTTGGCGCTGGTGCGCTCCACGTGGGACTACGCCCCCCGGCACGAAGAATTCGTGAAATGGGCCCGGGAGGTGCCGAGGTTACTCAACCCGCCGAACGTGCTGCGGTGGAACACCGACAAGCACTATCTGCAGTCACTGGCCGACCACGGGCTCCCGGTGGTGGACACCCTGTGGCTGGAGCCGGACCGAGATTTCACCGCCAGGGACCTGCACAACCGTTTCCCCGCCCGGGAGGAGTTCGTCATTAAACCGGCCATCAGCGCCGGTTCGATGGACACCGCCCGGTACAGCGTGCTGGCCGATGATCGACGCGCCGCGATCGCTCACGCCTCCCGCCTGCTGGATGATGGCCGCTCGGTGATGGTGCAGCGCTACGTGCCGGAGGTGGATGAGTTCGGCGAGATCGCCCTGGTGTTCTTCCACGGCACCTACTCCCACGCCGCCCGCAAGGGAACGATCCTGCACGGCGCGGAGCGGGCTGACGCCGGGCGGTACCTGCACGAGGAAATGGAGCCGCACCGGGCCACTCGTGAAGAGATCCACGCCGGCCAGGAGATCCTCGCCTTCGCCCGCGCTCGTATCCCGGGACGGTCCTACTCCTCGCGTCCGCTGCCTTATGCGCGAGTCGACCTGGTGCCCAGGCGGGATGGCGCGCCGTTGCTGATGGAACTGGAACTGGTGGAGCCCTCACTGTTCTGTTCCCTGGAGTCCGGGGCAATCGAACGGTTCGCCGACTCCATCGTTGCGGAGTTACGAATGGGCCCGGACCCAGCCAATATCGATCTGGCCTGAGGAAGCCGGCAACGAGGCCCGGCCGAAAGCCGACGACGGAAGCAGGCCGAGAAACCGGCGCGACGCTCGCCGAGCGAGCGGTTCTGCCACACTGGGCGAGTGCGACGCAACTGGCTCATCTCGTTACTACTGGCGGTGGTCGCCGTCGTCATCGCCTGGTTCTTGGTGCAGGTGCTGTTCTCGGCGGTGTGGTTCATGGTCCGGCTGGTGGTGGTGCTCGTCGTGGCTGTGATCGTCTATCTCGCCGCCGCCGGGTGGCTGGCCAAACGGCGCCGCGACCGCCGCTGAGCCGTGTAGTTGAGCCGGGCAGGCGTGAACGCCACTTCAGCCTGCCTCTTGCCGGCAGCTTGGGTGGGCTGAGTTCCGGCACCGGCGCTGCGTTCGGGGATCACACACCGGCGGTGCTGGCTGGGGTCTCACGCGGCGCGGTGCAGCCCTTGAGATCACGCGGCGCCGGTGGAGACCAGACCGGCGTCTGCCAGCCACTGCGCGGCAATGTCTGCCGAGGATTGTTGGTCCTCGGTGGACTGCACGTTCATC
>DATGSR010000010.1:0-6814 GCA_035302405.1 Beutenbergiaceae bacterium
CGGCGGCGTAACTCATCGGCGGGAGTCGGCGGGTTGTCCCCGGCGTCGGGGGGCGTCATCGGTCTTCGGTGATCGACTGCAGCGTGTCCAGGAACCGGCGGGCCCAAGCGTTCACATCGTTCTCCATCACCCGCTTACGCAGGGCGCGCATCCGCCGTCGGCCCTCCCGCGAGGGCATCTCGATGGCGCGCATGATCGCAGACTTGGACCCCTCGATGTCATGGGGGTTGATCAGCAGGGCCTGGGTCAGTTCCCCCGCGGCGCCGGTGAACTCGCTCAGCACCAGCACCCCGCCCAGGTCGTAACGGGCGGCCACGTACTCCTTGGCCACCAGGTTCATCCCGTCCCGCAGGGAGGTCACCAGCATGACGTCGGCGGCAAGGTACAGCGCCGCCATCTCCTCCATGGGGTAGGAGTGGTGCAGGTAGTTGATCGCCGCCCCGCCCAGGATGCCGAACTCACCGTTGATGCGCCCGACGGTCTCCTCGATCTGGTGGCGCAGTTCCTGGTACTGCTCCACCCGCTCCCGGCTGGGGCTGGCCACCTGCACCAGCACCGTCTCCGGCGCGGTGACCCGGCCTTCCTTGAGCAGTTCCTCGAAGATCTTCAGCCGGTGCCGGATGCCCTTGGTGTAGTCCAGCCGGTCCACGCCGAGCAGCATCACCTCGGGGTCGCCCAACTCGGTGCGGATCTCCTTGGCGCGAGCCTGCACCGACTCGCTGCGGGCCAGGGCCTCGAACTGTTCGGAGTCGATGGAGATGGGGAAGGTGGCCGCGCGCACCTGGCGGGGTTCGCCGGTGTTTGCGCCGTACCCGGCTTCGGCGCGGGGGTCGACGACGATCACGTTCCCACGGGTGCTGTGCGGGCTGAACCGGCGCACCGCGCGCAGGAAGTTGGCCGCGTCCCCGTTGCGTTGGAAGCCCACCAAGTCCGCCCCGAGCAGACCGGCGATGATCTCTGCGCGCCAGGTCATCTGGGCGAACAATTCCACCGGGGGGAAGGGGATGTGGTTGAAGAACCCGATGCGCAGGTCCGGGCGCAGCTCGCGCAGCATCGCCGGCACGAGTTGGAGTTGGTAGTCCTGCACCCACACCACCGCGCCCTCGGCGGCCGCGCGGGCCGCCTCCTCGGCGAATCGCTGGTTCACCTCGCGGTAGGTGTTCCACCAGTGCCGGTGGTACTCCGGGGGCACGATGACGTCGTGATACAGCGGCCACAGGGTGGCGTTGGAGAAACCCTCGTAATAGTCGGCCAGTTCCTCCTCGCTGAGGCGGATCGGGTGCAACTGGATACCGTCGGCCTCGAACGGGCCGAGTTCCTGATCGGCGCTGCCGGGCCATCCCACCCAGGCCCCGCCGCTGGTGCGCATCAACGGCGCCAACGCGGTCACCAGTCCGCCGGGGGAGCGGGTCCACTCCACCTGTCCGTCCTCGTCGAGGGAGGCATCCACAGGCAACCGGTTGGCAACGACGACGAAGTCGGGACCTCCACCCTGGCGACCGGACTGTAACGAACTGCGGCCCATTGTTCTCCAGTGTTCGGACGGATTTGTTGACTTTTTCGTTACCTTATCCGGTGCCGTCCGGGCGTGCATGTGCCCGTCAGTTCGTGATTTGGCTTGCGGGCGCCGCTGCGGGCGGGGATCCGGAGCGGCTGCGGGTACGTTGACGGATATGGAAACGCGTCCGGATCACATGCCGGCCCGCCGGGAGGTGGGCGGGTACCGGCTGCTCGACGTGCTGGGGTCGGGCGGGATGGGCACGGTCTATGAGGCGCTGGACGGCGAGGGCCGCGCCGTGGCGTTGAAGCTGCTGCATCCGGGCATCAGCGCCGACCCCTCCGCCCGGGCCCGGTTACAGCGGGAGATCGCTGCGCTGCACCGGGTGCGCGGACCGCATGTGGCTCGGGTGCTGGACGCCGAATCGGACTCGGCCGAGGCCTTCATCGTCACCGAACTGGTGGACGGGCAGACGCTGGATGAGTCGGTGCGCGAGCACGGGCCGTTGGACGAGGTGGAACTGGCCGACCTTGCCGACGGGTTGGCCGATGCGTTGGAAGCGATCCACGGCGCCGGGGTGGTGCACCGGGACCTGAAGCCGGGCAACGTGATGCTCACCGACTCCGGGCCGGTGGTGATCGACTTCGGCATCTCCCAATTGGCCGACGACGCTCGCCTCACCCAAACGGGGCTGGTCACCGGCACCCCCGGTTACGTTGATCCGGCGGTGATGCGCGGCGCGGCGCCCGGCCCCACCGGGGACTGGTGGGGATGGGCCGCGGTGCTGCTGTACGCCGCCACCGGCCGCCCACCGTTCGGCAAGGGACCCCTGGCGGCGGTGCTGGGCCGAGTGGAAACCGGCCGCCCCGACCTGGAGGGAGTGCCCGAACCGTTGGCGCCGGTGCTGCGCGCCGCGCTGCACCCCGACCCCGACCAGCGCCTACACCCCCAGCAGGTGCGCCGGGGACTGGGTGAGTTCGCCCTCGGCCATGCCCCCACAGTGGTGCTGGGCCCCGATGCTCACGGCATGGATGCTGGCGCGGATGGTGACCCCACCGTGCGGGCGCCAGTGGCCTCCGGACCCACGATCCCGGCCCCGGCACACCCGCCGGTGCCCCCGCCCGCGGCCTATCCCCCGCCCCGCACCAGCGCCTGGGGTGGGGAGCCGGTGCCATACCCGGGCCAGGAACCGGTGCCTGCCGGGCAGACGCCGGACGGGTCGCAATGGCGGCAGGCTCCGGTCACCCCGTCCCCGGTGCCGCAGCAGCCGGCGCCGTTACCGCCCGCGGGGTACCCGCAGCAGATGGAGCAGGTGCCGGTATGGGCGCGGCCCCCGAGGCCGCGCCCTGCGGTCGTGGGCGCCTTGTTCCTGGCGGTGGTGGGGCTCGGCACGGTGTGGCCGATCTGGACGCTGCTGGTGCTCGTGATGGTGGTGGCCCTCACCGGTGCGGTCGGGATGGGGTCGGAGAACCTGCGCGAACGCCGGCTGCGGCTCGGTCCCCGCCGCTCGGACATGGCCAGGGTGATCGCGGGACTGCCCTGGTACTTGATCTCCGGAATCCTGCTGACGGTGCCCGGGGTGCTGGTGGGCGGGCTCGCAGCCGTGGTGATCTGGGCGCTGGGGGCTTCGCGATTCCCGCACACCGCGATCGTCGCGACGGCGATGGCGGTGTTGACCTTGTTGTTGTGGTGGACGCCCTCCAGCGGTAGCGCCAGGGCGGGCACGCGCAGGTTGCTGGGTACGCTCGCACCGAACGCCCGCTTGGCGCGGGTGTGGGCCGGGCTGGGGCTGCTGGTGGCGCTCGCGATGGCGGTGGCGGTGCTCGGCTTCGGGGCGACGGTGGTGTGGGACCCGGCGCCGCCGCCACCGGTGCCGCAGTTCTGAAAAGCAAATTCGGCCGTCGGCCATGATCGGCCAGTGGCCAGTACCACAACGCATGCGCCTGTGTGGAGCGCGCCATAAGACGTATCCTGACCTGAGGTCAATTACTCTCCGTCGCCTGAGCGCGACGCCCGCCCCGCGAAAGGATCTCCTGCGTTGGCTCCGAAGACCGTCGACAAGAATGCTCGCCGGGAGGCAGCCCGCCGCCAGGCTGAGGCGCTGCGTAACCAGGCCAAGGCCCAGGAGCGTAAGCAGCGGATGATCATCGCCATCATCGCCGTGGTGGTGGTCGGACTGCTGGCGGTGGCCGGGTACATCATCTGGGACTCCTCCCAGCGCACCCTGCTGAGCGAGTTCGAGGGCGAGGTCCCCGCCGGCTCGAACGAACACGGCGGGATCGAGGTTGGCGCCGGTGGGGTGGGCAGCCCGAACGAGGACGCCAGCACCGTACAGGTGTACCTGGACTTCGCCTGCCCCTACTGCGCGCAGTTCGAGCAGGTCAACGGTGAAGATCTGCAGCAGATGGCCGCCGACGGTGAGGTCACCGTGGCTTACCACCCGGTGGCCTACCTGGGTGAGTACTCGTTGCGTTCGGCTGCCGCCATGGCCGCTGTGGCCGATCGGTCCCCGGAGCACATGGAGGACTTCGCCGAGCACGTGTTCATGAACCTGGACCCGAACGCCACCGATGAGCAACTGCAGGAGGCCGCGCGCGCCGTTGGCGTTCCCGAGGACGTAGCGGTCACCATCACCGACGGTGAGTTCACCGAGTGGGCCGAGACCGCCAGTGAACAAGCCCGCAGGGACGGCGCCCGCGGCACCCCGTCGATCGCCCTGGACGGCACCATGTTGGAGCCGGAGCAGGACGACGTGAACTGGCTCAACGCCGGAGAGTTGCCGGAGTACCTGCGCGCCCAGGGCTGATCCTCCGGGCCCAGGGCCAGCCGTCTGGTGATCCAAGGCAATCCACCCGGTGAGGATCTGGCAGACTCAGTAGTGATCCTGCGGTAGCCGGTGGCATCACACCGCGAGCCGCCGCAGGGCCCGCCACCTTAGCTCAGTTGGTAGAGCACCCGCCTTGTAAGCGGACGGTCGTCGGTTCGAGTCCGACAGGTGGCTCCAATTTTGAAGGGTCGGTGTACCCGAAAGTGTAGCCAGTGGAAGCGTGCGGAAGACCGCGGTCACGCCACGGGTAGTGCTGTCCCGGCCGACGTTGATGGGCACGGAGGTCTGGACCCACAGGGTGCTGTCTTGGCAGCGTTCGGCGGTGAGGACGCCGCATTGGCAGAGCCAGCCGGTGTGGTAGGGCTCGCCGGCGGAGCAGATGCATCCGAGTGGGCGCTACGCAACGGGAGACAGTTGAGAAAAGGAACGCCGGCGGAGAACACTTCGTGGAAGTTGCTAAGGAACGACGCTAAGCGCCTAGCCTGGACATGTAGATCTCGGCTTTGGGGGCGTGCAGAGATGCGAACGACGCGATGGGCAGTGCTATCGGCGGTAGTGACCGCCGCCGCCGTTGTGGGCGGCTGCAGTACTGGCGATGAGCCTGCGGTGGAACAGAACGAGCCTGCGCAGGAAGCGAGTCAGGATCCTTCCCCGGCTGCCCCGCCGTCGGATCGCGATGTGGATGGCTCCGCAGACCAGCCATCGGATGACTCCACCGACACCGCCACAACGACGGAGCAGCCGTCACCCGGATTCGAAGACGTTCCTGAGGGGTACTACGTCGTCGATAACGGACGCGCGATGGTGGCGGAGCGAGCCGGTGCCGGGTGCGAGGGAATGCCGGGTTTGGAACCGCGGCCAGACGATGATGAGCATCGCGTCCACGGGTACTGGTACTCGCAGTTGCGCGACGTCGGCCCGATTGCTCGTGCGACCGGCGAAGCGATTTACGACGACGACGGCCAGCCAGTCGCCTACGTCGCCGCACCCGGGGATACGATGCGCGCGATCGCTGCCCGGTTCTGCATCGACCATTACCCCTACTTGGAGTGGATCAACGCCATCCGCCGCGGGGACCGCACATCAATCATGGATACCGCGTCTATGACCCTCTACGCGGGGGACACGATCAATCTCAACCCGTACACGATTGCCACGGTCGGGGATGAGAATGGCGTCGTCCGGGACAACGCCATCGACTTCCACATCCCGCCACAGCACTGAGCGGCCGCCCTGAGGCGGTGGCGCAGCAGGAGACTTCGGCAAGGGATTCTAGAGTGACCTTCGCGCCGCTCCCAGGGATTGCGACCTTCGTGCCGCTCCCAAGGGAACTGGCTGGCGGACCCTGCGACATTTCACCGGTCAACAGATCTTGGTGCACGGTTGTCCGCTCGGGTCGAAGAGGCAAGGTCTCCGTCCGTCCTCTACGCTCCCGGAAGCGGGATCGGTACACGCGCCCCCGGCCCGGGGCCGGCCCTGGTCGAGTGGTGACGGCGACCATCCAACACTGAGGGACCGCGGTGATCGCAGCGAACCCGCTGGTTAGTGAGTGACGACCTAGTGATGCAGGTGAGTACGGTGACGGACGGGCGGCTGGGAAAGGGTTTGCGCAGGCACGAACTCATCACCGATGCGCTTCAGATCGTCAAAACCACGCTGGCGGCCACAGCGGCTTGGCTTCTTGCAACCGAGGTCTTCCACACCGAGTTGCCGTTCCTGGCGCCGTGGACCGCGCTGCTCACCGTGCATGCCACCGTCTACCGCTCGATCAACCGGGGATTGCAGACCACGATCTCCTCGGCCATCGGCGTCGGGCTGTCCTTCCTCATCGGTGCCTACCTGGGCGTGAACGCATGGACCTTCGCCCTGGCGCTGCTGGTGGGCATGATCGCCTCGAGGCTCAAATGGATCCGCGACGAGGGTGTGGCGATCGCCACCACCGCCATCTTCATCCTCGGCAGCGGTTTCGGTGAACAGGCCCCACTGCTCATCGATCGGCTCATTGAGGTGGCGCTCGGCGTCGGCGTCGGGTTGGTGGTGAACCTGCTCCTGGTGCCGCCGCTGCGGGACCAGCAGGCTGCGCGGTACGTGGACAGCGTCAACAGCCGGATGGGGGAGGTGATGATCGACATCGCCGAGGATCTGAACACCTCCTGGAACACCGAGAGCGCCGATGCCTGGGTGGAGGAGACCGTCTCCATCGACCGGGAGGTGGACGCGGCTTGGGAGTCGGTGATGTTCGCCCGCGAGAGCCGCCGTGCCAACCCCCGCCTGCGCGGCTCGCTGCGACGACGAAACGGGTCACCCAAGCGCGATTCCCAGAGCACCGACTATGAGCAGATCCTCGAACGGCTCACCGAAGGGGTCTCCCACCTGCGCCACCTGGCCCGCACGCTGCGGGAATCCACGATTGCCGAAAGCCACTGGGGAGACGTCTTCCGCGAACGATGGACCGACTTGGTGCGCGCCACCGGTGAGGCGATCAAGGA
>DATGSR010000011.1:0-3917 GCA_035302405.1 Beutenbergiaceae bacterium
GGCCGGGGCGCAGTCGGCGGAGTACGAGGGGCTCATCGGCTGGGTGCTGTCGTTGATGGAGCGCATCGGCGAGGTCGGGGTGGGCCTGGCGGTGCTGATCGAAACCTTCTTCCCGCCGATTCCCTCCGAGGTGATGCTGCCCGGTGCAGGCTTCCTGGCGTATGAGGGCCGGATGAGTTTCTGGGGCGCGTTCCTGGCTGCGACGTTGGCCTCGGTGTTGGGCGCGGTGCTCTGGTACGCCTTGGGGGCAGCCCTGGGCCCGCGGCGCACCCGCTCCGTGCTGGGGCGGATCCCGCTGATGGAGGTCGAGGACGTGGACCGAGCCACGGACTTCTTCGATCGGTGGGGAGGGCTGGCGGTGCTGATCGGGCGGTGCGTTCCGCTGGTGCGGAGCGTGATCTCCATCCCTGCGGGGATCGTGCGGATGAACCTGGCTCGGTTCGTGCTGTACACCGCGATCGGATCAGCGGTTTGGAACGGGATCTGGGTGGGGTTGGGGTTCGCCTTCGGCCCGGCGATCCAGCCGGCGCTGCAGCAGTGGAGCCGGGTGCTGTCCAATATCACCATCGCCCTGGTCGTGGCCGCGGTCGTGGTGTTCATCGTGCGGCGCACGCGCCGTCATCGCCGGCGGCGCTCCTGAGCACCGGCGCATCCGTCCCCTTGCGGCACACTCGTTGCCCGGGCGCACCCCGGTCGCTCAGAAAATGCCCGGAGGGGTATCGGTAGGGTGGTCCCATGAGCACTGAACCCGCACCGATTTCCTTCGCCCGCGGCGCACCGTCGCTGGACATCATCGACGTCGACGGGCTGCGCCGGGCCGCCGAACGCGCTTTCAGCAAGGATCCCGCGGGCACGTTCGCCTACGGCACAGCGGTGGGCTACAAACCGCTGCGCGCCTGGATCGCCGAGCGGCACGGGGTGCCCGAGGATCATGTGATCGTCACCAACGGGTCCATGCAGGCCGACGCGTTCCTGTTCGAGACTCTCGTGCAGCCCGGTGACGGCGTGGCCGTCGAACGCCCGAGTTATGACCGGACGCTGCTGTCGTTGCGGCAGCGGGAGGCGAAGTTGCACCCGGTGGAGTTGGAGTCCGACGGCATCAACGTCACCGCCCTGGCGGAACTACTGGCCGGGGGCACGTCGATCAGCCTGGCCCACATCATCCCGAACTTCCAGAACCCCGCCGGGTACACCCTGTCCGGGGACAAGCGCCGCGCCCTGGTCGCCCTGGCGCGGGAATACGGATTCACCATCTTCGAGGACGACCCGTACGTCGAGTTGCGGTTCACCGGCAGCACCGAGCCCACCTTGCTGTCGCTCGCCACCAGCGGCGAGGTGGTCTACGCCTCCTCCTTCTCCAAAACCGTCTGCCCGGGGATCCGGGTGGGTTACCTGGTGGGCGATCCGGAACTGATCGGCAAGATCACCACGCTGGCGACGAACACCTACATCTCCCCCTCGATGGTCTCCCAATCCATCGTCAACGAGTTCGTGCGCGGCGGTTCCTTCGACGCCTCCATCGAGACCGTCAAGACGGCCCTGTCACAGCGTGCCCGGGCACTGGCCGACGGGCTGCGCACCCATCTTCCCGAGGTGCAGTTCGTGGAACCCGACGGGGGCTACTTCATGTGGGTGCAACTGCCCGAAGGGGTCGACGGCGATGCGCTCGCGGACGCCGCCGCCAACCGCGGCGTCGCGGTGGTCAAGGGCAGCGACTTCCTCACCGACGGGTCCCGCAACGCGCTGCGACTAGCGTTCTCGGCGGTAACCGTGCCGGAGATCGAGGAGGGCGTGACCAGGCTGGCGGACGCCTACCGCGAGATCACCTGAGACGGTGGCACGAGCGGTAGGGCCCGACGACGTCGTAGCAGCGGCGGATCGCCTCGCGCCACACGTGCACCGCACCCCGGTGCTGACCTCCAGGCGCCTGGACGATCAGACCGGCGCCCAGGTGTTCCTCAAGTGCGAGAACCTGCAACGGGCGGGTGCGTTCAAGGTGCGCGGCGCGTTCAACGCCATGCTGCAGTTGGACGCCGCCCAGCGCGAAGCAGGCGTGATTGCCTACTCCTCGGGGAACCACGCTCAGGCGATCGCGCTGGCCGCCCGGGAACTGGGTGCACCCGCCACGATCGTGATGCCCCAGGACGCCCCGCAGGTGAAAGTCCGGGCCACCGAGGACTACGGGGCGCGCGTGGTGCCCTATGACCGCTACACCCAGAGCCGTGAGGACATCGGCGGCAGATTGGCTGCCGAGCAGGGCCTAACGCTGATCCCGCCGTACGACCACCCCGACATCATCGCCGGGCAGGGCACCGCCACCGTGGAACTACTCGAGGACGCCGGGGAATTGGATTTGATCCTCGCCCCGGTGGGCGGCGGCGGGCTGTTGTCCGGGACGATCCTGGCGGCGGCCCGCGGTGCACCCCAGGCGCAGGTCTACGGCGTGCAACCGGAAGCCGGGGACCACGGGCGCCGCTCCATGGCGCAAGGCAGCATCGTCTCCATCGACGTCCCTCGAACGATCGCCGACGGAGTGCAGACCACCGAACTGGGCACCCTCACCTTCTCGATCATCCGTGATGGTGCCACCGACATCCGCACCGCTTCCGATGCCGAACTGCGCGCGGCGATGCGGCTGATGGCGGGCACGCTCAAACTCGTGGTCGAGCCCACCGGTGTATTGGGCCTGGCCGCCGTCCTGCGGGAACGCGCATTAGTAGCCGGCAAACGGGTCGGGGTAATCCTGTCCGGAGGAAATATCGACCTCAACCGCTATGCCGCGTTGCTCAGTGAGGAGTAACGTTCGCGGCCATGGCCTCCAAAGCGATCACGCTTGACGCACCCGACGGGCGGCAGGTGCGCCTGTCCTCCCCCGACCGGGTGCTGTGGCCTGCGACCGATGACCAGCCCCAGATCACCAAAGCCGACTACGCCACCTACATGATCGACGTCGGGCCGGCACTACTACGCGCCTTGGGCAACCGGCCGGTGACACTGCAACGCTTCCCCACCGGGATCGAGGGCGAGGAGTTCTTCTCCAAGAACCCCCCGCGCGGGGTACCCGAATGGGCCCGGACCACCGTGTGCACCTACCCCTCGGGTCGCTCCCACCCCCAGTTGGTGATCGATGAGGTGGCGACGGCGGTCTGGGCGGTGCAGATGAACACCCTCACCTTCCACCCCTGGCCGGTGCGGACCGAGAACAACGACAACCCCGATGAGTTGCGCATCGACCTGGACCCGCAACCGGGCCGGTCGTTCGCCGACGTGGTCACCGCCGCGCACGCATTGCGGGAGGTGATGGCCGACGCCGGATTGGTCGCCCACGTGAAAACGTCCGGCTCCCGCGGGTTGCACGTGTACGCCCGGGTCGAACCGGAGCTGGAGTTCCTGGACGTGCGCCACGGCGTGATCGCGATCGCCCGGCGGCTGGAGCGCACACTGCCGGAGTTGGTGACCACGGCCTGGTGGAAGGAGGAGCGCGGAGAGAAGATCTTCGTGGACTTCAACCAGGCGAACCGGGACCGGACCATCGCCTCTGCGTACTCCGCCCGACCGTTGCCCGGGGCGCCGGTGTCCATGCCGGTTCGGTGGGAGGAGTTGGACGACGTCGACCCGCACGCCTTCACGGTGACGTCCGTACCGGAGATCCTGGCGAAGACCGGCGATGCGTGGGCGCCGATGGACGCCGAGGTCGGCACCCTCGCCACGGCGATGACCTGGTGGCAGGAGGACCTGGACGCCGGCCTGGGCGAGGAGCCCTTCCCGCCGGAGTACCCGAAAATGCCCGGCGAGCCGCCCCGGGTGCAGCCGTCGAAGAAACGGCGAGCGGACAGCGAGTACGACAGCCCGGCCTGACCTCAGGTGAGGACGTCGTCCAAGTCGTAGGCGACCGCGCGATCCACCTGGTCCAGGGT
>DATGSR010000012.1:0-5641 GCA_035302405.1 Beutenbergiaceae bacterium
GGCGAAGCCCACCCCCGAGGCAGCAAGTTGCGGCAGCAGCCTGGCCAGGTAGCCCGGGTCGTAGTAGGCCATCGCCACCGCATGGCTGATGGTCACCCGGCCCTGCATCTCCCGGTTGGTGGCCTCGGAGGCCATCACCTCCACGAACCGGGAACCGGCGTCGTCGATCTCATCGCAATGGACGTCCACCAACGCGTCGTACTTCTCGGCCAGGTCGAAGATCTTGCGAAGCGCGTACAGCCCGGACTCCCGTGTGGGCTCCAGGTGCGGGATTCCGCCGACGACGTCCGCTCCCTGCTGCATCGCCCCCTCCAGCAGTTCGAGGCCACCGGGGTAGGCGAACATCCCGTTCTGCGGGAACGCCACCAGTTGTAGGTGGCACCAGTCGCGGATCTCCTGCTTCAACTCCGCCAGCGCCTCGAACGCGGCGAAGGTGGGGTCGGTGACGTCGACGTGGGTGCGGATCACGCCGACGCCGTGGGAGACCGCCGAGCGTGCAGCCGCCAGTGCGTTGGTCTTGATCTGCTCGGGGCTGTTCAGTCCGGCGGCCTTACGTTCCGCCCAGATCTCGATGCCTTCGAACAAGGTGCCCGAGATGTTCGCCCGAGGTGTGCCGGCGGTGTTGGCGTAATCCAGGTGGATGTGGTTCTCCACGAACTGCGGTGCCACCAAGCGGCCGCCCGCGGCATAAACCTCTTCATCGCGGTGTGGCGCGGCCGTGGTGCCGGTGCCTGGCGGGTCGGTAACCCCGTCGTCACCTTCGGCTGCGGGGGTGATTGTATCGATCCGCTCCCCCACGATATTGATATCCCACAGACCTTCACGATCCCGCAGTCGCGCGCCGGTGATCAGCACAACAGCCCCTTTCCGCCTCTGTGAACGATCCGCTCAGGCTACGCCGCAGGGCAGATCGTGGCAGGTTCAGCACCGCGTGGCTGGCAGATCGTGGCAGGCTCAGCGTTCCGTGGCATGCGTACGGGCGCGGGGCCGGGAGCCTGCCCGGGGCGACTGCCCGGGGTGAGGAAGGCCAGTGTCAGGCCAGTCGGACCTCTGCCATCTCCTCTTCGTCTACGCTTGCCTCGCCCTCTTGAGGTGAGCCTGCAGCAATGTCCTCCGAGGTATACGTCTCTTCCTCCTGACCCGACGTGGAGATGGGCTTGTACCTCGGGGCGGGGCGGGTCCAGACTTTCTGGGGTTGCAGCAAGTTGATGTAGAAGTCATCGACCGCGGCCACGACGGAATTGATGAACGAACGCTTCGCCGACGTTCGCCGGCTCATCCCCAGGTCGTACACGCGCGAAATAGTGAAACTTCGGATCTCCGGGAAACCGTCCGGCAATACCTCTCGTGGGTTCTCGCGGAACTCTTCGATCGGGGCGGCATGTTGCCTACGCGGCGCGTGCGCCTCGATGATCACATCCCCGGACACCTGCGGGATCGGGCGCAGCAGCCAGTTGATCCTCGTCTCGTTTCGGGCGTGGCCCGATGCCGCGACCTTCGCGAACACGTGCACCCGTCGGGCCCGCATATCGCATCGGAACTCCAGATCCGCTGCCGTCCCGGGGATACGGATCTTGGCCGACATGGTGTGGTCGACCGCCAACTCCCGGGCAAGGGCCTGGGTCCGTGCGTCGGGGTCGTTTCGTTCCCGCTGGGATAGCACGGGTTCGACGTCGACGCTCAACTTCTGTCCCAGTTTGAGCGCCATGTATCGCACCAAACCGTCGAACCTCGCCGCCACATCGGTGACGCCCTCGTCACCTATCCGGACTATCCCGGTTCGGACAGCATCGGTTACGGAGGTCCAACTATCACCCATATCCTCGAACTCCAAAGCGCCAGAGTTCTCGTGCTCCAGATATCGGATCAGTTCACCTAGTATCCACGCTTGCTCTTCGTCCTCGATCCCGTGCACTTCCTTCGAGGTAACTGCCAGCGAGATAAGCCGCACCCAAGAGAAGTGGTATACGGGCATGGATCGAAGTTTGCGTTTATCCAGATCGAGCGGGTGCACACCGAGCACGGGCGGAATTTCATTCGAGATCGTGATCACAGCGTCGAAATTGTTCTCCTTCGCCACGTCCATATAACTTTCGACCTGGTCCTTATCGAGCCCGTTGGTCTGGGTCTTCACCTCAACGAGAGCGGTCCACGTCGTCGAGCCGCGTTCTACCCGTATCAGACCATCCGGGCGAGGGGAACGCTTATTCTTGCGGTCCTCGAAGGCCACTTCCGTGTAGGCCTTCACGTTTGCCCGTTTGGGACCCAGCGGGGCACCGCACGACTTCAGCATCGAATGCGCGAACCGCGGGACGACGGTGAGCACCGATAACAACGCAGAGGTCGCTCGTGCCTCTTGGTCTATTGCGCCTTTTATGCCGGACGTCGGAATTAACCGTGCTTCGCGCCACTCAGCAGCCATCTTGTACCTCGCACTTCCCCGTTGGTGCATCGCCGCTATAACGGACGCTACCTGAACACACTTGGTGGATGCGCGATTCGGCCACCCTTTTTCCGATGCAGCATTTCAACGCGGTGACCGGACCGCCCGGTAACCGCTGGCCGCTATCTCATGCGCTTGCCTCAAGGTGGCGCCGGCACCGGGCCTGGTAGGTTTCGGTGCCGCCGACCGCGGCGACAGTCGGCACCAGTGCGTCCGCGCCGTCCCCCGCGCGCACCCGCTGATGGAAGGCGGCGTCCCGCCCGCACACCGAGCACACCGCCGTCAGTTTCACCACGTCCTCGGCCATCGCCATCAATGACGGCAGCGGCTCGAACGGGCGCCCGTCATAGGTCACGCACAATCCCGCCACCACCACTGTCAGGTCCCCGTTGAGGAGTTCCTCCACCACCGTCACCAGCTCCGGGCCGAAGAACTGCGCCTCGTCGATGGCCAGCAGGTCCAAGTCGCGGGCGTTGACCAGATCGACCAGTCCGCTCACATCGGATAGCGCGGTGGAGGGGATGCTGATTCCGGTGTGGGTGGCGACCAGTCCGTTACCGTGGCGATCGTCCAGGGCGTGGTTGACCACCTCCACCGACATCCCCGCCAGGCGTGCCCGGCGCACGCGTCGGAGCAACTCCTCGGACTTGCCGGCGAACATCGGTCCGCACACCACTTGCAGGCGTGCACTGCCCCGCCGGGGCCGGTTTCGTTCAGCCATACCGAGCACAGTAGCCCTGCATCCTACGACCTCGTGCACAATGTTCGTCTCACCTGAGCCGCCTGCGCGTGCGCCCCCTGCCGCGGCGTCGCCCCAGCCGTGCACCGCGACGTCGCCCCAGCCATGCACCGCGGCGTCGCCCCACCAATGCAACGAGTCGGCACACCGCGGGCCGTTACCCGCTCCCGTCACCGGGTAGTGCCCCCCTCGACGGTGAACATCTCACCGTTGCGGGGCATTTCCAACATGGCCGACCGCGAGGGTTCCCGGGCGTACTTGGCGAACGCCGGGTCGATCTCGCCGTCCCGGACGATCGCGGGCCAGGTCATCACCAGCCCTGCAGCGGCGTCCTCCTCGGCGCGGTCCATCAGTTGCACGTGCAAGTGCGGCATCGAGGTGTTGCCGGTATTTCCTATCCGCCCGATCACCGTACCGGCCTCCACGCGCTCGCCCTGGCGGTGAGCACTGCCCCGCTGCAGGTGGGCGTACGCGGCGAACGTGCCGTCGTCGTGCTCGATGATCACATGGTTCCCCAACACGGCCCCGGTGCCCCCGAGTTCGCGCAGCACTGCCTCCGCGGTGAGCATGTAGACCAGCGCCGGCCAGGTGTTGCGGGCGCGGTGGTCGCGGCGATTCGCCCGGGAGCGGACGACGACGCCGGCGGCCATGGCGTGGATCGGTTCACCAAAACTGGGGTACTCCTGCGGGGCTGCGCCGCGTAGGCCCCAGCGCACCATCGGCGGCGTGGAGGGGGTGGTGGGCCGGCACAGGTCCACGGCGCAGTACTGCCCGCGGCTGCGGGTGCCGTGGCTGGGCAGTCCCTGCCCGGGGCTGTTCATCGCTACCCACCTACCACGCACCGGGGCCGCGAGCGCCACCGGGTCGGTCCGCTCGGTTCGCGGGCCGATCGCGGTGAGCAGGGAGAACAGCCCGATACCCAGGAGCACCGGCGGAAGTTGCGCAATGCCGATCGGGCCCGGGACCGTCGGGAAAAAGTACCTCACCACAATCAGCACCAGCAGCAGGTACGCGCCCAGCAGCAGGACTCGCCACAGCGGCCGGGCCGCGGATAGCCGCCGCCTCACCGTCCGTCTCCGAGTACGGCGAACGCGGCCGGACGGCCCGCCTGACATCCCATCGCTGCTCGCTTCCCACTCCTCGGCCGCCAGGTGACACTTCGACACCCCGATCAGACCGGTTAGCCTACCGACGCCCCACGGAGGGTGGCCCGATCATGGGGTCGTGGCCGGATACCGGATCTGGAGGCGGGCGTATCTGCACCCTGGGCCAAACTGCACCAGACCGGACATACCTGCAGCCTGGCCAACCCGCACCAGGAGGGGCTGACCGGCCGCCGGGGCGGGGCATACTGGCAACCGTGCAGGACCTCCACGTACCCGCCGGCCCGGGGAACTCTCGAGGCCTCACGGTGCCTGCCGCCGAGTTGGAGGAGAGGTTCTCCCATGCTTCGGGTCCCGGGGGGCAAGGCGTCAACACCACCGACTCCCGGGTGCAACTAAGCCTGGACCTGGCCACCACCACGGCGCTGAATGAGGCGCAACGGCGACGCGCCCTCGCCCGCCTGGGCCCGCGCCTTGCCGGCACGGTGCTGACGATCACCGCCGGGGAGCACCGTTCTCAGTACCGCAATCGCACGGCGGCCCGGCAACGCCTGGCGGCCGTATTACGCGACGCGCTCATGCCGCCCGTGCCGCGCCGGCCGACCAAACCCACTCGGGCTTCCAAACGACGGCGACTGGAAGCCAAGCGACGGCGTTCACAGATCAAACGCACCCGGGCACGTCCCGGCATCGATTGACGCCTCTGGTCGGCAGTGTGCACGCCATAGTAGAGCCGTGAGACCTCAGTCCCCCGCTACGCCGCCTCGACCCGCTCAACAGGCATCCGCCTCCCCCGCGACGAGGAAGCCGCGTTCGCGGCGAAGTGGTCGCAGGACGGCCCGCGGCGCGATGCTGCTGACCGCGGCCGCCGCCTTGGCCATGGGCGCAGGCTTGCTGACCGGGGGCCTGAGCGACCCGGGGCCTCCGGAGCGACTCCTGACCGCGCCCGAGGCGACCCAGCCGGATGCGGTCTCCGCCTTTCCGGTGCCGGGCACCACCGTGGTGCACCCCGAGGCGCAACTCAGTTTCCGCGACGTGGATCCGGCCGCCGTCGGATCACTTACGGTGACCGGCTCCCACTCCGGGCAGCACACCGGCGCATTGGTGGAACACTCCGATGGCAATGGCGTCAGTTTCCTACCCCACGAACCGTTCACTGCCGGGGAGGACCTGACCGTCCGCACCGGCCATCCGGTTCACGGCGCCCCGGAGGGACAGTACGCACTCACCGTTGCGGTGTTGGGCGAGCGTCCGCAGTTGCGCACTCCGCCGGTGCAAGAACTTGCCCGGGCCGCACCGGGCGGGGATCTGGCCACGGAGTTCGTGCAGCACTACCCCAGCGCACCCGGGATCGAG
>DATGSR010000013.1:0-3430 GCA_035302405.1 Beutenbergiaceae bacterium
ACATGCGGCAATAAGGAGCGCTTTCGCCCATGGCAGTTGGCACCACGCCCGAGTGGAAACTGAGCCGCGCCTCTCGGATGGTCTTCATCGGCCTGATGCTGGGCATGCTCGTGGCGTCGATCAGCCAAACCATCGTCGCCCCTGCCATGCCGATCATGGTGGCTGAACTGGGCGGCATGGAGCATTACAGCTGGCTGGCCACCGCTGCCATGCTCGTCTCCGCGGTGGTGGTACCGATCGTGGGCAAACTCTCCGACATGTACGGCCGCCGGTCCTTCTACATCGCCGGGTTGAGCATCTTCATGTTCGGGTCCGTGCTGGCCGGCATGGCCACTGACTTTTGGTGGTTGGTTGGCGCGCGGGGCGTGCAGGGGCTGGGGATGGGCGCTTTGATGACGCTGTCCCAGACGATCATCGGAGACATCATCCCGCCCCGTCAGCGCGGCAAGTACCAGGGGTTGATGGGTGCGGTCTTCGGGGTGACCTCGATTGCCGGACCGTTGCTGGGCGGGACGATCACCGACAACTGGGGCTGGCGCTGGCTGTTCTACGCAGCGCTGCCGGTCGGAGTGGTGGCCCTGGCCTTCATCAGCAAGTACCTGCACATCCCGCATGTGCAACGCAAGGCGAAAATCGACGTCGCCGGGATCATGGTCCTCACCGGAGCCCTGGTTTCGATCCTGCTCGCCTTGTCTTGGGGCGGCACAACCTACCCGTGGTCCTCCGGCCCCGTGGTGGGTTTACTCACCACCGGGGCGGTGCTGCTTGGCGTGCTCATCCCGATCGAACTGCGGGCGCAGGAACCAGTGCTGCCGCTAAGGCTGTTCCGAAACTCGATCTTCACCCTCTCGAATATCGCCAGCCTCGCCATCGCGATGGGCATGTTCGGAGCGATCTTCTACATCCCCGTGTTCGCCCAAGGAGTGCTCGGAGTCAGCGTCACCGTGTCCGGGGCGATCATGATCCCGATGAGTATGGCCATGATCGTCACCGGCATCGTGATCGGCTTCCTCATCACCAAGACCGGCAAGTACAAAGTCTTCGTGGTTGGCGGCACCGTGACCATGCTCGCCGGCTTCGGCCTGCTGGTGCAGATGGGCTTCCACTCCACCGAACTGCAACTGACCCTCGCCACGGTGGTCCTGGGCGTCGGCCTGGGCGCGTGTATGCAGCCGTTCACCATCATCGTGCAGAACGCTGTCAGCCAACGAGATCTGGGGACGGCTACCGCCTCGGTCCAGTTCTTCCGGAACATCGGCGGAACCGTGGGCACAGCGCTGCTCGGCACGATCCTCAGTTCCCGTATGGTCACCGCGATCCCCACATACATGCCGGCAGATGCCGACGAACTCTTCGACGTCGAAGACGTAGGTCCAGACTCTGTTCTTGATCCCGACCTGCTCGCCGAACTGCCGGATGCTGTGGCCCTGGCGGTACGACAAGGAATGGCCGAAGCGCTCCACGGGGTCTTCGTCGCCGCCGTTCCGCTGGTCCTGGTTGCGTTCCTCATGGCATCGCTGGTGAAGAGCATCCCGTTGCGCACCACGCTGCACGATTCCGCGCCGGGCACACAGCCCCCGGCCGCTGCCGCAACACCGACTGGATCTCCCCATGCCGTGGACACCGCGGGAAGGCACGGCAACCAGTCACCTACCCCGGCCGACGGTGACGGCACCGCGGCGGCACGCACACGTGCGCCCGCCGATTGATCGACCACCGGGATGCTGACGCACGCTCCTTGACGCCCCGGCCACTGCGCCCCTGAGGCCATCCGGCCCAGCCGCCCTCCCGCCACCGCCACCGCGCCGGTGACCGCCGGAGAGGGCGCCGGCAGGGACAGGCAATGCCGCGTCCACGCGGGCCTGAGCAGCTTATCCTCAGCCGGGTGCTGGTGGGTGTCTTCATGGTCATCGCCATCGCCATCGCCATCGCCATCGCCCCGGTGATCTTGTCCTTCGAAACGCTGGTGGAGTATTTCCAGTCATTCCTCGGGTATGTGACCATGCCCTTCGTGGTGGCCCTGCTCGGGGGCATCTTCTGGAAACGCGCTACGGCGTGCGGGGCGTTCTGGACCATGGCGATCATGACGCCGTTGGGCTTCCTGGGCTTCATCGCCGTCGTCGTGCCGTTCATCTGACTGCCGCGCCCGGCGGCCCCCGATAGCGGTCGTCATCGGACCCGATGCGACGAACACCGAAGCGGGGTAGCGTGCAACGAACACGGTGCGTCTGGGATCTCCGGCGCCACGGTCGGTCTCAGCGGCGCACGACGACGTCCGAAGGAGCATGCCTGTGGCCGAGTCCCAACTGCCTCCGACTACTGGCCGGCACGCCGCACACCGCCGCAGGTTGGCGCCGGGCATCCACCGGGCGTGGGATCAGAACCACCGGGCGTGGGATGAGAGGACCCGTGCCGTGTGTACTCCCCGGGCGTTCGATGAGAAGCCCGGGCAACTAGCCACCGTTGCGGCAGCCGGCCGCCGCCCCGCCTACCAGTGTCGAGCCGGTGAAAACGGCCGAGAGGAACAGCGATGAGCAAGGACAGTTTCAACACCCGCGATACCCTCCGGGTCGGGGACCAGGACTACGACATCTTCCGTCTGGATCGGATCGAGGGGTCCGGCCGGCTGCCCTTCAGTTTGAAAGTGCTGCTGGAGAACTTGCTGCGCAATGAGGACGGACGCGTGATCACCGCCCAGCAGGTGGAGGCATGCAACGCGTGGGATCCGCAGGCATCCGGTACGGACAGCGCCGAGATCCAATTCACCCCCGCCCGGGTGCTGATGCAGGACTTCACCGGCGTGCCGTGCGTGGTGGACCTGGTCGCGATGCGCGACGCCGTCACCGCCACCGGCGGGGACCCCACCAAGATCAACCCGCTCATCCCCACCGACCTGGTGATCGACCACTCGGTGATCGCCGACGTCTTCGGCCGTCCCGATGCCTTCCGGATCAACACCGACCTGGAGTTCGAACGCAACCAGGAACGCTACGAACTGCTGCGATGGGGCCAGGAGGCCTTCGACGACTTCCAGGTGGTACCCCCGGGCACCGGGATCTGCCACCAGGTGAACCTGGAACACCTGGCCAAGGTGGTCTACACCGCCAACGGCACCGACCGGCCGGTGGCCTACCCCGACACGTTGGTCGGGACCGACTCCCATACCCCGATGATCAACGGGCTGGGCGTGCTGGGCTGGGGCGTCGGGGGGATCGAGGCCGAGGCCGCGATGCTCGGTCAACCGATGAGCATGCTCACCCCCCAGGTGGTCGGCCTCAAACTGACCGGGGAACTCACCGAGGGCACCACGGCCACCGACCTGGTGCTCACCGTCGCCGAACTGCTGCGCCGCACCGGAGTGGTGGGCAAGTTCGTGGACTTCTTCGGACCCGGCGTGGCCAACGTGCCGCTGGCCACCCGCGCCACGCTG
>DATGSR010000014.1:0-2080 GCA_035302405.1 Beutenbergiaceae bacterium
CCGGCAGCGGACGAGCCGCGGGCGGACCTGATCAACGGCCTGGACGAACTGGTGATGTCCTACACCCAGACCCGCACGGTGCTGACCGGTGGGCGCCCTTGGGGGCAGGGCACCACCTCGGACATGTACCACGCCGTCCTCATCGACGGTCGTCTCGCCGGGCACTGGACCTACCGGCGGGATAGCCACGGCCGGCCGTCGCAAATCCCGATCCATCCGCTGGGAGACTGGACGAGCGCCCAACACCACGCGGTCGGTGAGGCGGTCGCCCGGTTCGAGCGCTTCGTCGGGCACCCGGTGGAGCGGGCCTGAACAAGTACATGAGGCGGGGCGTGCCTGGCAGGCCGAGGACGCTGCCCGGGTCCCGACGACCGCTCGTGCCACACTGACTCGATGGCGAACGTGGCGGGGATCCTGCTGGCGGCCGGAGCCGGGCGGCGGATGGGCCGGCCGAAGGCTCTGCTGCAGTCGGCTGACGGTACGCCCTGGCTCGCCTCGGCCGCGCAGACCTTGTTGGACGGCGGCTGTTCGCCCGTCGTCGTCGTGCTCGGCGCAGCGGCCGAGGAAGCGCGGACGCTGCTCGCCGGCGAGAACGTGCAGCTGGTGATCGCCGAGGATTGGAACAGCGGCATGGGCGCATCACTTCGGGCCGGCCTGACTGCACTCGACTCTCGGGACTCCGCCGCAAGCCAGCCGAGCGCGGCGTTGATTCATCTGGTGGACCTACCCGACGTGGACGCCCCGGTGGTCTCAAGGCTGGCCAAGCATGCCTCACCGGATGTGCTGGCACGCGCTGACTACGGCCGCGGCCCCGCTCATCCCGTGCTGATCGGCCGGGAGCACTGGGCCGGGGTGCTCGCCTCCGCCGTCGGGGACCGCGGGGCGCGGGACTACCTGCGCGAGCGCGACGTACTGGCCGTGGACTGCTCGGACCTGGCCAGCGGCCTGGATGTGGACACGCCGGATGAGTTGGCCGTGACTCAGGCGGGTAACCCTAGCGACGACGACTGAGGCTCAGGTGGCGGGGTCGAACCACTGCAGTCCCGGGAAACGGGCGAATCCGCGGTCGGTGGTTGCGAGCCGGGCGCCGTGAGCGATCGCCAGCGCCGCGAGGTAAGCATCCGGGACGAGGTTCCCTCGGATGCCTTGATCGTCTGCGCAGAGCCGGTTGAATTCGTTCCACACCTCCGACGTCGAGGTCAACCAGCGCGTCCGCGGTGCGGCGAGGATCCCGGCCACGAACTGCAGGGCGGTTGACGTCGGTTCCGGCCTGGCAAAAATCCGCGGGTTGGTGACGATGCGGACGAAACCGGAAAGCAGCAAGTCGGTGACCGCAAACTCTTCAGTTTCCGTGAGCACCGATCCCAACCACGGGCGGTACGTCTCATGGTGCGGAGAATCGGTATTGAACGCGTAGACCAGGATATTGACGTCCGGCAGAATCACGATCGCTCGTCCAATGCTTCCCACAGGGCATCACGGTCCGTGATGTCGACCAGCATCTCCCCCAAGGCGCCCGTCGGAAGTGAGACGTCGATCGACGCGGGCTCCGGCTCGCTTAGACGCGTGCGCAACGCCTCCTCCATAAGACGCGTCAAAGTTTTCCCCTCCTTCGCAGCCTGCTCCTTGGCCGCGCGGAGCAGAGCGTCCGGAAGGTTCAACGTCGTACGCATGCATACAAGCATACCCAGTGGTATGCACCGATGCGTAGGGTGACGGAAGAGGACATGCCTAGGGGTGGCAGAAGTGGCCCCCGTTGCTTCACCACCGGGTGTATCCGAGCACAGAAAAACACCGTCAGCGCGGAGCCAAAAACGAAGCCGCCCGGGACGAATGATCCGTCCCGGGCGGCTTCTCCCCCTGACCTGGGCCGTGCTGTTTGGCTGCCCAACTGCCGGGCTGCCGGGCTGCCGGGCTGCCTCGAGGCAACCCGACGCACCCGGCCCAGGGAACTTACGCCGTCGGCTTCGGCGGGCGGTAGCCGGTGGGCTCCTCGCCCATATCCACGATCGCGGCCACCGGGCCGCCACCCTCGGGGCCCTGGTGGGCGGCCGAGACGGACACGAACACCGCCGGGTCA
>DATGSR010000015.1:0-8544 GCA_035302405.1 Beutenbergiaceae bacterium
AGATCATCCCGATTTTCGAGCGCAGGCTGCGCAGCGTGCGCCGTCTGATGCCGCTCAGGTCGGTCTCGCCCACACGCAGTTCTCCACCCGTGATGGGCACCAGCCCGTTGATGGAGCGCACCAGGGTGGACTTGCCCGCCCCGGACAACCCGACGACGACGACGAACTGCCCATCGGGGATGGTCAGGCTGACGCCGTCCAACCCCTTGGTGCCGGTGGGGTAGGTGACGGACACATCCTCGAACTCGATCATCAGAACTTCCTCATGACTCGGTGGTGCCGGCAGCCGTGCCGCCGGCACCACCTTATGGCTCAGGCCGGGTGTGCTTCAGTCCGGGTGGACCTACTCGGCGAAGTTCTGCTCCACCTGCCGGGCCAGGTCCAGGGCCTCCAGGTCGGCGGGGACCAGGCCTTCGATGCTGTACACCTCATCGAAGGCGGTGGCACCCTCCTCGGTGTCCATTACCGCGAGCAGCGCGTCGGTGATCTCCTGGCGGAAGTCCTCCGGCAGTTCGCCGTTGATGGCCACCCCGTCGTTCGGAATCTCATCGGAGTAGGCGAAGACGGTCACCTTCTCACCGATCTCGGGGTCCTCTTCCACGAGGTTGTCCCGGGCGTCATCGAAACTCACGCCCACTGCGAAGTCGCCGCGGGCCACGTTCAGTACCGAGTTGGGGTGGCCGCCCGCGAACGAGACATCCAGGGCCAGCGGGTCCAGCCCGGCAACGTTCTCCAACTGGGTGGCCGGGTAGAAGTAGCCCGAGGCCGAACTGGCGTCCACCATCGACAAGGACGTGTCCTGCTCGATCAAGGCCAGCGCGTCCTCACCGATCGGCCCTTCGCTCGCCTCATCGGTGCCGTTGCAGAAGGTGTAGACCGAGCCGTCCTCCTGCTCCACTTCCACGACGTCGTCCAGGCAGTAGGTGTCCGGATCGTTGGTGAACCACTGGGTGTGGTACGTGGGCGAGTCCCGGCGCACCGACTGCAGCACCACGTCGGCGCCCGCGATATCGGCTGCCTGCACCAGCGCGATCGGTCCGAACATGCCGATGTCGGCCTGTCCGGTCTGCATCGCGGTCACGAGAGCGGCGTAGTTGTCGGAGATGAAGGTTTCTACGTCCACACCGAGTTCGGCGCCAATCAGTTCACCGAGGATGTCGGCGTCCTCTACCAGTTTGTCCACGTCCTGGGACGGCACCAGGCCGAGCACCAGGGAGTCGGGGCGTTCCCCGCCGCCATCCCCTGCGGTGTCCTCGGCCGCGCCATTCTCCGCGGCACCGTCATCGGTTGCGCCGTCGTCGTTCCCGTTGCCGCATGCACTCAGCAGCAGGAGGGTGGCGGCCGCCATCGCAGCCCAGGTCGTGCGTCGCTTCATCTTTTCCCTTGTTTCAACTCGAGGCGGTTATCGGTCGCGCGGCCGCATCGCCGACGCGAATGCATGAGCACACAGAGCACGCTATGGGATCGGGCCGCGGGCGGGGAAGCAATCGCAGGTCTCAATTGGGTGAACTCTGGGTGTACGAGCACTCGT
Source organism: Beutenbergiaceae bacterium (assembly GCA_035302405.1). Taxonomy (GTDB): domain Bacteria; phylum Actinomycetota; class Actinomycetes; order Actinomycetales; family Beutenbergiaceae; genus CALKWS01. The sequence goes on from DATGSR010000015.1 coordinate 1,532, forward strand.
CGCCCGCACTTGGGCCGTCCCACTCGCCCATGCGCGCCTCAGTTGCACGTGCGCGCCCTCAGTTGCACGTGCGCGCCGTCAGTTGCCCGTGGGCGCCGTTAGTTGCCCGCGCCGGACCGCAGTTCGCTGCCGGCTCCGCTGCGGGTGCCTTCAAGCCACTCGCGGATATCGGGGTACAACTCGGGGAAACTCCGGGCCGCCGCAGTGGCGGGCCCGTGCCCGGCGCCGTACCGGTCGATGTACATCCCGGCGGCACCGATGGCGATGGCGGGCTCGATGTCGTTACGCCACACATCGCCCACGCTGGCCAGTTCTGCCGGGCTGCAGCGGTACTCGGCCAGGATGCCGCCGAGCACCTCGCCCATCCGGGCAGGTTTGCCCGCATCCGGGATCACCGCATCCAGGTGCTGCAGCATCTGGTGCGTGCTGAGCCAGGTGTCCACGCCCACCAGAGGAGCGTTCGTCACCAGCACCACTGCGGCGCCCCGGCCGCGGATCTCATCGAGGAAGTCGCCGAGCCCTTCCGGCGGGTGGGTCGCCTGCGGGTCCAGACGCTCTCGGGAAGCAAGGTAGGCCGCGGACAACGACTCGGAGTCCAGTTGCTCCCCCACCAGGTGCACCACCGCCTGGTAGCCGTCCTCCACCCCGGGCAGGGTCGATTTCCCGCCGAGGAACTGTTCCACCGCTTCGCGAAACTCGGCCCGACGCCCGTGCGGTAGGCGAGCCGCCACCTCATCGGCGTAGGCCAGGATCGGTGCGTCGCCCACGCACACGGTGCCGTCGAAGTCCAGCACCACCACCGGGCGGGCCGTAGTCACGCGCTCAGCCAAGGCCATCGAGGACGGTCGACCGCTCAAGTGTTGCCATCGAATCGCTCAGGCGTTGCCATCGAACAAGGAGGTGACCGACCCGTCGTCGAACACCTCGCGGATGGCTCGTGCCAGCAGCGGGGCGATGGACAGCACCGTGAGGTTCTCGAACCGTTGGTCCGGGGTGATCGGCAGGGTGTCGGTCACCACCACCTCCCGGGCCCCGCACTCGGAGAGACGCTGGGCGGCCGGGTCGGAGAGCACCCCGTGGGTGGCGGCCACGATCACCGAGGAGGCGCCGGCCTCCTCCAGGACCTTCACGGCCTCGGCGATGGTGCCGCCGGTGTCGATGAGGTCGTCCACCAACACGCAGTCACGTCCCTCTACCTCACCGACCACCCGGTTGGCCACCGCCTTGTTGGGGTGGCCGATGTCGCGGGTCTTGTGCACGAACGCCAGCGGCCCGCCGCCGAGTTTGGCGGCCCAGTGCTCGGCCACCCGGATCCGCCCGGCGTCCGGGGAGACCACGGTGACGTTGGAGGTATCCACCCGGCTGCGCACGTAGTCGGTGAGAATCGGCATCGCCCACAGGTGGTCCACCGGCCCGTTGAAGAACCCCTGGGTCTGGGCGGCGTGCAGATCCACGCTCATCAACCGGTCGGCACCGGCGGTCTGGAACATATCGGTGACCAACCGGGCGGAGATCGGCTCCCGGCCACGGTGCTTCTTGTCCTGCCGGCCGTACCCGTAGAACGGGATCACCGCGGTGATTTCCTTGGCCGAGGCACGTTTGAGCGCGTCGACCATGATCAGGTGCTCCATGATCCACTGGTTGATGGGCGAGGTGTGGGACTGCAGCACGAACACGTCCGCGCCCCGCACACTCTCAGCGAACCGGACGTAGATCTCCCCGTTGGCGAAGTCGTAGGCGGTGGTGGGCACCAGTTCGATGCCCAGTTCCGCGGCGACGTCGGCGGCGAGGGCGGGGTGCGCCCGGCCGGAGACCACAACCAGCCGCTTTTCCCCGTAGCTCGTGATTCCTGTCATCGCTCCTCACCCTGTTGTTCGCCGTGTTGGTTGTGCTGTTCGCCGTGTTGGTTGTGCTGTTCGCCGTGCTGGTTGTGTTCGCGTACTTGGTTGGCTGCCCGGTCCCGCTCACTGCGGGCCTGGGCTGACATCGCCGCGGAGGATGCGCCGTCGGCCGCCTCCTTGGCCTCCTGGGCGGCCTGTGCAGCCTGTGCCGCTGGGGTTCCCGGGCGGCGGCTCTGGACCCATCCCTCGATGTTGCGTTGCTGCCCGCCCGAGACCCCCAGCGCCCCGGGAGGCACGTCCCGGCGCACTACGGTGCCGGCACCGGTGTAGGCACCGTCGCCGACCGTGACCGGGGCGACGAACATGTTGTCCGCGCCGGTGCGGGCGTGGTCACCGATGGTGGTGCGGCTCTTGTTCACCCCGTCGTAGTTCACCGTGACCGAGGCCGCCCCGATATTGGTCTCCCGGCCGATGGTGGCATCGCCGATGTAGGACAGGTGCGGCACCTTGGACCCGGAACCGATCTGGGCGTTCTTGGTCTCCACGAACGAACCGATCTTGCCGCGCCGGCCCAGGATGGTACCCGGCCGCAGATACGAGAACGGGCCGACGGTGGCCCCGGCGTCAATCTGGGACTCCTCCCCGTGAGAGCGGATCACGGCGGCATCGTGGCCCACCTGGACGTCCCGCAAGGTGGTGTCCGGCCCGATGGTGGCGCCGCTGAGGATGTGGCTGTGACCGTGCAGGTGGGTGCCGGGCAGCAACGTCACGTCCGGTTCCAACTCCACGTGCACGTCCACCCAGGTGGTGGCCGGATCCACCACGGTGACCCCGGCACGCATCCAGGTGCGCAGGATCCTGGCGTTGAGTTCGGCGCCCAGCGCGGCCAGTTGTACCCGGTCGTTGACGCCCTCGACCTGGATCGCGTCGTCGGTGACCACCGCCCCCACCCGGTGGCCCTGACCCCCGGCGTAGGCGAGCACGTCGGTGAGGTAGACCTCGCCCTGCTCGTTGGTCGATCCGATCGCCCCCAAGCCGCTTCGCAGCACCGCCGCGTCGAAGGCGAACACCCCGGAGTTGATTTCCGTGATCTCTCGCTGGCTGTCGGTGGCGTCGGCGTGCTCCACGATCTGGCTGACCGTGCCGTCTTCGGCGCGCACGATGCGTCCGTAGCCGCTGGGGTCGGCCACATGGGTGGTCAGCACGGTCACTGCGTTCTGTTGCTCGTGGTGGGTGTCGATCACCTCCCGCACCGTCTCCGCCTGCAACAGCGGAACATCCCCGAGGAGCACGACGACGGTGCCGGCCACGGTCACATCGTCCGCCCGCGGCGGATGGTCCCGTGCGTCGTGCTCGGCCAGGGAACGGCCCTGGGCGGCCAGGTCCAAGGTGTCCAGCGCACACTGCACCGCGCGCCCGGTGCCGGGGATCTCGTCCTGGTCGGCGATGAGCACACTTGGGTCCAGGGAGGTGGCGTGCTCAGCGACCTGGTCGCGTTGGTGGCGCACCACGGTGACCAGGTGCTCAGGCTCCAGGGCGCGAGCGGTGCCCAGAACATGACCCAGCAAGGACAGCCCCCCGATGGGGTGCAGCACTTTGGCGGTGGCCGAACGCATTCGGGTGCCCTGGCCGGCGGCGAGGATGATGACGGCAGCGGGGGCTTGTCTGCTCACGCGCCCCACTGTACTGCCCTACCGAACGGCACCGCGCCGTCTCTGCTCAAGGCGCATCGTGCTGCTTCACGCAGCCCGCATCGACGGCGGGCGGTGACCACACCGCTGGGCGGTCGGCATCGGGCTCCCTCACTCAGCCCGCATCGCACGGCGGTCGGCGTGCTGCCGCACCTGCCCGCCCCCGGGGCGGCCGGATGCGGGCGAAGCCGATTTGGTCGCCGCCGAGAGCCGGTCGCGGCGGCTGCATCGCCCGCCGCGGGCACTGCCAATCGCTCGTACTCCCACCTGCTCCGCCCCCAGGATTCGAACCTGGACCACACGGCACCAAAGGCCGGCGTGCTGCCGTTACACCAGGGCGGAATGTATGGCGCGAACCCGGATCATGCGTCCTCACCGGGCACCTGCCAGAGCGACAGCATCCTACTGTAGTGTCTCTGAGCGCCTGCTGTTTGTCCCAGGTTACCCACGTCACGTGAGGGGGTGCGGTGTGATCCAGCCAACCGGCCGCCCGGCTCGCATCCGGATGACGGGGCGGCAACGGCGAGAGCAGTTGCTGAATGTGGCTCGCACCCTGTTCGCGGAGAAGGGATTCGACTCCACCTCGGTGGAAGAGATCGCTTCGCGTGCCCAGGTGTCCAAACCGGTGGTGTACGAACATTTCGGCGGTAAGGAAGGCATCTACGCCGTCATCGTGGACCGGGAGGTGGAGACCCTCCTGGCCGCCCTGACCGGCACCCTGGAACGTGGCGGACATCCGAAGGTGACGGTCCAGGCCACAGCGTTGGCGCTGCTGGACTACATCGAGACCAACACCGACGGTTTTCGGATCCTGGTGCGGGATTCACCGGTCGCGCAGGCCACCGGCACGTTTTCCTCGCTGATCGGTGATGTGGCCACCCAGGTGGAGCACATCCTGGCGGCCACGTTCGATCGCCAGGGATTGGATCCCCAGACTGCGCCGATCTACGCCCAGATGCTCGTGGGGATGATCGCTTTGACCGGCCAGTGGTGGCTGGAGGCCCGCAGTCCGGACAAGGCGGTGGTAGCGGCCCATCTGGTGAATCTGGCCTGGAACGGTCTGCGGGGGCTGGAGCGAGATCCCACTCTCACGCCCGCAGCGCTGCGGGTCAGCGCCCAACGGTGGGCGCGCGGCGCACATGATCCGGCGGCCGGAGTGGCGCCGGCCGATCCCGGCGCGGCGACCGATCCGCCCTCTGGACCCGAGCACCCGAAGGAGGGTGCGTGAGCCGCTTGGAGTTGGACCGGCTGAACAAGTCCTACGGCAACATCCGGGCGTTGCGGGACCTCAGTTTCTCCGTGGAGGCCGGGGAGATTTTCGGGTTCGTCGGTTCCAACGGCGCGGGGAAGACGACGGCGATGCGGATCGTGCTGGGAGTGCTGGCCGCGGACTCCGGGCAGGTGCGTTGGGACGGAGCCGAACTGGACCTGCGGGCCCGGCGCCAGGTGGGTTACATGCCCGAAGAGCGCGGGCTGTATCCGCGGATGAAGGTCGGCCACCAATTGGTGTATCTGGCCCGGTTGCACGGTATGAGCACCGCGGAGGCCAGGGCGGCGATGGAACATTGGACCAGTGTGCTGGGGGTCGATTCTCGCCGAGGCGATGAAGTGCAGAAACTGTCCCTGGGTAACCAGCAGCGGGTGCAGTTGGCAGCAGCACTGGTGCACAACCCTCGCGTGTTGGTGCTGGACGAACCGTTCTCGGGGTTGGACCCGGTCGCCGTGGATGTGATGAGCCAGGTGCTGCGCGAACGTGCAGCCGATGGCGTTCCGGTGGTCTTCTCCTCCCACCAGTTGGATTTGGTAGAGCGCCTGTGTGACCGGGTCGGGGTGATCAGTGCGGGCCAGATGGCCGCCGTGGGCACCATCGAGGAGTTGCGCACCACACCGACCCAACGCTGGCGGGTGGTGTGCGCCGCGCCACAGGGTTGGGCCGCCGCCATCCCGGGTAGCCGGGTCCTCAGCCAGGAGGACAACGAGACCGTCATCGAACTCCTGCACCCAGGCCCGGATGCGGAACAACCGCTCCTGCAAGCGGCACTGGCGCACGGACCGGTGCGGGAGTTCACCCGGATCCGGCCCAGCCTTGCCGACCTGTTCCGCAACGTCGTCAACACCGAGGGGCGCACCGATGAGTCGCCCCGATCGAGTGGGGATCAGGCAGCGGCATGAGCGCACTGCAGGCCATCGCGCTCATCGCAGGCAGGGAGGTCCGCACCCGGTTGCTCTCCAAGGCCACGATCATCGCCACCGTGGTGGTGGTGGTACTCATCATCGGGGCGATCACGGGATTGTCGATCTACCAGAACCGGCAGGCCGCTGAGCCGACCAAGGTGGGGGTTGCGGAAGAAACCTCCGCGCTCGTCCCCGCCCTGGAGCAAAGCGCCGAGCAGAGCGGCCTGGACCTGGAAGTGCTGGCGATGGAACCCGACCGGGCACCGGCCGAACTGCAGGATGGCCGTGTGGCCGCGCACCTGGCCGGCCCGCCGCAAGCCCCGGTGGTGACCGTCGACGGGATACCCAGCCCGCAACTGATGAGCGCGGTAAGCGCCGCCGCCCAGCAGTACGCCCTGACCGAGTTAGTGGTCGACCTGGGCGGGGACCCCGAAACCGCGCAGGCGGAGTTGGCGGCAGCGGCGCCGAGCCTGCAGGTGCTGGAGGAGGACGTCGACCTGGACCCGGTGCAGATCGTCGTCGCGTTCGTCATGACCTCACTGCTGCTGTTCGCCCTGCTGCAGACCACGCAGTTGATCGCCATGGGCGTGGTGGAGGAAAAGGTCTCACGAGTGGTGGAGATCCTGCTGGCCACCATCCGGCCCGGGGAATTGATGGGCGGCAAGGTCGTCGGGATCGGCCTCGTGGGCCTGGTCCAAGTATCCCTGTTCGCCGGTACCGGTGCCCTGACGGCGCGCCTGACCGGCCTGCTGGACGGGGTGGAGTTGGACGTCGCCGCGTCCCTGGGTTGGCTGCTGGTGTGGTTCGTGCTCGGTTTCGGCTTGTACGCGGTGCTGGTGGGCGGGGTGGCGGCGCTGGTGTCTCGTCAGGAAGACATCGGCTCGGTGACCACACCGTTGATCCTCGTCATCATGGCCCCCTTCTACCTGGGCATCTGGTTGGTCCCCACCAGCCCCGACTCTGTGCTGGTGCGGGTGCTGTCCCAGATCCCGTTCTTCGCCCCGTTCATGATGCCCCCGCGGCAAGCGTTCGGCGAGGTGCCCACCGCCGATCTGATGGTGGCGGTGGCCGGGTCACTCGTGCTGATCCCGTTGCTGGTGTGGCTGGGTGGACGGATCTACTCCCGGGCGGTCCTCAGCACCGGCGGCCGGATGAAACTGCGCGAGGCCCTGCGCTCCTGACGCGCGATTGCCGACGCTGCCGGTCCGGACGCTACGCCCGGACGCGCGACACGAGCCGACCGCGACGCGCGACACGAGCCGACCGCACCGGCGGGCGGCCGATCCCTGCACCGACCGCGATCTCT
>DATGSR010000016.1:0-17065 GCA_035302405.1 Beutenbergiaceae bacterium
TATCGGTTGGGCCGGGCGCACCCGTATAGGCCTGGCGCATCGGTTGCCTAGCGTGTCGGGTGTAACGAGGAGCCAATAGCGGAACGGAGAGGACGACGGCGATGAGCGGCGTGGCGGACGAGGCTCTGCTGGCGCAGGTGCGCACCTGGATACAGGACGACCCGGATCCCGATGATGCCGCCGAATTGCGGCGCCTGCTGGCAGACGCCGGCGAGGTGCTCGCTGAGGCGAACCGTGCCCAAGTGGCACTCGCCGAACTGCGGGACCGGTTCGCCGGCATGCTGCAATTCGGCACCGCCGGACTACGGGGCGAACTGGGCGCCGGACCCAACCGGATGAACCGGGCCGTGGTGATCCGCGCGGCCGCCGGGCTGATGGCCTACCTCAACGAGTACCTCGGATCCGGGGCACGAGTGGTGATCGGCTATGACGCCCGGCACCGGTCCTCCCGGTTCGCCGCCGACACCGCCGACGTGGTCGCGGCGGCCGGCGGCGAGGCGCTCGTGCTGCCTGGGCCCTGCCCTACCCCGGTGCTGGCATTCGCCGTCCGGCACCTCGGCGCTGACGCCGGAGTGATGGTCACCGCCTCCCACAACCCGCCGCAGGACAACGGATACAAGGTGTACCTGGGCGGACGGGTCGAGACCGATGAGGGCGCCGGGGTGCAGATCGTACCTCCTGCCGACGCCCAGATCGCCGCGCATATCGCCGCCGTCCCCTCCGCGGGTGCGGTGGCCCGCACCGCTGCGGATGCCGAGCGTGCCGGGGGCCGGATCCATCACCTCGGCGCCGACCTGACGGAGGCGTACATCACTCGCGCCGTGTCCACGGTGCCCGCCGGGCCGCGGCAACTGCGGGTGGTGCTGACCCCGTTGCACGGCGTGGGCGGACCGATCGTCACCGAAGTGCTGGCTCGCGCCGGGTTCACCGACGTGCATGTGGTGCCCGAGCAGGCCGACCCAGATCCGCAGTTCCCCACGGTGGCTTTCCCCAACCCGGAGGAGCCCGGAGCGTTGGATCTGGCGATGCGCACCGCCTCCGAGGTTGGGGCCGATCTGATCATCGCCAACGACCCCGACGCCGACCGGTGCTCTATCGCCATCCCCGACGGCGATACCGGCTGGCGGCAGCTGAGCGGGGATGAAGTCGGGGCGCTGCTGGGGGAACAGATCGCCGCCGCGGCGGCGCACCAACCGGATGCGGCGCTGGCATCCTCGGTGGTCTCCTCCCAGATCCTGGCGCCGATCGCAAAGGCCCACGGCCTGACGCACGTGACCACGTTGACCGGCTTCAAATGGATCTCCCGGGTGCCCGGCCTGGTGTTCGGCTACGAGGAGGCGATCGGGTACTGCGTGGACCCCGAAGCGGTCCGGGACAAGGACGGCATCACGGCCGCCGCACACCTGGCGGCACTAGCCGCGCGTCTACACGCCGAGGGCAGCACTATGGCCCGGGCGCTCGATGACATCGCCCGGGCCTACGGACTGCACGCCACCGCCCCGTTGTCGGTGCGGGTGGACGACCCGGCGGTGATCACCGCCGCGATGCGCGTGCTGCGGGAGGAGCCGCCGTCGTCCCTCGGTAATTCGCCGGTGACGGAGGTGATCGACCTGGCCGCGGACAGTGAGCACCTGCCCCCGACCGATGCGGTGTTATTCCGCACCGCCGAGGGGGACCGGGTGATCGTGCGGCCCAGCGGCACCGAACCGAAGGTGAAGTGTTACTTGGAAGTGGTGCGGCCCGTGGACGGCGAGGACGTGGGACCGGTGCGCGCCCGGGCCGAGGAGCGGCTGGCCAGGTTGTCTGCCGACATCGGCCAGTACCTCACGCCGCGGTGAGGCCGCCACGGCGGCTGCTGTGGTCGCTACTGCTGCTCAACGCCGCGGTGCATGCTGGGTACAGCGGCATCGGCGGAGTCCTGGTACCGGCGCAGGTCGCCACGATCGACGACGGGAGCAAGGTCACCAACCTGGCGTTGGTGATGACGCTGTCCTCCCTGGCCGCGGTGGCGGTCCAGCCGCTGGTGGGCGCCGCGTCGGACCGTACCCGCAGCAGGTGGGGACGGCGCGCGCCGTGGATCGTCCTGGGCGCGGTCCTGGCCGCGGTTGCGATGGTGGGGTCTGCCGGCGCGAGCACCATCGCCGCGGTGGCGGTCGGGTGGGTCGGCGCCCAGGCAATGCTGAACGTGGTGCACGCCCCGGTGGACGCCGTAGTCGCCGATCGCGTGGACCATCGCCGTCGAGGGTTGGCCGCCTCCTACCTGAGTACGGGCATCGCCCTGGGACTGGCAGGCGGGGTGGTGCTCGCAGGCCAACTGGTCCACCGCGTCGCCGTGGCCTACGGCGCGCTGGCGCTGGCCGTGCTGGTGATCGCGGTCGGCTTCGTGGCGCTCAACCCCGATGCGTCGTCTGCCGACGCCGGCCGGGCGCGCCTGAGGGGGTACGCAGCGTTGAAGGGAATGTGGGTAAGCCCGCGGCGGCATCCGGACTTCGCGCGGGCCTTCACCGGCCGGTTCGTGTTGGTCCTGGGCCATCAGGTGATCAGCGGCTATCAGTTGTACATCCTGATGGATTACGTAGGTATGGGCCAGGCGGACGCCGGCGCCACCGCCGGGGTACTGGTGTCGGCGCACGTGGTGTGTCTGGGCTTCGGCGCGTTCGTGGCCGGCAGATGGTCGGACCGTCTGGGCCGCCGGAAAGTGTTCGTGATCGGTTCCAGCGTGCTGGTGGCGGTCGGGCTGTCGATCCCGCTGGTCTGGGCGACGTCTGCGGGGATGTTGGGATACGCGGTCGTAGCAGGCCTGGCCCGCGGGGTGTACACGGCGGTGGACTTGGCGCTCATGATCGACGTGCTGCCCGCGTCCACGGACCACGGCAAGGACTTGGGGGTGTTGAACCTGGCCACGGTGGTGCCCCAACTGCTCACGGCGCCGATCGCGGCGGTGCTGCTGACCCTGTCGGGTGAGGACTACCGCTTCCTGTTCTTGTTCGCGATCGTGCTGGTGCTGGCCTCCACGTGGTTCGTGACTCGGATCCGCTCGGTCCGGTGATTTCAGGCTCCGCCGCGATCCTCATCGGCGTGCTGGCCCAGCAGCCCGTAAGCGGCGGCGGCCGCAAGCGCCTCACTGCGGCTACGCGCGCCGAGTTTTCGGTAGAGACTGCGGCTCTGAGACTTCACGGTGTTGGTGGACACGTGCAGGTCCTGGGCGATCTGAGCCGTTGAACCAGTGCCGACCAACGCGGTAAGAATCACCTGTTCCCGCCGGGTGAGTACCGGCACCCTGTGGACGGGGTCGATGACAGCCGGTGGGGCCGGCTCGAGCAGATCTGCCACTCCGGGATACTCGGCCAGCACCTGCAGCACCGTCTCCTGATGGGGGCGCGGCAACAGCATCAGCGGGGTGCGCAGTCCGTGTTCGGTGAGGACCGCGGCGGTACGGGAACCGGCCGCCCGCATCTGTGCCGGACTGCCGGAGTGCAACAGGGCCGCGAGTTCTACCGCGCTGTGTTCGGCACGCTGCCGCGCGGAAGTGAAACCGGCCACGGCGGCGCGGGCGAGTTCCTCCAGGGCGCGCTCCGGCTCGTCGGCGGCCAAGTGAATTCGTGCACGGGCGGTTCGGGAAGCGGCGCGGTTTCGGTGGTGGCGTCCGGTGATCGCGCGTTCTGCCGCGGCGCGATCACCCAACGCCAGGTGCAGGTGGGCATCCGCGATATCCAGCAGGGCCGCAGCGCATGGGGCGGGGGCTGCGCGTTTGCCGCGGCGCCGGCGCACCCGCGCGAGCCTTTCGGCACCGGCAGCAGCGTTCCCGGCGGCCAGGTCGATCAGTGCCTGCACATGGGCGAGCAGAGCCCAGTGTTCGACGGTGTCGATGATGGGCCAGACGCGCTGGATCGCTTCTTGCGCACCGGGCAGGTCCGGGGCCTCCAACGCAAGTAGTGCCTGGGCGATGCGGTAGAAGCATCCGCGGTAATCGTCGATCCACCCCTCCGGCCAGTCACTCCGAGCGGCGATATCGATCCAGTGTTGGGCTTGCGTGCGATCACCGGCGAGGGCATGTCCGCCGGCGAGCAGCGCGATCCCGTGCAGACCATCAGGTCCGTGACGGCCGGCCAAGTAGGAACGTTCGAAGTGGGTGAGTGCCTCATCGACGTCGTCAGCGTAATAAAGGCTCAACCCGTTCTGGGCGTGCAGTGCCGACCGCAGTTCACCGAGACCCTCCCGGTCCGCCACGCTCATTTCCTCCAGCAGACGTACCGCTGCTCGGGCGGATCCCGCGCCGCTGTCACCGATCCCGGCCACCCGAAGCGCTGCGCTTTCAACGGTCCGCACCACCGCACGGTCGGTGGCGGCGAGGAGTTTCGCCCTTCGCCCGGCCAAAGCGGCGAGCGCGAATAGTTCCACCGCGCGCAGTCGCCGGTCCTGGTGGGCGTTGAGGCAGATGCCCAACATCATCGCCAGCAGCGGGTAGCGGGCGAGTTTAGTGAGGGGCAAGGGCTCGAGGAGTTCACGTACCTGGGGACCTCGCACCTGCAGGAGCGTCAGTCCGGACCGGCGGATCACGGAGTTCGCGAGGTCCAGGTCTCCCAGTTGCACCGCGAGCGTGAAAGCGGTGAAGTCCCGCCCGTTGGCCAGCGACCACTCCGCGACAATCCGCTGCAATTCTTTGGTCTGTTCAGGGTGCCTGCGCCGTTGTTCGGCCCGCAGCGCAGAGCGCACCACTGCGGTGAACGCGAACACGGGTTCATTGCGCTCGTGCCACATGCCAAGGCCTTGGTCCTCGGCCAGGTCGAGCCAACTGGTGGCGTCGACTCCGGGAGCCAAGCGGGATGCCAGTTCGGTGGTGAGTTCCTCCGGCACCGTCCAGCGCAGCAGGCTCTGGAAGAACTCGGGATCCGAGTGACTGGTACGCACGGTGTGCACCAGGCGGTGCACCAGGTCCGCCGGGAGTTCACTCACCTGGTTCAGTTCTTGTTCCTGCGCGGACCGAGCGTCGGGGGTGGTGTGCCCGGCGGCCCCGACTCGACCGGCGAGTGCACGGACTAACACCGGGGAGCCGCCGGAGACGGCGTAGATCGCCTCGGCGTCATCCGCGCGGCCAGTCATGGCGAGGAAGTCCGTCGTCTCCGACCGGGTGAACGCGACGTCGGTGATGATCTCGGCATCCACGCCGGTGGCAGCGATCTCTTCATCGAAGGAGCGGGTGGAGCGCGTTGCTACGAGCACCGTGAGGTTCGGCACGGCCGCGCAAAGTTCGCAGATGCTCAGTCGGGTCCGGGAATCCAGAAGGTGCCCGTTGTCCACCACGAGTGTTACTGCCCGCCGGATCTGCACGAACCCGCGGCGCAGCAGTGAGGTGACATCAACGGCACCTTCCAGCAGGACGCTCTGCCCGAGGATGTGCGTCGGGCTTGCCAGGCCGGCGTCACCCAACAGGTCTACCACCGTGCGCCAGAATCCGGTCGGCGAGGCGTTGGCATGCCCGACCGAGACCCAGACTCCGCCTGCCACCGGCGGGCCGCCCGCGCACCATTCCGCCAGCAGAGTGGTCTTCCCGCTCCCGATCCCATCGCGGATCACGGTGAGCGGCCCCAAGGTCTGCAGGCGTTGCTGTAATCGAGGCCGGGGAAGCAGGTGTCGCGGCAGGCGGGGGGCACCGTAGATCCGGTGGTCCCCCGACATGTGTGCCACCCCGTTTCGATACCTTGAACCTCGGCCGCGCACCAGATCGTCCCGCGCGCTGCTCGCGCAGATCTTACCGGTGTCTGTGCAGATTCCCGACGTGCATCTGCATGCACTGTCATGCATCCGCGGCTTCACCCATGCTGGGGTCATGTTCCAGAAGGCCGAGGTCGTAGGCGACAGTCAATGCCTGTTGCCGACCGGCCACCCCCAACTTTCGATACAGCGATCGCATCTGACTTTTCACCGTGTTCGGCGACACGACGAGTTGGTCGGCGATCTGCGCCAGCCTGCCGGTCCGAAGTAGCGCGTGCAGCACCACCCGCTCCCGTTCGGTCAGGGACACCTTCGAGGCGCTCGCCGGCACGATCTCTGGCACTCCGTCTGGATCCAGACAGTCGCGGACGAAGTTCAAACGGTGCCGCCCGGCCAACTCTCCCAAGGCACGCAGATCACAGTGGGGGATCAGCGCTAGATGGAACCGCAAACCGTTGTTGACCATGACGGCCGCCATTTTCTGCAGTGCATCGAGGGCAGGGCCGGTGTTGGCGAAGCGCAATGCCGAGGCCGCGGCGATGGTGTATGCCGCGACCTCCAGGCGGGGGTTCAGATCTTGGTCACCGAGGCGGGTGATCAGGTTGACCACGGCCGGGTGATCTGCGGTGACGTGCGCGCACAAGGCCTTGAGGAGCAAGGCGGTACTACTACTTTCGGGGAGCGAGGCGAGTGCCTGTTCCGCCGGCCCGATTCGCCCGGCACACAGGTGGAGTAGTGCCAGCACGGGCACCAGGATCCGTCGGTCCGGCTGGGTAAGTCGACGTCGGCCGCTTCGGGCGAGATAGCGCTCGATACGTTGCGGCCCGAGCCGTGGTTGCCCGTCGAACAAATCTGCCAGCACTTGCACGGCCACGAAGTAGGGGCGCAGATCCAGCGCATCGAGGTGAGGTACGCCAGTTGTCGCGTAACGCCGCAAGCCATCGATATCGAACCGTTCCAAGGCTTGCACCGCTTGGGCAAGTCGGTACCCCGCCCCCGGATAATCCTCTCGGATACTGGCGGGCCACGGGCCGTCCTCGACGAGGCTGATGGTCTCTGCCACCGCTTCCATGTCGCCCTCGAGTGCGTGCAGGGCTGCCTCGGTGGAGATGGTCGACAATGCGGCCGCGACGGGCATCGTCCCCAGATAAGCCTCGTTCTCCTGCAGCGCTGCGCGCGCCTCGCTGAGCAGACCTGCCCGCAGTAGCGTCAGAGCGCACTGCACTCTTAGTACCACGATCTGATCTCGCAGTGATTCCAGTGCCGCGCCCTCCTCCTGCATGAGGCGCAGTGCGCGGCGGGCCGCATGCACACCCTGAGACGGTCGGCGCGTCACCCGCAGCGAGATCGCTTCGATGCAGGCCAGGACCACCCGGTCCGCCGGTCCGGCACCTGCAGCGCGCTGCCGTGCACCCAGGACGCTGGCGTGGAAGTACTGTTCCGCTCGCCGTCGGCTCCGCCGATAGCCGTTCGCTCCGAGCGCGATCGCGAAGGCCACCAGCGGATACTCGACGACCTCCTGCACCGGCAGGTGCGCCAGGTGTGGATAGGCTCCGTTCCTGGTGAGCAGGGCGACCCCGTCTCGGAGCAAGATCTTGGAGACCAGGTTCAGGTCGTGGGCTGCGACGGCATGGGCGATAGCGGTTTCAGGTGTGCCGCGCTCCATGGACCAGTAGGCGACGCTTCGGTCCAGGTCGATCAGTTCAGCGCCGAGTTGCTCCCTGGCCTTGTCCAAGAGCACCTCACGAAGCATCGGGTGGTACCGGTACAGGGCGTGGGGAGCAGGTCCCGAACGCATCAGTACACCTTGTGCTTCCAGGGCTTCGAGTTGCTCTGCGGCGTCGGGACTGCCAGCGAGTCGTTGTGCCAAAGCCACATCGAACGCTTCCGGTATCGATGTGCGGAGCATGAAGGCGCGCCACTGCCGGAGGGTGCCGTACAGCAGGTCGACCACGATGGACCGAGCGACTTCCTCGGTTTCGCTCTCCTCCGGCGGTGATGCTCCGTGGCCGAGTACCAGTGCCCGTAGTAGCAGCGGGTTGCCACCGGAAGCGTTGTGCATCGCGGCGACATCGATCGGGATGTCCGCCTTGACGGAGGTGATCACGTCATGGGCCTCGGCGAGCGTGAGGCTCAGGTCTGGTGGGACGATCCGGACCAGATCGACGCGGGCCGCGACCATGCTTCCCTCGAGCGGGGTTCGATAGCGGCTGAGGACGATCACCTTCAGGTGGGGGCAGTTCACCAGGAGATCGACCAAGTCTTCAGCCACTGTCTCGGCGTCCCGGATGACCTGGAAGTCGTCCAGGACCAGCAAGAAGGGTGCGGGCACATTCTCGAAACTGCGTCGCAACAACGCCCGGACGTCGTTCACCGCGCGCAACGACTCCCCGATCCGAGCCAAGTCGATGTCTTCAGGCACCGAACCGGTGGCGAGGAGGCGGCGGCCGATAGTCCCCCACAACGTCTCCCGGGTTGCCGTGGCCGAGTCGACCGTCACCCAGACGCCGCGGGGTCCGGTCTGCGCGACCCAGTCCGCGACCAGGACCGTCTTACCGCTGCCCCCGGGACCGCGGACGACGGTCAAGGGAGCGTCCCCCTGCAGTTGATCCGTCAGCCGGCGCCGTTCGATCACGCCGGTCACGAGACGCGGCGCCCCCACGACGGTAACGCTCCGGTCACGGCTGACGGGGGCCACGATCAACTACTCCCTATCCAGGTGCAATCGCTGCACCCTACTCCCACACCCGCACGAGTCGGCCGGACCCCCAGCGACGGGACCGACCGACTCGCGACCTCCTTCGGTCAAGGTGTCGCGCGGACCAGCCTCATGCCGGTCGGTCGGCGCTCTTGCGGCGCTGACCTGCGAGCGCCAGACCACCCAACGCGATCAGTGCGACTGCGGCGACCACGGCTGCGGTCACGTTCGTCCCGGTGCCGGGCAGGTCAGGCCCTGCCGCCGCGTCCACGTCGTGGTTGGTGCACAGCGGGCTTCCCTCGGCACAGATGGGCTCCTCACCAGTCGGTGCCACTACGTTGCCGAGCGACTCATTACCCTGCGACTCCTCATCAACGGTGACCGTATAGGACACGACCACCGATTCCCCGGGGGCAACCGCGCCGGTGATCACGATGGATTCACCCGATACCTCGGCTTGCACTCCGGCTCCGTCCACTGATGGGCCGGAGGTCAGGGTGGCATCGTCCAACACATCGCTCATGTGGTCGGTGTGATCCACCGGAACGGCCGCAGCCTCAGCGTTGGTTGAGGTGTTGGTGAAGGTCACGTAGTAGGTAACCTCCTGGCCCGGCGTCACGGTGGAACCACTCTCCGGGTCGGACTCCTTGAGGACGTCGAGTTCCGAGACGTGATTAATCGTGCAGTTCGGGTCCGCGGGCAGACATTCCTCGGGCTGGTCCTCGCCGGCATGGACGAGGAAGTTCCCGAGTCGGTCATCACCGCGCTGCCCGTCGGGCAGAACCCGCACCGTATAGGTGACGGTCTCGACCTGACCGGGCTCCAGGGTGCCGGAGATGCTGATCCGGTCCTCCTCGTTCGGGTCGGTGACGTTCAGCACCGGCCGGGAGGCGGTGGGACCGTCGATGAGCACCGCGTCGTCGAGAACGGCCGTCAGGATGTCCTCGTGATCCACCTCCACCGGCGCCTGGCCGACGCTGGCGAAGGTGAGGGTGTAGGTGACCTCCGCGTCCGGCCGCACCGTGGTACCCGAAGCGGGGTCCACCGACTTCGCCGTGAGCAGTTCCCTGATCGGTAGGCGCGTCGTCGGCGGCGGGACGTCCCTGCACTCGCCGTCCTCGCATCCTTCCACCTGGGGAACGTCGGGGATGAGGGCGTTGTCGAGGATGTTGTCGCCGCGCTCCCCGTCGGGCAGCACTGTGGCGGTGTACGTCACCACCGCGGTCTCTCCCGGCGGGAGTTGTCCTTGGATCCGCAGGACCCCGCCACTGAGGTCGACGTCCAGGTCTCCCGCCTCCACCGTCGGTGCGCCCGTGATTGTCGCATCGTCCAGGATCCCCGCCAGGTCATCGGTGGAGTCCACCGGCCCGGCCGCCTGACCGGAGTTGGTCCAGGTCAGTGTGTACCGAACCTCGCTGCCTGCCTCGACGGAGGCACCGGACTGCGGGTCCGACACCTTGTCGGGAGTGATGTGCGGTAGCGGGATGGTTACCTCGGCCGGGGGCGGGCACGCATCCGTCGCGCACTCCACGGCGGCACTGTTCTGCAGTTCGTGGTCACCGAGATTGGTGATCTGGACCGAGTAGGTGATGACCGCGGTTTCACCAGCGGCGAGTGGCCCGGTCCACGTGAGCACCGGCTCGTTCCAGTCCAGCGTCCCGCCGTTCGGCGCCACGCTGGCATCGCCCAGATAGAGCGCGTCGTCCAGCACCCCACTCATATCGTCGCGGACGACTGCTGGGCTGTCGGCGGTGTAATCACCTTCCCCGACGTTGGTCACCGCGATGGTGTAGTTCACCACATCCCCCGTGTTGACGCCTTCGGCGGGATCGGCCTGCTTGTCAACCGCCAGCGCCCGGACCGGGTTGGTCGTGGTCTGCGGCTCGCAATCCTCAGGAGCCCCGAGCGGGCACGCCAACTCGTTCATCAGTACGCCGTCGCCGTCGGTTGCGGCCAGGTCCTGCACCTGCACCGTGTAGGTCACGGTGCGGCTCTCCCCGGCCGGGACAGCGCCGCTGATCGACAACACGTCGCCAGTGAGTTCCGCCGTCAGGCCCTCCTCGGCGTTCGGACCAGCGACCAGGACCCCGTCATCGAGCACTCCGGCAAGGTCATCGGTGGTGTCGACGCTGGCAGGCGCATTGCCCTCATTGGTGAAGGTCAGCGTGTAGGTGAGTTCCTCGCCCGCCTCGACCGGAGTCGCCGATTCGGGATCGACGGTCTTGGACCACTGCAGTCCGGCGCCCGGAATCTCGACCGTCGCACAGGCTGCGACGGGATCCAATGCGTCTGTGATCGGCACACACACCTGGTTGTCGAGTTGGTGGTCACCCTCACCGGTGTAGGTCACGGTGTAGGAGACGGTGGCCTGTTCGCCCGCGGCCAGGACACCGGCCCAAGCGAGTTCCTCGCCGGTGAGCGTGGCTTCACCGACCGAGGCGGTGAGGGAACCCTCCACCAGGTCCGCGTCATCCAGAACCTCGCTGAGGTCGTCAACGAACGTCGCCGGAGACTCCGCGGAAAAATCGCCTGGGCCCTCACTGGTCACGGTGATGGTGTAGTTGACCTGCTCACCGAGCACAGGCAACTCGCTCTGGTCGGCAACCTTGGCGATGGACAGCCGCGGAAAGTCCTGCTGAGTGAAGACGCAGGGTTCGCCAGTCACCGGGTCACGGCCCTCTCCCGTGGGCGGGTCACAGGCCGGAGGCGTCGCATCGGTCGGGTCGAACGGCTCCCATGCCACGTTGCGCACCACGCCGTCGCCGCCGGCAGCGAGGGTCACGTCGTAGGTGATCGTGACAAACTCTCCGGCGGCCAGCGGACCGGACCAGGAGATCAACGAATCGGTGGCGTCCAGGTCACCGTCCCGGTCGGCTGCCACGGAGCCCAGATCGATCTCGGCGTCGTCGGTCACGTTGCTCAAATCGTCTAACACCACCGCCGGAGAGGCGTCGGTGTAGTCGGCCGTGCCGGTGTTCGTCGCGACGATCTCGTAGGACACCACGTCACCGGGCCGAGTCTCGGCGCCCGCAGTCGAGGTTTTCGCTATCTCCAAGCACGTGCCACCGAACGTGATCTCCTGTGCTGCATGGTCGATGGGCAGATAGGCCCAGTCGTCGATGCCGCGGTCGTTGCCCCAACTGTTGACGTCGTATTCCCAACCATGCACACCGCCAGTGCTGTCCACACCGGCACTGCCATCTAGCACCGGGGTGGTGTTCGCCCGGTTGTCCGCCAGGTTGGTGTCATCCCAGTAGATGGTGGGATCGGGGGCACCTGCTCCACTAAGCCGGCGAACCTCGATGCCGCCGCGCCCCTCCACATCGCCCTGCAGGATGTGCACCTCGCCGAGTTTGTCGAAGCTAATACGAGCATTCATCTCGGTGCAGATCGACGCTGCGGCCCCTTGGCCGTCCAATCCGTCAAAGGGTTGCGCGTACGTGCCACTGCCATCTGCACCCATGAGGATGCGCCTGTCCCGGTCGCCGTCGTAGTTGCCGTCACCGTCGACGTCGATCTCCAGCCAGTAGGAACCGTTGTAACGCTCAGTCATCGACCACGTGAAGGCCCCCTCTGCCGATCCGGAACCCGCAGGCGTGAACGTCAAGCCTTCCACTGTCAGGTCGTCCTCACTGAGGAGTTCGGGCATGACGTAGATCTGCCCCCCACTGCTCGGTGCCGACTCGGGCAGGTCCCCCGCCGGCTCTTCGAAGAACACCCGGAAGGGATCGCCGCAAACGTCCGCCCCATATCCCTCGCGGGAGTTGTAGGTCGGAGCGCAGTTCTCGTCGGCGTAACCAATAGAGTTCGCGCCGATGTACGAGTTGATCCCGTTGTAGTCGTCGAGGAAGACCTCGTAGAGGTAGCCGGTGTTGTTCACGATCCAGAACCGTGCATCGGAGGTACCCGCCGAGGTCTGTCCCATGCCGTATGAGTTCGTCCACACCCGACCGGGGATGTTCGTGCCGTCCGGATCCTGAGCGTCGACACGCCAGTCGTAAAGTTCGTTGATTCCCAGGGCTGGCGAATCGACCGTCCAGACCCCGGCACTCTCCGCGGGACCGTAGGTGCCCCCACCGTTTCCTACCAGCGTCCCGTCCGGGGCCGTGACGGCTGAAATATTGCCGTCCGCGACGAGGAACTCGCCGGGCTGGAGGTACGCAAAGAACCGGTTGGCACCGTGGCCGTAGATCGGCGGGTCGTTGCTCGCCGCCTGCGCTTGCATCTGCACGCCCACGACAGACAGTCCCGCCATCAGCATCGCCACCAGGAATGAGGCGAGCAGGCGCGCCGGCCCCAGCCTCCATCTGCTAAGAGGCGGCGAGAATGAGTTATCCGGTGGAACGGTCACTACCGACATACGTGGTTCCTTTTGACGTACGGATCGCTGCTTGATGACGGCCCATAAGGTTGCATCAACCGCGAGTGCGGCGGTCATCGAGTTTGCTAATCACCCCGGATTTCACCCTCGATTTCACCCTCCTCTCACCCGTCCCCTGCGCACCCTTGGGCCGCGACCACCGGATCGCCAGTGCATCTCCCTCCCACCGCCTGTGCATCTCCCTCTCCATCGCCAGTGGATCTCCCTCCGCGGGGTCGTATGCCACTTAGCCGCCGTTTACGGAAACTCCAGCCACGCCACTGGGAAGCGCCGGGGACCTAGACTGAAGCCCATGACCTCCACGGCGAATGTCCGCACCGACCCCGGCTCCCGTTCGGGTGCCGCGGTGGCCGAGCAGGCCCGCTCCCTGGTCGGCGCGGCCGAGTTGAACAACACCGCGTTGCGGCGGTACCTGCACGGCCTGCCCGGAGTGGACCAGGTGGGCGCCGATGCCCGCGCTGCGATGCTGGGCACCCGGTCGATCAAGACCACCGCCAAGGCGTGGGCGATCGATACCGCTATCTCGATGATCGACCTGACCACGCTGGAGGGCGCCGACACCCCAGGTAAGGTCCGCTCGCTGGTGGCCAAGGCCAAGACGCCGGACCCATCCGACCCTGCCTGCCCCAAACCTGCGGCGGTGTGCGTGTATCCCGACCTGGTGCCTGAGGCGCTGACGGCGATCGGGGACGCCGGCATCAACGTCGCCTCGGTCGCCACCGCCTTTCCCGCGGGCCGGGCCAGCCGGCAGGTCCGCCTGGCCGACACTCGCGACGCGGTCGCCGCCGGCGCCCACGAGGTGGACATGGTGATCGACCGCGGCGCCTTCCTGGCCGGGGATTACCTGAAGGTGTACGAGGACATCGTCGCGGTGCGAGAGGCCTGCCAGAGCGTGACCGGTGACCAGCGCCCCGCGCACTTGAAGGTGATCCTGGAGACCGGGGAACTGGCCACCTACGACAACGTGCGCCGCGCATCCTGGTTGGCGATGCTGGCCGGCGCCGACTTCATCAAGACCTCCACCGGCAAGGTCTCCCCCGCCGCTACCCTTCCGGTGACGGTGGTCATGCTGGAGGCGGTCCGCGACTTCCTCGCCGCCACCGGCGCCCACGTCGGGGTCAAACCCGCCGGCGGGATCCGCACCTCCAAGGACGCGATCAAGTACCTCGTCGCGGTCAACGAGGTCGCCGGGCAGGACTGGCTCACCCCGGACCTGTTCCGCTTCGGGGCCTCCAGCCTGCTGAACGACGTGCTGCTACAACGGCAGAAACTGGCCACCGGCGCCTACTCCGGACCCGACTACGTCACCATCGACTGAAGGACACCGCATGACTGCCTTCGACTACGCCCCGGCCCCGGAGTCCCCCTCCGTGGTGGATATCGCCTCCTCCTACGGGCTGTTCATCAACGGCGAGTTCACCGACGCCGCCTCCGGGGAATCGCTGAAGACCATCAACCCGGCCACCGAGGAGAACCTCGCCGAGGTCGCCGTCGCCGGTGAGGCGGACGTGGAACGCGCCGTGCGGGCCGCGCGCACCGCCTACGAGCGCACCTGGGGTCCGATGCCAGGCTCCGAGCGGGCCAAGTACCTGTTCCGGATCGCCCGGTTGCTGGCCGAGCGGTCCCGGGAATTCGCCGTGCTGGAGGTGTTGGACAACGGCAAGCCGATTCGTGAGGCCCGCGATGTGGACATCCCCCAGGCCGCGGCGCACTTCTTCTACTACGCCGGGTGGGCGGACAAACTCGACTACGCCGGCCGGGGTGCCGCCCCCCGCCCGCACGGAGTGGCCGCCCAGGTGATCCCGTGGAACTTCCCGCTGCTGATGCTGTCCTGGAAGATCGCCCCGGCGCTGGCGGCGGGCAACACCGTGGTGCTCAAACCCGCCGAGACCACCCCGCTGACCGCGCTGCTGTTCGCCGATCTGCTGCAGCAGGCCGAACTGCCCCCGGGCGTGGTGAACATCATCACCGGCGCCGGGCGCACCGGGGCGGACCTGATCGCCCACCCGGACGTGGACAAGGTTGCCTTCACCGGCTCCACCAAGGTCGGCAAACTCATCGCCCGCCAGGTGGCCGGCACCCACAAGCACGCCACCTTGGAACTGGGCGGCAAGGCCGCCAACATCATCTTCGACGACGCGCCGGTGGACCAAGCCATCGAAGGGATCGTGAACGGGATCTACTTCAACGCCGGTCAGGTGTGCTGCGCCGGATCGAGGCTGCTGGTGCAGGAGTCCATCGCCGATGAGGTGATCGACCGCCTCAAGGCCCGCCTGAGCACCCTGCGGGTGGGGGACCCGATGGACAAGAACACCGACGTGGGTGCGGTGAACTCCGCGGCCCAACTCAAGCGCATCACCGATCTGGCCGAGGCGGGTGACGCCGAGGGCGCGGTGCGGTGGAGTGCTCCATGGGACCTGCCCACCAAGGGGTACTGGTTCCCGCCCACGATCTTCACCCAGGTGGCCTCCGCACACCGCATCGCCCGGGAGGAGATCTTCGGGCCGGTGTTGTCGGTCTTGACCTTCCGTACGCCCGATGAGGCGGTCGCGAAGGCCAATAACACCCCCTACGGACTGTCGGCGGGGGTGTGGACGGAGAAGGGGTCACGGATCCTGGCGATGGCGGACAAGATCCGCGCCGGGGTGGTGTGGGCCAACACCTTCAACAAGTTCGATCCCACCAGCCCGTTCGGTGGCTACAAGGAATCCGGTTACGGACGTGAGGGCGGGCGTCACGGCCTGCTGCCCTACCTGATCGAGGGAGGCACCCAGTGAGCCGGGTGGATGTGCGCAAGACCTACAAACTGTTCATCGGCGGTAAGTTCCCCCGCTCCGAATCCGGCCGCACCTACCCGGCGGCCAGCCGGCGGGGGAAGTTCCAGGCGAACGTCGCTCAGGCCTCCCGCAAGGACGCCAGGGACGCTGTCCGGGCGGCGCGCGCCGCGCAACCCGGGTGGGCCGGGGCGACGGCGTACAACCGCGGGCAGGTGCTGTACCGGGTGGCCGAAATGCTGGAGGAGCGCCGGGACCAGTTCGCCTCCCAGGTCCGCGCCGGTGAGGGCGTGAGCAGCAAACGCGCCGAGGACCTGGTCTCCGCCGCGATCGACCGCTGGGTCTGGTACGCGGGCTGGTCGGACAAGGTCGCACAGGTGGGCGGGAACGCCAACCCGGTGGCCGGCCCGTTCTTCAATATCTCTACTCCCGAGCCGACCGGGGTGGTCGCGGTCATCGCACCCCAGAAGTCCTCACTACTCGGACTGGTGTCGGTATTGGCGCCGGTGATCGTCACCGGCAACACCGCCGTCGTGCTCGCCTCCGCCGACCGTCCGTTGCCGGCGGTCACTCTCTCGGAGGTGCTGGCCACCTCCGACGTACCCGGCGGGGTGGTGAACGTCCTCACCGGACACACCGCGGAGGTGGCCCCGCACCTGGCCACCCACGCCGACGTCAACGCCATCGACGTCTCCGGAGCGGTCGGGGCCGAGGGGGTCACGTGGGGCGAGTTGGAGGAGGCCGCGGCTGAGACGTTGAAGCGGGTGCGCCGGCCGTTGACCGATGAGGAGCCGGATTACGCCAACGAGCAATCACTGTCGCAGATCCTGGCGTTCACCGAGGTCAAGACCGTCTGGCACCCCAAGGGCGCCTGAATCGCACCGAGGGACTGAACCACGCTGAGCGCCGCACGCCTTCATCTGGTCCGCCACGCCCGACCGGCCATCACCCCCGATGCGCCGCCCCGGGACTGGCCGCTTGCCCCCGACGCCTCCGTCGCCGACCTGGCCGCGGCCGCTGTGCTGCCGGCGCAGGCCACATGGTTCACCTCACCTGAGCCCAAGGCCCGCCAGACCGCCGCGCTGCTCACCGACACCCCCGTGCAGGTGCTGGAGGAACTGGCGGAAACGGGCCGGGACGGCCAGGCGCTCCCCGCCGAGCAGTTCGAGCAAACGGTCAGCGACTACCTCACCGCCGGGGAGGCACCAGCAGGTTGGGAGTCCCGCGTCGATGCCACTCTGCGGATCGTGAACACCGCCCAGGCCGCGATGGAGATGACCGAGGACGGCGACTGTGTCCTGGTGGGGCACGGCACGGCGTTCACCTTGCTCGTCGCGGCGCTGGCCGGACGTCCGCCGGATGCGGCGGCGTGGCGGGCCATGCGCATGCCCGATCACTGCGAATTGCGGCCCGGTGCCGGCGGGGCGTTCGAGGTGGTCTCGCCCTGGGGCGGTTGGGTGTCCACTTAGTCGATCCGTCCCGGCTCGGGCGGCCCGC
>DATGSR010000017.1:0-3456 GCA_035302405.1 Beutenbergiaceae bacterium
CATGACGGTGGCCGGGCAGGATGTGCCGATCGGCCACGTGATCACAGCGCTGACCCGCGGTGAGGAGGCGTTGTTCCTGCCCGATGGGTCCTTCCTGCGGTTGGAGGACCCGGAGTTGGAGCAGCTCCGGCAATTGCTGGCCGAGTCCTATGAGATGACCGACCAGCGTCGCCAGCAACTGCGAGTGCCGCGGGTACAGATCTCCTGGTGGGAGGAGTTGCTCGGGCTGGGCGTGGTCACCGCCGCCGAGCACCAGTGGTTGCAAGCCCTGCGGTCGGCCCTGGACCACCCACCCACTCCGCCGCCGGTGCCGGCGGGACTGACGGCGTCGCTGCGCCCATACCAAGTGGCCGGATACCAATGGCTGGCTGCGCTGCGCCGCTCCGGGCTCGGTGGGATCTTGGCCGATGACATGGGCCTGGGCAAGACCTTGCAGGTGCTGGCGATGATCCTGGATGAACGCACCGGGCATCGCGCCGGTGGTGTCCGGGCCTTGACGAAGGGTGAACCGCAGGGCGGATCGCCGGGTGGATCGAACGGCGGCTTGTCCGGTGGCTCGAACGGCAGCTCGCACGGTGGCTCGCCCAGTGGCTCGAACGCCGAGGCGGGCGCACCCGCGGACACCGCCGGCCCACCGGTCAACACGGCAGACTTACCGGCCGGTCCGTGGCTGGTGGTGGCCCCCACCTCGGTGGTGCCGAACTGGGCGGCCGAAGCGGCCCGGTTCACCCCGGAACTGCGAGTGGCCGTGGTCACCGCCACCGGCGCCCGGCGCGGCCAGAGTTTGGCGGAGGTGGCCCGCGAGGCCGATGTGGTGGTCACTTCTTACGCGTTGCTGCGGTTGGAGGCTGAGGAGTACGCCCAGTTGGGCGTGGCCGGGCTGGTGCTCGACGAGGCTCAGCACGCCAAGAACCACACCTCCAAGGCGTTCGCGAGCGCGAAGAAGGTGGGCGCCCCGGTGACGTTCGCGGTGACCGGCACGCCCCTGGAGAACACGCTGGATGAGTTGTGGGCGATGACGGCACTGACCGCGCCCGGATTGCTGGGCAACCCGCAGCAGTTCCGGCAGGTCTACCGCCGCCCGATCGAACGGGGCGAACCCGACGCCCAGGCGCTGCTTGCGCGGTTGCGCCGGCGGGTGCGCCCGTTCCTGTTGCGCCGCACCAAGGACCAGGTCGCCACCGACCTGCCGCCGAAACAGGAACAGATAGTCAAGGTGGATCTGGCCCCGGCCCACCGGCGCATCTACGACCGGCACTTGCAGCGCGAACGCCAGCGCGTGTTGCACCTGGTGGAGGATCTGGACCGCAACCGGGTTGAGGTGCTCGCCGCGCTCACCCGGCTGCGACAGTTGGCGATCGACGCGGCGTTGGTGGAGCCGGACAGCCCCGCGCCCAGTTCCAAACTCGAGACGCTGATCCCGTTACTGCGCGAAGCGGCCGCCGAGGGGCACCGGGTGCTGGTGTTCAGTCAGTTCACCCGCTACTTGGGACGGATCGCCGAGCGGTTGCGCGCTGAGCAAATGGGCTTTGCTTACCTGGATGGCACCACCACTCGCCGGGCGGAGGTGATCCGCGGATTCGCCGAGGGTGATGACCCGGTGTTCCTCATCAGCCTCAAGGCCGGCGGGGTGGGCCTGAACCTGACGATGGCCGACTACGCGATCCTGGCCGACCCGTGGTGGAACCCCGCCGTGGAGGCCCAGGCGATCGACCGGACCCACCGGATCGGGCAGGAGCGCCCGGTGATGGTCTACCGGCTGGTGGCCACCGACACCATCGAGGAGAAGGTGTTGGCGCTGCAGGAGACCAAACGAGAACTGGTGGCCGGGGTGCTGATGGCCGACGACGAAGAAGGCACACAGCAAGCACAACTCACCAACGGCCCGGGTGGAGCGGGCGCGTCCGGCAAACTCAGCGCCGAGGAGTTGCGCCAACTACTCGCGTGAGCCCGGCCTACGGGGTAAGCCGCCGCGACCGCCAGCCGCGCACACCCCACCAGCCGCACCCACCACATCAGCCGCGCAAGCGGTCAGCGGCGCAGACCAACGAGAAACGGACGACTAGCGGGCGCAGACTCCATCGGCCGCGCAACTGGTTAGCCGCGCAGGGCGGCGCGCAACAATTGCTGGCCGGCTTCGGTCGGCGCCCATAACCGCTCGTGACCGAACCGGGGGATCACGCCGCAGCGGTCCAGCACAGCCATGGTCAGCCGAGCGTCGTGGCGGATCTGGTTCGCGGGCACGTCTCCGGTCTCGGCGCGCCATCCAACGGCCGAGATCGCGTGCGTCAGCCGCGTATCGGCGTCCTCGCGGACTGCTTCGAGTCGTTCAGTCCGCTCGTGGCGGGGCGTGGCCGCCAACTCATCGACCAGGTGTGCCGGTGCGGGCTCCTGACCGGCCAGGTCCACCATGATCACCACGCCGGCCACTTGGGCGAAATCACCACGGTCCAGCGGTAATCCTTCGGCCACGGCGCGCCACAGTGCTAACGGATCCTCGGCGAGTTGCTCCCCGCGCTCGGTGCGGCACAACCGGCCTTTGTGCTTGCGCACCAGGCCGAGCGCCTGGATCGCCTCCCGGAAGTCGGCTACCTGCGGCGTCTGCACCTCGCGGTTGAAGGTGCCGACCCACTCCTCGCGCAGATTCAACCGATCGGCCACCGCCTCCACGTCAACCGGCCGGAGGTAGCCGGCTGCCGTGAGCGACAGGCCATCGCCCACCCGGTTCAGGAACCAACTGATCGGGGCCACCATGTCGGCGCAGACCTGCGCCGGGGGCTCGGCGGCCTGGTCCAAGCGGGCCAGTTCCACCATGTGGATGAGCAACCGGGAGCCGTGCTCCTCGGATTGACGCACCGTGTCCCGCAGTTTCCTGCTGAGTTCAGGGACCGGTGTGGCCACCGCTTGCACCCGCCCGTCGGCCTGGAGTACGTCGAAGGTGTCCAGGTCGGCCAGGATGTCGGCTGGTTGGTGCCGGCCAAAGGTGTGTTCCACTCGCTCGGCCTCCCACGGCTCCACCACCGCCTGGGGGTTGCGGGCCAGGGTGATGAGGATTTCCACCAGTTCCTGGTAGCCGGGTACTCCGCCGCAGTCCTCGGGCGGGCAGGCGCGCTCCCCTGCCAGGACGCGCGCATCGTCGTCGTGCTCCTCTTCGGCCAGCACAATGAGTTGGTGGTGCCAGTGGTCACCGAAGTCGTACAAGTAGGTGGCTTCGGAGCCCACGCGCGGCAGCAGGTCGGCGGCAGTGGCCTCGGACTCGTCTTGGATGGTGGGAGCATCGGAAAACGGTGCGTCCTCTTCCGCGGGCTCCGGCTGCCACTGGTGCACGCCCCCGAAAGCGTCCTCGCGGATGAAAGCGTGCAGGTGCGCGTCCTGCCATCCCATGGCCTCCTGCAGCACGCGGTGCAGCATCGCCAGCGGCATGTCGGCCCGAATCCGTAACTCCCGCCAGATCGG
>DATGSR010000018.1:0-3074 GCA_035302405.1 Beutenbergiaceae bacterium
AGCCAGGTACGGATCGCTTGCACCACCACGATGTCGGCCAGGCGGGTGGTCACCGCCTCGCCCCCAGGACGCCGATCCGCCAGTTCGGCAGCCATCATCCGCACGATCTCGTGCACCGGAGCAGTTCGGGAGTCGAGGCCGGCCCGGATGTGCAACACCGCGGGCAGGTGGCGCAGCAACTCCCGGGCAGCAGGTTCATCGAACCCGACAATCCCGCACAGCAGCAGCGACGAAGCCCCCTCACCTCCGTGGGTCAACACCGAGTAGTGCTCGCTGAGGTAACGCTGCGGCAGCAGGTCCACTCGCCCCGCCGGGCCCGCCCCGGCACTGCTGGCGATGGTGTGCCCACAGGCGTGCGGGACCACCGCGAGATCGCCGGGACCCAAATCGATGGGCTCCTCCCCCGGAACCTGCAGCACCGCCGACCCGGCGGTGAGCACATGGAAACTCAACGTGTCGGCGAACGCCGGCACCTCCAGCGCCCACGGCTCACGCAACTCGCTGCGGCAGTAGAAGGTTCCTCGCATCCGCAGCAGGTGCAAGGCATCACCCAAAGGATCCGAGGGCGACCATGACGCGGAACTGGCCATGGGGCGATGTTCCCACAGGCAGGCTCGTCGTCCGGGCTCGTCGGACGAACAATCAAGAAATGCGGCTGTTTGGTTATATCTCATCCAGTACTGCGTTCCTAGCGTGATTGTGCAATCAACTCAGCACAGGAAGGCACACCAATGTATGTGATCGCAGGAGCCACCGGGCGGGTCGGATCGGCCGTCGCACACCGACTGCTGCAGGAGGGCGCTCCCGTGCGGGTCCTTATCCGGCGCCCGGGCCCGGCCCAACAGTGGGCAGATCGGGGAGCCGATGTCGCCGTCGTCGACCTGGCGGACAAGATAGGACTGACCCAGGCGCTGCAAGGTGCGGACGGGTTCTTCACCTTGCTGCCGTTCAATACGGCAACGACGAACTTCCGGGCCGACATGAGGGCGCTGATCTCCGCGATCACCGCAGCGGTGGCCGAGGCCGGCGTGCCGCATGTAGCACAACTGTCCTCTGCCGGGGCGCACCTGCCTGAGGGCACCGGGCCGATCGCGCCGTTGCACCACCTGGAGATCGCGCTGCGGTCGACGACGGCGGCGCTCACCGCGGTGCGACCGGTGCACTTCCAGGAGAAGGTCTCCGACATCCTCGATGCGGCCCGGGGGTCGGGCATCTACCCCGTCTTCGCCGAATCTGCCGACGTTCCGGTGCCGATGGTCGCCACCCGGGATGTCGGCGCCACCCTGGCCGAGGCGTTGCTGTCGCCTCCGCAGCACAGTGAGACGATCGCTCTCACCGGTCCCGCCTACCGCGAACGGGAGATCTCCGGGACCCTCGCCAGGCTGCTCGGTAGGGAACTGGACGTGGTGACCTTGCCCAGGGCTGCCTGGAAGGCCACGCTTCTGAAAACCGGGATCTCGGCGCAGGCCGCACAACTGCTGGTGGAGTTGTACGGGGCCGCGGAGGAAGGTCGCCTCATCCCGCACGCCGACCGGACGGCGCATGGCCGGACCGAAATCGAACACACCCTCGCCGAGCTCGTGGGTGTGGCGGCCTGAGGCGCGGGCACCCATGGCACTTGCATACGCGAGCGTGCTGGTGGCCGCCGTCGTGACCACGGGACTGGTCGCCGGGCTGTTCTTTGCCTTCACCTTCGCCGTGATGCGCGGGCTGGGCCGCACCGACGACGTCACCGCCGTGCATGCGATGCGGGCGATCAACGCGGCGATCCTTAATGGTTGGTTCCTGAGCATCTTCATCGGGACGCCGGTGCTGCTCGTGATCGCTGCCCTGTTGACGTGGTCGGCGTTCCCCGCAGGGGCGCTGCCGACACTCCTCGTGGCGCTGGGGTGTTACCTGGCGACGTTGGTGATTACCGGCCGGGTGCACGTGCCGTTGAACATGGCACTGGCCGCCGCCGGCGTCGATACGGCTGCTGATCTTCGTCGCGCCAGGGCCGGCTTCGAGCGGCCGTGGGTGTGGTGGAACATGGTGCGTACCAGCACCAGCGTGGCTGCCTTCGTGGCCGTGGCGACCAGCCTGGTGCTCCAGTAACGCCGGCAGTCCGGTGCTCCGGCAAGGACCGTTCCCTATTGGGGTCGGTCGGGATTAGGGTCGGTCGGGTGGAGGAGGCCACGGTCGCTCGCTGGCGGATGCACAGCCAGCGATTGTGGGGCGCGCGGGCGACCGGGATCGGCGACGCACTCGGCGCGCTGGCTGCCAGCCAAGGGCAGGATCTGCTCCCCTCCGCGTGGGCCCTGGCCCAACGGGTGCCCACCGGGACCGTCACCGAGCAGGACGTGCTGGCGGCCTACGACGCCGGCACTATCGTGCGCACGCACCTGCTGCGCCCCACCTGGCACTTCGTCCATCCCGCGGACCTGCGCTGGCTCTTGCGGGCGACGGCGCCCCGAGTGCACCGCGTCAACGGGACCGTGTACCGCCGCTGGGGTTTCGACGAGAGGGTGCTGGCGACCATCCGCACCACGATCGTCTCTGCGCTGAGTGATGGGCAGCACCTCACCCGCAAAGAGATCGGCGCGGCGCTGGCCGGCGCCGGCCTGGAACTGGCCGGGCAGGGTCTTGCCTACGCCCTGATGTTCGCCGAACTCGAGGGGCTGATCTGTAGTGGTGCGCGGCGCGGCAAGCAGCACACCTATGCGCTGCTGGAGCAGCGGGTGCGCGGCTCGGACGATCGGTCCCGACCGCAGACCCTGGCCGAACTCGCCCGGCGCTACTTCACCGCCAGGGGACCCGCGAGCGTGCGGGACCTGGCCGGCTGGGCGAGCCTCACTCTCACCGAGGCAACCCAAGCCACACGCGATGCCGCACACGGCCTGGAGTCCTTCACCGTCGATGACACCACGTACTGGCACGCTCCCGGACAGCCGCCACCGGCAGCGGACGAGCCGCGGGCGGACCTGATCAACGGCCTGGACGAACTGGTGATGTCCTACACCCAGACCCGCACGGTGCTGACCGGTGGGCGCCCTTGGGGGCAGGGCACCACCTCGGACATGTACCACGCCGTCCTC
>DATGSR010000019.1:0-20196 GCA_035302405.1 Beutenbergiaceae bacterium
GCCGCGGCCCTGGAGCTGGCCACGTGGCTGCAGGATCACCCGCGGGTGGCTTCGGTGCGTTACCCCTTGTTAACGTCCCACCCCCAGTACACCCTGGCCCGGGAACAGATGAGCGGGGGAGGCACGGTGGTCTCCTTCGACCTGGACGCGGGCGCCGGCCTGCCTGGGGAACGTTCAGCGCCAGTGGCCGAGGCCGGCGAGGACGAAGCAGAGTTGATCAAGAAGCGCACCTTCGCCTTCCTCGATGCCCTGCAGATCGTGGACATCTCCAACAACCTGGGGGACGCGAAGTCCATGGTCACCCACCCGGGCACGACGACGCACCGCAAACTGGGCGCGCAGGGTCAGGCGGCGATCGGAGTGAGCCCGGCGACCGTGCGGCTGTCGGTGGGACTGGAGGATGTGCCGGATCTGCGCGCGGACCTGGACCAGGCGCTGCGCGCGGTTTGACGCAACCGGAGCGCGACAGGCGCACCGAATCGTCCAACGCCGAACTCAGACCACTCCGTACAACCGGTCGCCGGCGTCCCCCAAGCCGGGCACGATGTAGGCCTTCTCGTTCAGCCGCTCATCGACGGCGGCCGTCACGATCGTCACGTCCGCCCGGTCGCCCACTGCTTCCTCGACCTTCCGCAGGCCCTCCGGGGCCGCCAGCAGGCATATGGCCGTCACGTCCCGCGCGCCACGCTGGAACAGGTACTCGATGGAACTCACCAGCGTGCCCCCGGTGGCCAGCATCGGATCCAGTACGAAACATTGCCGGCCGGTCAGGTCATCGGGTAAGCGATTGGCGTAGGTGATGGCCTCCAAGGTGTTCTCATCACGCTGCAGGCCCAGGAACCCCACCTCCGCGGTGGGCAACAGCCTCGACATTCCCTCCAGCATGCCCAGACCCGCGCGCAGGATCGGCACCACGATCGGTTGCGGGTCGGCCATCTTGGTGCCCGTGGTGGTCGTGACCGGTGTGGTGATCTCCACCGGTTCGGTTCGGACGTCCCGCGTGGCTTCATAAGCCAACAGCGTGACCAACTCACCGGTGAGCATCCGGAACACCGGCGATGGTGTGGTCCGGTCGCGAAGCGCCGTGAGTTTATGGGCGATCAGGGGGTGCTCGACGACGTGCAGGCGCATGACGCCAATGTAGACGACCGGGCACACTGTGCCCATGACGACGGGCCGAGACCGAGCAGACAACATTACCGGCCAACAAGCAGCCGATGGAGCGTCCGCACACCACGCCCGGGCCGGATCGCGCCGGGAGGCCGCGGTGGGCGCGGGTAGCGGAGGCGGGTCCGAAGACGCCGGGGAGAAAGACGCCGGAGAGAACGCTGCGGACCCTTCGGTGGTCCGCCCCGGGGATGCCGAAGCGATGCGCCTGGCATTACAAGCCGCTCATCGGGCTGGGGAGGCAGGTGATGTGCCGATCGGTGCGGTGGTGGTGGACGCCGGCGGTGAGACGGTCGCGGTCGGCTACAACGCCCGCGAGGCGCGGCACGATCCCACCGCCCACGCCGAGATCCTGGCGTTACGGGCCGCCGGCGAACGCCTGGGCTCCTGGCGCTTGAGCGGCTGCACCCTGGTGGTGACATTGGAGCCGTGCGCGATGTGCGCCGGCGCGGCGGTCCTGGCGCGGGTGGACCGGCTGGTCCTGGGCGCCTGGGATCCCAAAGCCGGTGCCTGTGGATCCACTCGGGATATCGTGCGCGACTCCCGATTGCCGCACCGGATCCAGGTGACCGGGGGTGTGCTCGCGCAGGAATGCGGCCAGATCCTGCAGGAGTTCTTCGCCGAGCGGCGGTGACGATGAGCCGTTGCGCCGCGTAAGGGAGGGATGAGGCGTTGCGCGTTACGGATGAGGCGTTGCGCGCATTACAACAGTGCGGGCAACCGGCTGAGCAGCGCCGTGAGCGTCTCGGTGGTGCCGGCGTCCAGTTTCACGGTGGCATACCGGTCACCCCGGGTTTCCCCGCGGTTGACGATGGCAATCGGTTGGCCCGCGCGTGCCGCGTGGTGCACGAACCGCAGGCCGGACATCACCGCCAGTGATGATCCCAGCACCACCAGCGCATCGCCCTCGTCGACCATCTCGTAGGCCCGAGCCACTCTCTCCTTGGGCACGGTCTCACCGAAGTAGACGATGTCCGGTTTGAGCACCCCACCGCACACCGGACAGTCCACCACCTGGAAATCGGCGGTCGCCTCGATGACCGCATCCGCGTCCGGTGCGATCTCCACGTCCTGCACGTCCATCCGCTCGGCGAAGCCAGGGTTGAGCGCCTCCAACTTCTCGTGCAGCGCGGACCGGCTCATCCGATGGCCGCAGTTCAAGCAGATGACGGCGTTGTAGTGGCCGTGTAGGTCGATCACGTTCACCGAGCCGGCAACTTGGTGCAAGCGGTCAACGTTCTGGGTAATCACCCCCGTGACGACGCCAGCGGTTTCCAACGCCGCCAGGGCGCGATGTCCCTCATTGGGGCGGGTGATGCGCATGTGCCGCCAACCCACGTGGTTACGCGCCCAGTAGTGCCGGCGAAACCCGTGGTCGGAGGTGAACTGCTGGAACGTCATCGGCGTGCGCGGCGGGGAGTCCGGGCCCCGATAGTCCGGAATGCCGGAATCGGTGGACAGGCCGGCGCCGGTCAGCGCCGTCCAACGCTTGCCGTGCAGCAGGTCCACCAACTGCTCGAACTGATCGCTCACGCCATTCAGCCTACGGATCCGCGCTGCCCGGCGCGCAGCCCAGGTGGTGAGGCTGCACACCGTGGCCGGGGCGGGCGGCGGGATCGCCCCATCCGCCAGGGCGCCGCCGCGTGGCCTGTGTGAGCGGCGGTGCGGACCATGAGCCGCGGTGCGGACCGTGGGCGCCGGCGCGGTCCGTGGGCGGCGGTGCGGACCGTGAGCTGCGGTGCGGTCACCGTGGCAGGAGTGCGTCGCTCTGGTCACTGTGGCAGGGGGCGTGTTGCGGTCACTCCCGCGCGCGTGCCGCCTCACCAACAGAAGCCTCGCGCCCCCGAACGGAAGCCTCGCGCCGGGTGGCGCCGGTGGTCTGGGAGGCTGCGCCGTCGTCGCTCTTCGCGACGGTTCCGGTCGCCCTTGCCCCTTGGTCCAACTCCGCGTTGAGCACGCCGCCGGAGAGCAGCGCGATCGAACTCAGCCACATCCACAACACACCGGCGAGCACCAGGCCCACTGTTTGCGCAGCCGCCTGCACCGCGGTGTCTTGCACGGTCTCGCCTTCCAGCACTGAGGTGCCGGTGTAGGCCAGGTACTGCCCGAACCCCAGGGAAATGCCGATGAGTAGCACGGTGCCAAGGACGGCGCCGGGCAGGCACCTGGTCCACGTCGTGTCGATGTTCGGTCCAAACCGGTACAGGATCGTCAGGTAGGCGGTCGTGACGGCCGCGACGGCGGGCCAGCGCAGCACCGCCCAGGCCACCTCGAAGAACCCGCCGAGGCCGAACTGCTCGGCGATCTGCTGTCCTCCGCCGAGCAACGGGCCGATCACCACCATGGACACCAGCACGATCAAGGTGAGGACGGCGCCGCCGGCCAGGGCCAGGCCCAGCACCTGCAACCCGAGGAACGAGCGGCGCTCGGGCACGGCGTAGGCGTCGTCCAAGGCTCGAATCGCTGCCCGGAACATCCGGCTGGCTAACCACAGCGCCACCAGCACGCTACCGATCGCCACCCCGGTTCGTTCCTGGTCCAACAGGCCTTCTATCAGCGGGACCAACACGTCATCGGTCACGTCGGAGGCGAAAATCGTGGCCACGGCATCCACCAGGGTGGTCTCGATCCGCTCCACCTGGGCCGCTCCCAGAATCCGTTCCAAGTACCCCAAACTCGATCCCAGGGCCAGGGCCAATGGCACCAGCGAGATGAGCCCGTAGTACGTCATCTCCGCGGCCAGCCCGGTCACGCGCACCTCCTGGATCCGGCGAATCGCCCGAAACGTCAGCGAGATGAGGCTGATCCGCCGGTCCGGTTTGTCGCGATCCTCCAGGCGCTCCTCGACGCGGGCGAGCAGGTCCTGGTCCTGGGAGCGTTCCGCCCTGCGGGTGCGCACCGGATCCAACACGTAGTGGTTGACCGCCGCGCCCAGGTGCACCAGAGCCGCGGCGCTCACCAGCGCGCCGCCGAGGGTGAGTATCGGGCGCCAGGCGCCGGAGGTGACCTCCATCAGGCTCAGGCCTACCGGGAACGCCCCGATCAGGGCGAGCAGCGTGGTGGCAGCCGGGCTGATCCACCGGCGCAGCGGTGACCATCGGCGGGTGGCGGCGGCGACAGCGAACCCGCTAAGCACCACGGCTACGAATAACACACCAACTCCCCGCTCAACTGTGCACCCGGTAGCCCAAGGATGGCACGTCACACGCGTGGGGAATGCGCAGAACGACGCGCGGCGGCATATTCGTGACCGGAGTGTAATCCACCCCTTGCGGTCAGCATTGCCCTAATGCCTATGAGGACCATTGCCGGCCGGTCGGCAAATGTGCCAGTCTTCACACGGCTTCGGGAATAAAAACGGCCTCAAAAGCGCTGTACTAAGTGAAAGGTCTTTTAGGTAGAGAACTCTGGAGGTGAGTTTGACAATGACACGCAATGAGTTGCAGATGTGGAACCCGTTCAGGGAATTGGACAGCATGCATCGACGAATGTCGCAGATGCTCGAGACGGCGTTTGAACCCTCGGCATTGAATGGTCTTACCGGGTGGACACCACCGGTAGACATTGAAGAGACCGATGACGCTTTCGTGATCGAGGCGGAGTTGCCCGGTGTGAAGCGTGACGACGTCTCCGTGGAGTTGGACGACAACGAACTGACGATCCGCGGCGAATCGAAGGAACGCGAGCGCGTCGGCATCCTGCGCCGCCAGAGCCGGCGGGTAGGCGAGTTCCACTACCGGGTGCGTTTGCCCGGTGACGTCGATGAGGACAAGGTCGAGGCCACGCTACGTGACGGCGTCTTAGAGTTGCGCGTAGGCAAGGCTGTTCCGGCCAAGGCTCGCCAGATCGAGATCAGCGCTGGCTGAGTTTCCTGAATCCAAGCCGGCAACCGTGATGGTTGCCGGCTTTTGTTTTGTCCCAGGAAGCATTCCGTGGCAAGTGTGTTTGTGCCGGCCGCGCTTCGTGTGGGTGTTCGAACTAACTTTCGGCACAGGGGTTCGGACTAACTTTCGGCACAGCGGTTCGAACGGGCCATCCGTCTCCGGCACATTCACGCGAACTATTCGTCGCGGCCCAACAGGAGGTTACTCTTGTGTGTATTGTGAGGGCTGTGCCTGTGCCTGTGCCTGGATCCACCTGCCGCAATTTTTCGCATGCAATGGTGTGAACGCCTGCATGTCAGGTGAACAAGCAGAACGGATGGCCGTGCGGATCGAGAGTGGGAGACACCTGGGCGAGGATTGACTACGACAAAGACGCCCGGGAGTGGACGAAGCCGTTGCAGCGCGGGCAGGAGACCGACCTCATCGAGATACCAGCGAGTTGGTACCTCGACGACCTGCCGCCGATGCTGTACATCAAGTCGAGCCCGAACAGCCACGGATACGTCAATCCCCGCGACCTGGAGCAGATGTGGCGGGACCAGTTCGACTGGGTGTACCGCGAGATGGACTATGCGGTCTTCCCCGTCTGCTGCACCCGGACGTCTCCGGCCGCCCACAGGTGCTGCTGATGTTGGAACGGTTGATCGAGTACATCGGCGACCACGACGGGGTGCGGTGGTCGACGTTCGACTCGATCGCCGATGACTTCGCCAGGCGGCGCCCACGCGCTTGAACGCCAGGCGGCGCCCGCGCGCTTGAACCGAACTACCCCCGGGGAGTGCGCACCTGGACGGTCGCATCCCGCCCGGCGTCGGTGTGGCACGATTCGATCGTGCGCCGCTCCTTGGAGGACATGGGACTGCGCCGGATGACCCCGGCGCAGCAATTGCGCGCCGGCCGGCTCCCGTTGCGGCTCACGACCTTGTTCCTGGGGCTGACGCTCTTCGGTATATCGATGGCCCTGCTGATCCAGGCAGGACTTGGAATGCTGCCGTGGGACGTGCTCCACTACGGCCTAGCGCGCCATCTGCCGATATCGATCGGCACCATCGTCGTCGGCTTGTCCCTGTTGCTGTTGTTGCTGTGGATCCCGTTGCGGGAAATGCCCGGCTTGGGCACGGTCGCCAACGCCGTGTGGATCGGGGTGGTGCTCGACCTTGCCTTGCCGGTGATTCCTGCTGCCGAGGGGCTCGGCGTGGCCCTTCTGATGATGGCCGGAGGGATCGTGCTGAACGGCGTAGCCACAGCGATGTACATCGGGGCTCAACTCGGCCCCGGTCCGCGAGACGGGCTGATGACCTCCCTGTCCCGGTTGCTGCCGTTCAGTCTGCGAGTGGTGCGCACCGGCATCGAGGTGGCTGTGGTGATTGCCGGTTGGCTTCTCGGTGGTGTGGTCGGGGTGGGCACGGTGCTGTTCGCACTGACCATCGGGTGGCTCACTCAACTGTTCCTGCCACTCCTGGTGGTCCGTCTGCCGCCGGCGCACCCTGAGCCGCGTTCGAGCCGCGGCGACCAAGACAAGTGACCGCGCGTTCGCCGTCTCGGGCCGCTGCTGCGCGACGAGAGACGGGGACCCGCCGGGTCCGCCGCGTTCCGCCTGACTTCACCGCGCTCGGGTAGGTTCCAGGGGCTCAGCCATCGCGACGATGCTCGGACCGCTGACTTCACCGTGCCCGGGTAGGTTCCCCCGACACCGATGCGAAGTGGTGCAATGGTCCGTGACCGGAGCCCACCTCGAGGCGCTCCGCTCCTTCCAGCGCGGCGGTCAACCAGTCTTTCGCGTTGCGCACCGCCGCCTCCCAGTCCCCGCCGTTGGCCGCCACGTGGCAGGCGATCGCAGAGGACAGGGCGCAGCCGGTGCCGTGCGTGCTGTTGGTACGCACCCATGGCGCACTGACCGTGCTCGCCCGGCCATCCGGACGCACGAGCACATCGGTGGCCATTTCCGCGGGCAGGTGCCCGCCCTTGGCCAGCACCACCACACCGAACCGGGTGGCCACGACCCGTGCCTGGGCCTGCGCTTCATCCCAATCCTGTGCCGGCGCCCATGAACGTGCCCCTTCACCAGAGGAGCCCGTCTCGTGGGGGGCGGCGATCTCGGCCAGCACCGCCAGTTCGGTGATGTTCGGGGTCACCAGGTCTGCACGCGGCATGAGGTCGCTCAGCCACTGCTCGGCTTCCAGATCCAACAACCGGTCACCGCTGCTGGCCACCATCACCGGGTCCAGCACCACAAACGGCACCGGCGTGCGGCCGAGCCACGAGGCCACCGCCTCGACCGTCGCCGCGCCTCCGAGCATCCCGATCTTCACGGCGTCGATTTCAACATCCTGGGCCAAGGTGTCCAATTGCGCGCCCAGGAACTGCGCAGGCGGTACGTGCACCTGCCGCACCCCATGCGTATTCTGCGCCGTCAGCGCGGTGATCGCCGCCATGCCGTACCCGCCGTTGGCCGCGATCGACTTCAGGTCGGCCTGGATCCCAGCCCCACCGGAGGGGTCGGACCCGGCGATCGATAACACTCGAGGGATCGTCATGTCGTGCTCCTTTCTGTGCGGTCCCAGACCGCGCGCATCCGGCGGGCCGCTCCTTGCGGCTCCGGGGCGGCACACAGCGCGGATACCAGAGCCACGCCGTTCGCCCCGGCTTGCCGCAAGGGGCCCACGTCCTCCGGCCGCACCCCGCCGATGGCCACACACGGCATCGAGGCACGCGCCGCGAACTTCCTGAACCCCTCGATACCCAGCGCCTGGGGATGGTCGGTCTTCGTCGTCGTCGGCCGGATCGCGCCTACCCCCAGATAGTCCACGGTGCCCAGCGGGTGCCGTGCCAGCGCCTGTAGATGCGCGGGGGTGTTCGCGCTCAGGCCCACCACCGCTTCCGGTCCCAGTAGGTCTCGTGCCCGGGCGGGGGAGTGGTCGTGCTGCCCCAGGTGCACACCGTCCACCGGTAGGCCCCGCTGCCGGGCGGCGTGGACGACGTCGAGCCGGTCGTTGACCAGTAACAGCGCCCGCCCGTCGATCACCGCGGCAAGGTCGGTCAACTGTCGCAGGTGCTCATCGACGTCTGCGTGTTTGTCTCGTAATTGCACGGTGCGGGCCCCGCCGGCGACCGCGGCGGCGACGGTGGCCGTCACGCCGCGAGGCCGGCACAGCACCGGGTCGGTCACCAGGTAGATACCGAACGTCACGCCTGACCGTCCGCGGTGGCGGCTCTGACGATGCGGAGCCGGTCGGGTGTCATCACCTGCTCCGGGGTGACCGTTGCCAGCGCGTCGAGTAGTGCCGGCACGAACGTGCCCGGTCCCGTCGCGTGTTCGGCGGCGCGCTCAGCGGCCACACCGTAGATGAGGTGCGCGGCGACCACCGCTTCGAACGATCCTGTGGCTTCGGTACCCAAGGCAGCGGCAACCAGAGAACCCAGGGCGCACCCGCTGGCGGTGATGCGGGTGAGCATCGGGTGGCCGCCGCTCACGTACACCGCCGATTGCCCATCCGTGATGAGGTCCTGCTCTCCGGAGACGGCGACGATCGTGTGGTGTGCGCGGGCCAAGTCGGTTGCCGCATCAGCGGCGGAGTCCGATTGCGCGGTGGAGTCCACGCCGCGGCCCCCGGGCCCGGTGCCGGCCAGGGCCATGATCTCCGAGGCGTTCCCGCGCACCGCGCTGAGCCCGGATTGCAGTAGTTCAGCGGCGAACTCGGTGCGGAACGGTAACGCTCCGATGGCTACCGGGTCCAGCACCCACGGCGTGCCTGCCTGACCCGCTGCGGTGACGGCCACGCGGGCGGCGTTGCGTTGCTGGTTGGACAAGGTGCCCAGATTGACCAGCAACGCGGAGGCCGCTTCGGCGAAGATGCCTGACTCCTCAGCGATATCGACCATCGCCGGTGCCGCGCCGACGGCGAGGAGGGTGTTCGCGGTGAAGTTGGTCGCCACCGTGTTGGTGATGTTCTGCACCAACGGACTTTCCCGCCGGATCGCGGCGAGAACCGTGGCAGCGCCGGTGGCGAAGTGCCTCGGATCCTGGTTCCGGGGGTCGTCCATATGCGCATCCCTTCGCTAGTTCGAACTAGATCAGGTTCAACGGGTGTGATCTCAGCCGAACTGTTCGGCACCCCGTGCTGAGTCATGCGAGTGTAACAACCGCACCGTCCGGCGCCCCGCGGGCTCAGCCCGGCAGGGTTTTGCGCAACTCCTGCTCGGTCTGGGTGCACTTGGATCGGCGGCCTTCGTCGTCGATGCGGGTATCGGTGGTGGTGTTGGTGCGGCCGGTTGGCACATAGCCGAGCCGCAGGTACAGCGCGCGCGCCCGGCGGTTGCCCACGTCCACCATGAGGGTCGCCTCGCGGTGCCCCTGCTCGAGCAGCACACGTTCGGCCGCCCGGATAAGAGCGGTGCCCAGGCCCCGGCCGCGTGCGTTCTCGCGCACGCGCAGATGCCGCAACTCGGTCCCGGTCACCAGTACACCGCCGAGGACGTCCCCGCCGTCTCGAGCGACGATGTGGACGGCGCCGCCAGCCGCCGGCCACGGAACGCGGGAGATGACCACATCGCTCCCGGGCAGGCCTGTCCCCGGTGTGGTGTTCGCGTCCTCGCTGCAGTCACGAACGATCCCACGCCGGCTGGGCACGGGTTCGCGGCGGTCACCCAGGGGCATGTGCCTGAGGATAGGCGCCGCGAAAGGACGTGCACCGGGCTGGGCTTCGCTACGCAGAGCAGGGCCGGTGCCCGGCTACGGACACCGGCCCTGCTGGGCGCCCTTGCCGCGCTCACGGCAGTCGTTGCGCGCTCGCTTTTGCTGCGGTGCGGATCTGCTGTGTGTGGATGCGCGGCGCGCACCCGTGGTGCCCGGCGGCTAGCGCGGCGCGCATACCCGTGGTTACCGGCGGCTCGCGCAGTGCGCCCCTTGGCGCCCGGCGGCTAGCGCGCCGAGTGGCGGCTCAGACTGATGCGCCCACCAGTTCGCCGGCGCGCACGGTCTGCATCGCCCTGGTCCACACCAGCAACTGATCCAACATCGGCATCACCGACTCGGTCACGGGCGGGGTGGGCGCGAACTCCGAGAAGTTCTTGAAGTCCTGGAACAGGGAGATGAGCACGGTGTTGCGCACGTGCGCCACCTCCATCTCCGACAGGATCGCCCGTAGGTGCTCCACCGCCCTGGCACCGCTGGCGGCGCCGTAGGAGACGAACGCGGCGGCTTTGTTCTGCAGTTCCGGCTTGAGGTAATCCAGCGCGTTCTTCAGTGCGCCGCTGATGGAGTGGTTGTACTCGGAGACCACGAACACGTATCCGTCGTACTGCGCCATCGCAGCCGACCAGCGCTGGCCCACCTCCGATTCCGGCGGCTGGATCGAGGCCTGGGCCGGTTCCGCCCACACTGGCAGATTGAACTCGGCGATATCTACGATCTCGAACTCCGCGTCGGTGCGCTGATCGGCGATGGATTTCACCCAGTTGGCCACGGTCAGGCTCTGGCGGCCGGGACGGATGCTGCCGGTCACGATGGCGATCTTGGTCACTCAAACTCCTCTATGCAAACGCATGGAACTGTCATCTATTGATAACCGGAACATCCTCCTGGCCATTCCGAACCGCCTTGAGGTGCCGGTCACACCTCAAGGCGGGTGCGGCACTAGTGGGCTTGCTTGGGGGTGGCCCAGTGGCAGGTTGCAGGTAAGTGCCGGTGCCGGTCGCGCCCAGGGGTGAGGCGGAATGGTGAGGTCGCCCACTGCCGAGGGCCGTGGGAATAGTTCCGGCAGGGCTACCGTTGTCCCTGGTGTATATGCAAATGCATTGACTTTTCTGGAGAGGTGGCAACCATGCAGTTCGGCATCTTCACGGTCAGTGACGTCACCACTGACCCCACCACCGGGCACACCCCGAACGACACCGAGCGGGTGCAGGCGATCCTGAAGATCGCCCAGCACGCCGACCAGGCCGGCCTGGACGTCTTCGCCACCGGCGAGCACCACAACCCCCCGTTCGTGGCGTCCTCACCAACCACGATGCTCGGCTACATCGCCGGCACCACCAAGAACATCGTGCTGTCCACTGCCACCACGCTGATCACCACAAACGATCCGGTGAAGATCGCCGAGGACTACGCCATGCTGCAGGTGATCAGCAATGGCCGGATGGACCTGATGATGGGCCGCGGTAACACCGGCCCGGTCTACCCCTGGTTCGGCAAGGACATCCGCCAGGGCATCAACCTGGCGATCGAGAACTACGCGTTGCTGCGCCGCCTCTGGGAGGAGGAGGTGGTGGACTGGAAGGGCAAGTTCCGCACCCCGCTGCAGGGATTCACCGCCACCCCGCGGCCGCTGGACGGGGTGCCCCCGTTCGTGTGGCACGGCTCCATCCGCAGCCCGGAGATCGCCGAGCAGGCCGCATACTACGGTGACGGCTTCCTACACAACAACATCTTCTGGCCGATGGACCACACCAAGCGGATGGTGCACTTCTACCGGCAACGCTACGAGCACTACGGCCACGGCCAGGCGGATCAGGCGATCGTGGGCCTGGGCGGTCAATTCTTCGCCCGGAAGAACTCCCAGGACGCCTGGAACGAGTTCCGTCCCTACTTCGACAACGCCCCCGTCTACGGCCACGGCCCGTCGATGGAGGACTTCACCCGCGAGACGCCGCTGACCGTCGGTTCCCCGCAGCAGGTCATCGACCGCTATGCCAAGATGCGCGAGGACGTGGGCGACTACCAGCGCCAGTTGTTCCTCATCGACCACGCCGGGTTGCCGTTGAAGACGGTGCTGGAGCAGATCGACATCCTCGCCGAGGAGATCGTGCCGGCGCTGCGCAAGGAGAACGAGTCCAAGCGCCCCGCCCACGTGCCCTCCGACCCGCCGAGCCACGCCGAGCGAGTGGCCCAGGCCGAGCGTGAGGGCATCGCCGGGGAGGAGCACGTGGCCGGCGAGGACCTGTGGACCGGCCGCCTCGCCGAGGATGACCTGACCAAGACCGACGCCCCCGAGACGGCCGCTGCCGCCACCGCCCAGCGTGGCGCGGCCTTCGGACTGTAAGGAGGACCACCCACATGACTGAACGCACGATCATGGCCGTCTCCGGCGGCCTGGGAAAGCCATCGTCCACCAGGATGCTCACCGATCGGCTGGCCGAAGCCGCCACGACGGGGCTGCAGGAGCGCGGCGTGAACGCCGAAGTGGAAACCGTAGAACTTCGCGACCACGCCCACGAGATCGTCAACGCCATGCTCTCCGGCTTCGCCACCGGGGAACTCAAGGAAGTCCTGGATCGCCTGGCCCGCGCGGACGGCCTCATCGCCGTCAGCCCGATCTACACCACGGGCGCCTCCGGGCTGTTCAAATC
Source organism: Beutenbergiaceae bacterium (assembly GCA_035302405.1). Classification (GTDB taxonomy): domain Bacteria; phylum Actinomycetota; class Actinomycetes; order Actinomycetales; family Beutenbergiaceae; genus CALKWS01. The sequence goes on from DATGSR010000019.1 coordinate 12,399, forward strand.
CTTCATCGACGTCATCGACAACGAGTCGCTGACCGGCATGCCGGTGCTGCTCGGTGCTACCGGAGGCACAGCGCGCCACTCCCTGGCGTTGGATTTCGCGATGCGCCCGATGTTCACCTACCTTCGCACCCAGGTGGCCACCACCACGGTATTCGCCGCCACCGATGATTGGGCCGGTGCGGGCGACGACGTCAACCCCCTTCCTGCGCGCATCGCCCGTGCCGGTACGGAGTTCGCCGAGTTGGTCGCCGCCAGAGCGAATGAGGGACCGGAAGATCTGTACGACGACGTGCCCTCCTTCGACCAGATGCTCAGTAACCTCTGACGACCGCACCAACCTCTGACCACCGCACCAACCTCTGACCACAGCACTGTGACGGGGGCGGCGAGCTTGATTACGGACTGGCCGCGTGGCTGCAACTGCGCGGTGGGTCCCGCCGGTGATCACGGCGCCGCTCAGTCCTCCACGGTGTCCAGCAGCAGGTTCAGGCCCTCGGCCATCGTGGGATGGGTGATGGGCGCGTCCCGGACCTGTTGATACGGCAGCCCGCCCAGCATCGCCATCTGGACCGCGGCCAGCACCTCGCCGGCGCCGCGGCCGAACAGCGACACGCCCAGGATCCGGTCATCAGCGGCGTCGATGACGGCCTTCCACATCCCTACCTCATCGTGACGGGTCTTGGCTCGCGGGATGGCGTGGGCGTCCAGGCTCGCCACCTTGACCTGGTGCCCGCGCTCACGGGCCTGGGTCTCCGTCAATCCGATGCGGGCGAGTTCCGGAGTCATGAACACCACGTACGGGATCACGCGTCCGGAGGTAGTGGCCTGCCCGCCGGTGAGGTTGCGCCGCAGCAGCCGGAAGTCGTGCCAGGAGGCATGGGTGAACTGGGGGCTGCCGGCGACGTCCCCGACGCTCCACACGCCCTCGGCGGTGGTGCGCAACTGGTCGTCGACGACGACGAAACCTTGATCGGTCAGGTCCACGCCGGTAGCGCTCAGGTTGAGATCGGCGGTGACGGGCGTGCGCCCGGCAGCCAAGAGCAACTGGCTCCCGCGAACCTCGGTGCCGTCTTCGAGGGTGGCCACCACCTCGCCGTCGCCCCCGTCCCTGCGCACGGTGTTCACTCGCGCCGATAAGCGCACCCGCACTCCCTGGTCGGTGAGGGCCTGGGCTACGTGGGTCGCGACGTCGGGATCCTCCCCGGCGAGCAGTTGCTCCCCACCCTGCAGCAATGTGACCCGGCTGCCGAAGGCGGCGAACATCGACGCGAACTCACACCCCACATAGCCGCCGCCCAGGATCAGCAGTGAATCGGGTATGCGCTCCAGGTGCAGGATGTCCTCGGTGTCCCACACCTGCGCTGCCTCCAGCCCCGGCAGGTCCGGCCAGGCGGGAGTGGTGCCGGTGTTGATGACCACATTCCGCCCGCGCACTGACCGAGTGTTGCCGTCGGCCGTTGTGATCGAGGCGGTGCGCGGGGCAGTGAATTCGGCTGTTCCCAGGACGAAGTCCATCCCGGAGTCCTCGAACATCTGCTCGTGCGCCTGAACCATGCCGTCCACCACACCGTTCTTGTGGTGCCGCAGCAGTCCCAGATCCACCCGCGGCTCGAGCCCCCTGGCCCCCTGCAGCTCGCCGCCGGCGATGACGCCGAACTGTGCGGCCTCGCGGACGGTGTGCACCGTGCGGGCGGATTCGATCAGCGATTTGGTGGGGATGCACGCCACGTTGATGCACGTGCCGCCGATCTTGTCCCGCTCCACCATGACCACCGACCAACCGGCCTTCGCCCGGTCCATCGCCAGGGACTTGCCGGCTTTACCGCCGCCGATCACCAAGAGATCCACGTCCTGCACGTCTGCTTCGTTCATCACAGCCTCCCTGCCCGCCCGGGGCGTCCGCGTCGCTGTCCCTATCCACCCATATCGGCGTGGGATGCGCACCAGCGCGAAGTCCGCGCCTCCGTGCGCGCGCTGGGCGCCGCTGCAGCAGGCGTCATTGCACCGCGCGCCTCGAGCAGGACGGTGCCAGAATCGGCGCTGTGCTGTTCGCCCGGATCGCTGAGATCTCCGCCGCAGTGGCCGCCACCCGCGCGCGGTTGGAGAAGCGGGCGCTGCTGGCCGCTGCTCTCCGGGAAGCCCAGGCCGACGAGATCGAGGTAGTGGCCACCTACCTTTCCGGCCGGGTGCGGCAGCGTCGCACCGGTGTCGGTTGGCGAACGCTGGCGGCCCTCCCGTCGCCCGCCTCCGTGCCATCGCTCACGCCGTTCGACGTCGATCAGCGGTTGGAGGAGATATCGGCGCTCGCGGGCGCCGGCTCGCAGGCGGGCCGCGCCCGGGCGGTCACTGCGCTCTTCGGTGCGCTCACCGAGCCTGAACAAGGGTTTCTGCGGGGCCTCATCCTGGGTGAGGTGCGCCAGGGTGCGCTGGACTCCCTGCTGCTGGAGGCCATTGCCGACGCCAGCGACGTGCCTGTCACCGCGGTCCGGCGTGCCGCGATGTTCAGCGCCCTCACCGGGCCCGTCGCCCGCGCGGCGCTGACCGGCGGCATCGGCGCCCTGGAGCAGTTCCGGCCCATGGTGCTGCAGCCGGTGCGGCCCATGCTCGCCTCAGCGGCGCCGGACTTGCCCGCCGCGCTGGCGAAACTCCGAGGTGAAGCGAATGACGCCGTCGCCGCGGACTGCAAGGTGGACGGCATCCGGGTCCAGGTGCACCGCTCCGGCAGCGAGGTCGCCGTGTTCACCCGTTCGTTGGAGGACATCACCGAGCGGGTCCCGGAGGTCGTCGAGGTGGTGCGCGCTCTTCCCGCCGAGCACCTCATCCTGGACGGCGAAGCCATCGCCCTGGACCCGGCCGGGCGTCCGCGGCCCTTCCAGGAGACGGCTTCACGCACCGGCAGCCACGAGGGCGGGGAGGGTGCTGCGCCGCTGACCGTCTACTTCTTCGACCTGTTGCACCGCGACGGCACGAACTTCATCACCGCTCCGGCGTCCGAGCGGCTCGCCGCACTCGAACAGGTCGTCCCCGCCCGCGCGCTCGTCCCGCGCCGGGTGACCGGTGACGCCGCGGAACTCGAGGCGTTCTTTCGTGAGGTCGTCGCCCTTGGTCATGAGGGCTTGGTGCTTAAGGACCTCACCGCGCCGTATGACGCAGGGCGCCGCGGTGCCGCGTGGGTGAAGGTCAAACCGCGGCATACGTTGGATCTGGTGGTGCTCGCCGTGGAGTGGGGCAGCGGACGGCGGCACGGTTGGCTCTCCAACGTCCACCTCGGGGCACGTGACGGCGATGGTTTCGTCATGCTCGGCAAGACCTTCAAGGGCATGACCGACGAGATGCTGCAGTGGCAGACCCGCCGCTTCCTGGAACTCGAGACGCACCGCGAGGGGCACGTGGTCCACGTGCGGCCCGAGCAGGTGGTGGAGATCGCCTTCGACGGGGTCCAGCGCTCTCCCCGTTACCCCGGTGGCGTCGCGCTGCGCTTCGCGCGCGTGCTGCGCTACCGCGAGGACAAGTCGCCGGGCGAGGCGGACACGATCGACGCGGTGCAGGCGCACCTCCAGGCAAGTGGACCCGGAGCTGGACACTGAGTGGCCATGCGCAACTTTCCCCTCTAGGGAGGCCTGGAGGTTGTGCATCCCCTCATCACAGTCCTGAGCGCCGCCAGCCCGTCCAGGGCACCGTAGGATCACACCCGACACGCAGTGCGGTGGTTCTTACTCGCGCTGTTTATATCGGGGCAATGGAAGGCAGAGGAAGCGACGTGCTCATCGGGCGCGAACTCGAAGAACAACGGATCCGCGGACTGTTGAGGGCGCCCTTGCCGGCCGGGCAGGTACGAGTCATCCAGATCGAGGGGCCACTGGGAATCGGCAAGAGCGCGTTGCTGGCCAGCGCGCTCAGCCACCTCCACAAGCACCAGGACACAGCGGCCGGTGCGCCAATGCCCCGGGTCTTCCTGGCGCACGGTGACCGGCTGCATACCGAGGCGCCACTGTCGGCCCATCGGGTGATGGTTGAGCAGATCCTGACCGACCGGATCGAAACCTTGCTGGATGTGGCTACCCCGGCGGTGCTCGGGGCGAGGTGCGCTCAAGCCCTGAGCGACCAGGACGTGCCCGTGGTGGTTGCCGTCGACGACGCGCAATGGTTGGACCCCGCGTCGATAGCGTTCCTCACCGCGTTCATCCAGACCCCCGCCCCGATCCCGTTGACGCTCGTGCTGGTGCATCGCACCGGCCAGGCGCCACTGAACCTGCTCACCCTGGCCCGTAGCCGCGGAGCGGCCGTGGAGCACATCGTCCTGGATGCCTTGCCCGACGACGTGGTGGAACGTCTCCTCACCGGTGTGACCCACCGGCAGCGCCGCGCCGTGGTAGCCGCAGCGCAGGGGAACCCGCTGTTCGCGCGCACGGCGTCGGCGGCGTTCCGGCGCCACCCGCAGGCGGACCGCCTAGATCAAGTGATGCGTCTCAGCGCCGGCGATCACGACAAGATCCTCAGCGCAGCGATCGCCGACGACATGGCCACCCTCCCGGCAACCTCCCGCCGCGTCCTGGAAGCGCTCACGCTGCTCGGCGCCGTGGCCGACGCCGACACTCTGATGCGCGTGACCGGTCTGGACGCCGACGGCGTCGAATCTGGAGCGAGGACGCTGGCCGCCCGGGGTTTGCTCATCGAGAGCGGGCACGAAGTTCTGCACCCGGTGGTCAGGCTGAGCGTCTACCAGAACATCCCCTCGCGGCAACGTGCAGAGTTGCACCGCCGGGTCGCCGGGCTGCCTGAGATCGAATTGTTCGACAGGGCCGATCACCTTGCGCGGGCCGCACCCGACCTCACCGCGGAGGACGTGCAGACCCTGGTGCGAGCGGCCCGCGTAGCGATCGGTTCCGAGCCTGTTGCCGTCCTGGAATGGCTCCGCGGTCTGGGCGCCGGGCAGCACACCGAAGAGTCGACGACGCTGCTGGCGCGCGCCAGGATCCTGACCGGGGATCTGTACACGGCTATCGAGACGCTACGTGCTCTCATAGAACTCCAGCCGCGCGCAGGCGAAGCGCGGGTGCTGTTGGCGAACGTGCTGCGCATGGCCGGGCAGGAGGATGACGCGCGCGTGCTGCTCGCCGCCACCGCTGACAGTGTCGACGCCGAAGTGCTGCGGGAGTACATCGACGTCGTCGCCCTTCTTGACGGGCGGGCCCCGGAACGCTTCGTCTCCCGACTGGAATCGCTGCCCGGGGAGGTGAACAAGGTGGTCGCGGCGATCTACCGCACCATGGATCTGCTCGTTGAGGGCCGGATCAGGCAGGCCCGCACTACGTTCCTCCCGGTGCCGGCGTGGATGAAACGGGCGGAAGCGCTCGAGGTGGCCTCGGTGCTGCACGCTGTCGCATGCGCGGTGTGGGCGGCCTACCTGCTGGACCAATACGAGACCGGCGCCCAGATCGCTGAACGCGGACTCACGCTGGCCCGCCGGTACGGCCAGGCCGACGTGCTTGCCAACCTCGGGACCGGACTGTGCTTCTGCCTGGCTTCGCTGGGGCTCCTGGACGAGGCCGAAACCGCCGGGGAGCAAGCCATCGAGCACGCTGAGCGCTACGGCGCCCCGGACCTGGTCAGTATGGCGCTGACCGGGTTGTTGGTGGCCGCACAGGGGCGCGCCGACATGACTGTGCTCCAGGAGCGGCTCGACCGGTTGAACGAGGCGCCGTTGCCGCGGTTCGGGTGGTGGCGACGCGCGGTGTTGACGACGCGTACCCGCATCTCGGCGGTCCTCGGATCGCCGGTGGCCTGCCCGGAACTGTTGGGTGAACCGATAGACGTGATGGCCGCCTTGAGGCACGCCGACGCCGCCACGGCTGCGGCGGCGATGGGAGATCTGGACACGGCGCACTACCTGATAGCCCAGGGCCTTCGGATCGCAGAGGAACAGGACTCCCAGGGGCAGCGGGCGATGTTGCTGACCACCCAGGCGGAGATCCTGCTTCGCACCGGCGATGCGCTCAAGGCCGGGAACCTGCTGCGGACGGCCGCGACCACGTTCCAACGGCTCGGAATGCGCCTGCAACTGGGACGGGCACAGGGCGGTATCGCCCGGGCGGAGGCGGCACTTGCCCAACGCTCGGAGCAGTTCTCTGTCCTGACCGCGCGGGAGCGGGAGATCGCCGACCTCGTGGCAGACGGATTGACGAATCGGGAGATCGCCGCACGCCTGGTGGTCAGCCCCCGCACACCGGAGTACCACATCCGGAACGTGCTGAAGAAACTCGGTCTGAGTAGCCGTGAGGAGATCGCGGCGTTAATGGTGAAGGGCGACGGCAGGCCGCTGGAGAAAACCTAGTAGTAAACCTAGGGGCGAACCGCCGCGGGGAGTTGCGGGTTTCCAGGAGCATCAGCGCGGGTGGCTTGAGGCCACGACCGCGTCCGTGTGCTCAGAAGAGGAGACCTGTTGAAGACCCAGACCGAACGCCCGCGCTCGCGGCCTAGGCGCGCCCCCATCCTCGGGGCGGCAGGCGCAGCCGCGGCCCTTGTGGGCAGTCTGCTCGTGCCGACTCTCGCCCACGCCGCACCGCCGCAGGCCGGTACCTACGAGGGGACCAGTGACGCCTATAACGGCGCGACCGTCTCGTTCGAGATCGACGCCCACGGCGTGATGAGCGATTTCGACACCATAAGTTACTGCTTCGACGGTTTCTACAACCAGCCGGTGCAGTGGGCGGAGATGCCCCCTACACAGATCGAAGCGGGCGTGCCCTTCGAGGTCGAGTGGGAATACGGCACCGACGATTTTCGGCCGTACTACGAGTTGACGGGAACCGTGCATGCTGACGGCAGCGCGAGCGGAACCGGGCGTGCCGGCTTCCTGCCCTCCGGAAGCTGTGGCGGGTACGAGTTTGACTGGACTGCTGACCGAGTTGGGGGCGGCGAGCCCGTTGAGCCTGAGATCGAGATCCTTCCGTCGTCCACGGTGACGGTGTCCGAACTGGCCGACCCCGGCATCCAGATCCAGGGGGAGGGCTTCCCCGGCAGCGACTGGGTGGAGTTGTACGTCAACAACCAGTTGAGCCACCAAACGATGGCCACGTGGGATGGGGCCGTCACCGTGTTGTACCACTCGGACACCCTGGGAGTAGGAACCCACGAACTCCATCTCGTCAGCGGCAGTGTCTCCGCGAGTGCGACCTTGACCGTTGAACCCGATCCGGTGGTGTATGACCCGGTGGCGTCGGTGTCGCCTGGTGAGTTGACGGTGTCGGAATTGGCCGCTTCCGGTGTGACGATCACCGGTGCGGATTTCCCGCCGGGTGAGGCGGTCGCGCTGCAAGTGAACGGTTCGGATATGGATTCGGCCTCCGCGAACAACGCTGGGGAGGTCTCGTTCCTCTTCACCAGCAATTCGCTGGATGCCGGTACCCATCAGGTGCGGTTGGCTTCAGGTGATGTGTCGGCGTCTGCCTCGTTCACGGTGATCGAGGATCCGGTGGTGTATGACCCGGTGGCCTCGGTCTCGCCAACGGAAGTCACCGAGTCCGAATTGGCAGATTCCGGTGTGACGATCACCGGTGGGGATTTCCCGGCTGGTGCGGAGGTTGCCCTGAGCGTGGGCGGATCTGAGGTCGACTCGGGTTCGGCGAACAATGAGGGGGACGTGTCGTTCACCTTCACCAGTGACTCGCTGGGCGCCGGTGCGCACGAGGTGCCCTTGACCTCCGACGACCTGTCGGCGTCTACCTCGTTCACGGTGACTGAGGATCCGGTGGTGTATGACCCGGTTGCCTCGGTTTCGCCAGAGGAAGTCACCGAG
>DATGSR010000020.1:0-2612 GCA_035302405.1 Beutenbergiaceae bacterium
GCTGCCGACCCGCGGCTCGGCAGCAGCGCCCGAGCCCGCTTGACCGCCTCGCCGTCGCCCCGCTTCTCCTCGGCGTCGGTGCTTGAGGTCACCATCAAAAAGATGCTGGGCCGCCTCAACCTGCCCGGCGAGGTGGCCGACGCTGCCACGAGGGCGGGTCTCGTCGAGCTTCCGTTCCGTTCCGATCATGCCTCCGGCTTGGCGCAGTTCCCTGACCTGGTCCGGCACGACCCCTTCGACCGGATGCTGCTATCCCAAGCCCTCCGTGAGAACCTGCTTCTGCTGACCTCCGATCGCCATCTGTTGGACCTCGGCTTCGAGTGGCTCATCGACGCCCGCCGCTGACACGCGACGGCTCACCCCACCGCCGCGAAGGCCCGTACCGGGAAGGTCGCCAGGCCCTGCACTGCCGGCGGGGTGGCGGTGAAGCTGAACCCGTCCACCGGCAGCGCGGCGAGGTTCGTGAGGTGCTCCACCACCGGAATGCCAGCAGCCAGCAACACCGAGTGCGCCGGGCGCGTGCCGGCGCCGGTGTGGTCGATGTTCACCGAATCGATGCCCACCAACCCGGCCCCGGCTTCGGCCAGGTACTCCGCGCCGGGCCCGGTCAGGTACGGGTGGTCGGGGTCTCCGTAGGCGTCGGTGCCCCAATGGCGGTCCCACCCGGTGCGCAGCACCACCGCCCGGTTGGCCACGTCCACGCCGTCGAACACCTCCGCTCCGATCGCGCCGGCACCATCGACGACGACGCCGGGCACCAGCGCGCAGCGGTGCAACGCCAACCCGGTCAGGTCGTGCCCGTCCCGGTAGCGGTGCGCGGGAGTGTCCAGGTAGGTGCCGGTGTTGGCCACCATGTCGATACGGCCGATGGCGAACTCGGTGCCCGGCGCGTACCGCTGGTGGGACTCCTCGAACGTGAGGTGCTCGGTGATCATCGGGCCGGGCAGACCGGGGTAGGTGGTCATGCCACCGGTGATGGGGTGGCTCAGGTCGATGAGTTCCATGGCGGACGTTGCCCCTCTCGGTATTGCGACGGCGGTACCCCGATCACCTGGGTGAACGCCCGGGTGAGGTGAGCGTGATCGGCGAACCCCAGCGTGGCCGCGAGCGCCGAGAGGTCCTCCCCCTCGCCCGCTTCGAGCGCGGCCACGGCATCTTGCAGCCGGTGGCGGCGCAACACCCACAGCGGGGAGGCACCCACGTACCGGGTGAACAACCGCTGCATGGTGCGCTCGGAGACGTGCACCTGCTCGGCGATCGGGGCGAGCGTCACGTACTCGCGGCTGCGCATCAGTTCCACGGCCGCGCGTACCGCCGCGTACCCGCGGTCGGCGCGGACTTGCTCCAGCCGATGCTCCAGGTGAGCGCTGAGGAAGGTGACGGCGACATCCCGGCGAGCCTCGTCGTCGTCGGCCATCAGCACTTGCTCGGCGAAGGCGCCGACGCCGGTCCCGAAGAGTTCCTCCGCGCCGACGACGGTGTTGGTCAACTCGCGCACACTGCGGTCCAGCAGCGCGGCCAGGCCGCCGGGGTGGAAGGCGATGCCGGCCACGCGCCCGGCCACGGGAAGGTCCACGGTGAAGACTCTGGTGACCAGGCCGTGCACGAGGGCCCCGAGGACGGGTCGGCCGTGCAGGATTCCGCCCTCGGCGGCCTCCACGGTCAAGTGCGTGGCGGGGTTGGTCAACACTTGTTGGCGGAACGGGGCGGGTTGCTCATGACGCCAGGTGACCCACCAGTAGTAGGCGGCGATCTCATCGAGCGGGGCGGGAACGGGCAGCCGGCCGGTGTCGAACACCCGGGCGCCGGCCTTCGGCCACAGCACCGCGCCCCGAGTGCCCGCAGCCGCCGCCTGGCGCCGCAGGCGGCCCGGCTGCACCCGCGACGCATCGTCGCCAGCACCCGTGGCGGCAGGTTGTCGCGGATGTTCAAGCCCCACGACGTCACTCTAGAGAGGCTGGATGCCATGAGCACCCACTACATGCCCGATGGATACACCTCGCTCAGCCCGCTGGTGGTGGTCAACGGCGCGGCCGCGGCGATCGACTTCTACACCGCGGTATTCGCCGCACAGGTGCGCACTCGGATGGACGGCCCGGACGGCGCCGTCTGGCACGCCGAACTGGACTTCGGCCACGGCCGGCTCACGGTGATGGACCCCAACCCCGCGTTCGCCACAGTGGCCAGCGACCCGAGCACCGATGAGGTGAACTTCTCCCTGGCGGTCTACGTGCCGGACGTGGACGCCACCCTCGCCGCGGCGCGGGAGCGTGGCGCGCGCGTACGGGAAGAGGCCGCCGACTTCGCCGTCACCGGGGACCGGTTCGCCTCCATCCAGGACCCCTACGGGGTGCGGTGGACGATCATGACCCGCACCGAACACCGCACCGACGCCCAGGTGCAGCAGGGGCTAGACGCCTGGCGGGAGTCGATGGGCGCGAGTCAGTAGCGCCGCACTCGCACAAGCGCCGCACTCGCACACCCTGGCGGGAGTCAGCGGGCGGGAGTCAGGGGGTGGGACTCACCGGATGCCGAAGTCGAACGCGTCCGGCTCGCGGTGCCCGAACTTCTCCCGCAGGAAGTTGCCCGTGGTGGTCAGTTCCGCCGTCGCT
>DATGSR010000021.1:0-3432 GCA_035302405.1 Beutenbergiaceae bacterium
ACCGATGAGGACGGGATCCTTTATGGCGTGACCTACCCGAACGCCAAGTTGTTCGCCTACGACCCGGACACCGATGAGTTCCGCGACTACGGATCGACGGCCACGGTCGACAGTTACGCCGAAGGCCTCGCGGTGCAGGACGGGGTGGCCTACGTGGGTACCGGCATGGAGGTCGGTACCGCGGTGGCCGTGGATCTCGAAAGTGGTGACATGACACCGCTCGAGGTTCCCGACGGCTATGAGCGCATCACCCGGTTCGTCAAGTTCCGCTCGGTGGGCGACCTGGTTGCGATGTCCTTCTCTCCTGGTCTGCCGGGCGGCACGAACGTGCTGTTCTGGGACACCACGCAGCAGGACTGGGTGTGCGATGGCGCCATCCCCCGAACGGTGAGTTTGAACGTGCCGTTTGCCACCGAAACCCGTGATGGGCGGATGTTCTACAAGTCCCAGGGCGAGATCTGGTCGTTCGACTCCAATGATTGTTCGGTGGAAGCCACCGGGTGGGTCGACACCGACCTTGGGGCCACCGGTTCCCACCGCATCCTGGATCTGCTCAGCACGGGAACCGAAGAGGCTCCCGAATACCGCCTGGTGGGCACGAACAACGACGGATCTTTCTGGACCTTCGACCCCGACACGGGCGAAAGCACGTTCGTCGAGAGCCAGATCTTCGGCGCCCCGCTGACGGCGCACTCGATCCACGTGGCCGCCGATGAGCGTGTGTACGTGGGCACATATCTCGGCCCGGGTGCCTTGGGTCGGTTCAACCCGCAGACCCAGGAGTTCGAGGAGCAACTCAACGGTCCGCTGCAGGCGAGCAGTTTCCTCACCTTTGGTGATCAGATCATCGTGGGTAGTTACGGCAACGCCGTGGTGCACATGGGCGATCCATCGCAAGAGTGGGACTGGGGCACCAACCCGTCTCAACAGTTCCGGTTGATCGACGGCTACCAGCAGGATCGACTGCTGGGGCAGGCTACCGATGGCGAACTGGTGGCGATGGCCACGGTTTCTGACTATGGGGTGCGCGGTGGCGCTTTGACGTTGACCGATATGGCCGACTACCGCGAGACCTTCCGGGACCTGGTGGAAGACCAGAGCCACGTGTCGGTGACGTTCGGACAGGACGGTCTGATCTACTCCGGCACGTCCATCCGCGGAGGACTGTCCAGCCAGGACAGCGAGTTGGACGCGCACCTTGTTGTCTTCGACCCCGAGACCACCGAGGTCGTGGACGCGGTCGTGCCGGTCGAGGGCAACGACGTGGTCGCCGGCGTGACGTCCTTGGGCACGAGCATCTGGGGTGTGACCAACAGCTCCGACCTGTTCGAGTACGACACCGAGGCAGGCGAAGTGGTGGGCGTGCACGATCTGGGTACCGCTCCGGCGTCTTCTCCGTGGGGAGTGGCAAGCACGGTGCAGGCCCATCCGCACAACGGCCTGCTCTACGGGATCGCCGGAACCGACGTCTTCGCGTTCGATCCCGAGACCGGCCAGAGCCAGATCTTGCTGGATGACACCGGGTACAAGCGGATGGACATCGCCGCAGACGGAACGATCTACGTCATCGACGAAACCAACTTCTTCTCGATCACGGTCGGGGACGACGGCGAAGGTGAGCCGGGCAGTGCCGTGGAGCAGATCCGCGCGCTGCAGTCGGATGTAGCGGACTACATCGAGGCCGGGGACATCGCCGGCCCGATCGCTCACCAGGTGACCAACGCGTTGGACCAGGCCGAGAAGCACCTGGAAGGTGATCGCACCACTCCGGCCATCCAGGCGCTGAACCGGGTGATCCGCCACGTGGAGAACCCGAAGAGGCCCGACACGCTCAGCGAGCAAGCACAGGCCGACGTGCTCGAACAGGCTCGGGCCATCCTGGCCGAGTTGGAGTAGGGACGTCTGGTGGTGCGGCGCTGCTCGCCGCACCGCCAGTTCGGCCCCAGAGATCAGAGGTCAGCACTCGCCGGTCACCTGGCGAGTGCTGACCTCCGCCTGTGCGGGGCCCCGTGCGGGGGCGCGCCGGACGCACCCACCCCGCCACTACCGCGTACGACGGCGCACCGCCCCTTGCCTACCGCGCACGACGGCGTTGCGCGGCAGCCGGCCGCTACCGTCGACGACGGCGCATTCTCGCCCACGTGCCGGGTACGACGGCGTTGCGCGGCAGCCGGCCGCTAGCGTGCGCGGCGGCGCATCCTCGCCCACGTATCGCGCACGACGGCGTTACGCGGCACCCGGCCGTTACCGCGGCGGCATCCGCAGCGCGCCGTCGAGGCGGATCATTTCCCCGTTCAGCATCGGGTTGGCGATGATGTGGGCGACCAGGTCGGCGTACTCCTCGGGTTTGCCCAACCGCGCCGGATGCGGGATCTGGGCGGCAAGGCCTGCGCGCACATCCTCGCCCAAGCCCTTCATCATGGCGGTGTCGAAAGTGCCCGGAGCGATGGTCATCACCCGGATGCCCCGGCCTGCCAGGTCCCGCGCGGCCGGCAGCGTCATCCCCGCTACGCCCGCTTTGGAGGCTGCATAGGCCAGTTGCCCGATCTGCCCGTCTTGAGCAGCGACCGAGGCGGTCATGACTACGACGCCGCGCTCGCCGTCGTCGCCTACGGGTTCCAACTCGGCCATCACCTTTGCCGAGGCTGCCAGGGTGTTCATCGTGCCCATCAGGTTGATCTGCACCACGCGGTGCGCGGTGTCCAGGTCCAGCGGACCGCGTCTGCCGAGGATGCGGCCCGGGGTGGCGATGCCCGCGCAGTTGACCACCACGCGCAGGTCGCCCAGGTCAGCGGCGGCCTGCACGGCGGCCTCCACTTGATCCACGTCCCGCACGTCGGTGGCGTGGGCACGCACGTGGTGGCCAGCGGTGGTGAGTTCGGTGGCGAGATCCTCAGCGGGGGAGTCAGGGAGATCGGCGAGCATCACGGCCACACCCTGGGCAGCCAGTTTCCGCGCCGTCGCGGCTCCCAGGCCCGAACCGCCGCCGGTGATCAGTGCACTTGTTCCTTCTGGCAGATCCATGTGGTCAGGCTAGCGCCAGCCAGTGTCACGCAGGCGCAGGCATTGCTTTGAAAGGACGCGACGGACGCCTATGCCCGCGCCGCCTTCGCTCCGCCATCGCCCTCGTCGCGCTCCTTGAGCACGAACTTCGGCAGCACCCACGCCGCGATGGCGGTGACGAACCAGACGATCAACGTCGCCAGGATCCAGGTCGCCGTCCCGGAGATGGACAGCCCGCCGGCGAACAGCGTGGCGATCAGGAGGGCTGCGAACGTGGAGATGATGCCCACGCCGCCCAGTAACGCCGGAGCGTGCTTGCGCGCCATCGATTCGGTCAGGGGTGCCAGCAGGCTCTGTGCGATGGCGAAGATGACCACCGCCGCAACGAACCCCGCGACGGATAGCACGAAGTCATCCAGCAGTAGGTGG
>DATGSR010000022.1:0-4363 GCA_035302405.1 Beutenbergiaceae bacterium
ATGACGGGCGGCCAGCGCCTCGCCAGGCACGACTGATGACGGGCGGCCAGCGCCACGTCAGGCACGACTGATGAGAGGCGGTCAGCGTCTCATCGGCGCGATTGACTGCGCCGATCGGTCGCCGTGGTGGCGATTATTCGATTGCCCTCAACGCGCTCGAGCCGGCCCGGTGGACTTGCGCACCAGTAACTCGGTGCCAAGCCACCGCACCGCGGCCTGCTCCGCAGCATCGGGCTCCTCCAGAGCGATTTGCAGCGCGGCTTCGCCCATTTGCCGCAACGGTAAGCGCACGGTGGTCAACGCAGGGGTCAGATCCCGTGCCACGTCGATGTCGTTGAAGCCCGCGACCGATAGATCCGCAGGCACGACTCGCCCCTGATCCCGCAGCCATGCCATCGCTCCCATCGCCATTTGGTCAGCAGAGCCGACCAATGCGGTGATGCTTGGGTGCTGCTCCAGCAGGTTGCCCGCTCCGGTGTAGGCGTCATCGCGCGTCGGGGCACCATGGCGCACTCGAAGCACACCCCCCGCACCCTCGATCACCTGTCGAAGACCGGCCAACCGTTCGATGGTGGAACCTACATTCGCCGGTCCGGCCAACACGCCGACGTCGCGATGGCCAAGATCCACCAGGTGTTGTGCCAGGTCGATCGCCCCGGAGGTGTTGTCGACCCGAACATTGTCGACCTCGAGAATCGGCGTTCCGATGGAGACAACCCGGCCTCCACCGGTGAGGAACGACCTGGCCCGGGAGGACAGCCGCTCCTGATAATCCTGATCGGCCAACCCGGATCCGGCCAAGATGACCACCGCTGCTCGATGCGCTTGCAGCATTTTGAAGTACGCGAGTTCCTGCTCCACGTCACGTTCGGTCTGGCAAATCGCGACCAGCAACCTGCGCCGGGTGGCCACATCGTGGATCCCGTTGATCATCTCCGAGAAGTACGGGTCACCCACATCGCCGGCGAGCACCCCGATCATCCCGGTATTGCCGCGCAACAGACCTTGCGCCTGGACGTTGGGCACGTAGTCCAACTCCTCGGCGGCTTGAAGCACACGGTCACGAAGGTCGGGCAGCACCGGATAGTCGCTGCCCGAAAGCACCCGGGAGGCTGTCGGCACCGACACGCCTGCGCGCTTCGCCACATCCTTGAGATTCACCGCCATAGCGGCAGGATACTTCGACTGAAGTCGTGAGGAAGCGTTTTCTAGATTTACAGGAAGCACCCGGCTCCCCACCGCAGGTTTCTGCCACTGACTCCACGAGCGCCTCCTCGCCCAAGAAATCGGGGTGACCGGTATGGCGCGCAAACATTGGGCGCAGATAGCACCAATAGGCTGAACGAGGCCACCAAGGCGGGCCCCTTGACCGGCGTCGCGTAATCCCCCTAGGCTGAGAAAGCCTTTTCTGGCCTGTACGAGTTACGCATCAATGTCGAGCGCAGCCTCTGGCGCTGCGCAACCCTGGATGAGGACCTGTAGATGACCCCACACCAACTCGGCTCTGCCGCTGCACCGAAGCAACCGGCCAACGAGGCCGAACTCGAGGACCTGCTCTCCACTCCCCTGCCCGGGGTGGGAGAGGCGCTGAAGGCGGTGGGCGGTGACATCTTGCTGTTGGGCGCCGGCGGCAAGATCGGCCCCACGCTGGCCATGATGGCCCGCCGCGCGCTGGACGAGGTCGGCTCAGACGCCAAGGTGATCGCCGTCTCCCGCTTCTCCGACGCTGCCGTGCGCCAGCGCCTGACCGACGCCGGAATCGTGGTGCAGCAGGCGGATCTGTCCGTCTCGGAGTCCTACCGCGACCTGCCGGATGCGGCGGCGATGTACTACCTGGCGGCGATGAAGTTCGGCACCACCGGACAGGAACACCTCACCTGGTGGTCCAACGCCGCGATGCCGGCCATGGTCGCCGACCGTTACCGCGGAGTGCCCTCGGTGGTCTACTCCACCGGCAACGTCTACCCACTGCGGAAACTGGCCGAGGGCGGCTCGATCGAATCCGACCCGGCCGAACCGGTGGGTGAATACGCCCAGTCCTGCCTGGCCCGCGAGCGGATCTTCACCAACGCCGCCCACACTTGGGACACCCCCACCACCATCTTCCGGCTCAACTACGCCTGCGAACTTCGCTACGGCGTCATCGCCGATATCGCCACCCAGATCGCCGACGGCGAGCCGGTGGACGTGACCATGCCGGCGGTCAACGTCGCCTGGCAGGGGGACATCCTGGCCTGGACGCTGCGGTCGATCGGGTTGGCCGGCGTGCCGCCCTACATCTTGAACGCCACCGGCCCGGAAACTGTGACCGTGCGCCGCTTGGCCACCTGGCTCGCTGAGGACATGGGCACCTCGGTGCAGTTCACCGGAACCGAGTCCGACGATGCACTGCTGTCCGACTCCAGCCACGCCCACGAGTTATACGGCTACCCCACGATCCCGCTGCGCCGGATGGTGCGGATGGTGGCCCAGTGGGTGGCCGACGGCGGGCGCCAACTTGGTAAGGCAACGAAGTTCCAGCAGCGGGAGGGCAAGTTCTGATGAGCGCGGAGTTGGCGAAGAAACTGAACGCCGGCGTAGTGATCCCGGCCCACCCCCTGGCGTTGACCACCGACAACGGCCTGGACGTCACTGCCCAGAAGGCGTTGACCCGCTATTACCTGGACGCCGGTGCACACGGCCTGGCGGTGGGGGTGCACACCACCCAATTCGAACTGCACAACGACCGGTCCATGCTCACCGACGTGTGGCAACTGGCGGCCGAGACGGCCAAGGAAAAGGCCGATCAACCGATCCTCATCGCCGGGTTGACCGGTGACCTGCCGGAGGCCGTCGCCGAAGCCCAGATTGCGGTTGAACAGGGCTACCATGCCGCGCTGATCAGCCCCTGGGGCATGAGCGACCGCAGCGAGGACGCGCTACTCAAGCGCGCCGCCGCCGTCGGTGAGGTGATACCCGTCGTCGGCTTCTACCTGCAGGAGGCGGTTGGCGGGGCTCCGCTGAGCCGGAAGTTCTGGCAGTCGTTGTTCGACCTGGAATCGGTGGTCGGCGTCAAAGCCGCCCCGTTCGACCGCTACCGCACCAATGACGTGGCCCAGACCCTGCTGGCCCACGACCGCTGGGACCAGGTGGCGCTGCTCACCGGGAACGACGATGCGATCGTGCACGACCTGATCACCCCCTACCGGCGGACGGTGAACGGTCAGCAGCGCGAGGTGCGTGCCACCGGCGGGCTGCTGGGCCAGTGGGCGGTGGGCACCCGCGCAGCCGTACGCCAGGTGGAGCAGGCCGGCGCTGCGGTTGCCGCAGGCTCGATTCCGGTGGACCTGCTGGCGCAGGCCTCCGCGATGGTGGACGTCAACGACGCGGTGTTCGACGTCGCCCATGACTTCTTCGGTTGCGTGCCGGGTGTCAATGAGGTGCTTCGTCAGCAGGGTTTGGTCGGCACTGCCAACACCCTTGGTACCGACGCACTGTCACCGGGACAGAGCGAGTTGATCACCGGAGTGCGCCAGCGATATCCGGACCTGCTGGATGAGGAGTTCATCGCGGCCAACCGGGATGCCTGGCTGAGGTGAGCGACACGGCGCCCGTGGGGTCCATCCCTGCGGGCGCCGCCGTCAATCTGCTGCCACGAGAAGACCGCGGCCGACGGCGTAGGCCACCCGAGTTCTTCACTCCCGCTCGCGCATTCCGCGCCATCCAGTGCGCGCTCTCCGCGCCCTCACACGCCCGCACTGTCAGTTCGCTTGCACGAGCCTCGCGGGAGGCGTGGAATGGAGGTATGTCCACCACACCCCTTGACCAGCGAACCGGGATCCTCGTCGACGATTCGGCGTGCGACCCGAACGACCTCGCCCAGTGCGGTGCCATCACCGTCGCGGTGGGTGCCGATGAGGACTGGGGGCAATTCGTCGGGCGCGCCATGACGTCGGGCTGGCCGGGAGTCGAGTTCCTCGATCAGGTACCCGGCACCGTGGCCGATGCCGTCCGGCACAACCCGGTGGTCAGTGGCCAGTCGGTCGGTGCTGCGGTGGCGTCGGTACGGACCTGGGACCGGAAGACCGATAGCCTGCGTACCTTTCCCCGTTCCGATTGCGGCTTCGAGCCGGGCGGGTCACGTTTCCAGGAACTCCTGGCTGATGACCGCGAGCGCTACGACATCCTCCAGGTCACCTTCTTGTTCAAACAGGGTGACTTCACCGCGCGCATCCAGGATGCGGAGTTGGCAGAGTTCTTGAGTGTTGATCCCGGGGAGCGGATTCCACTGACCGAGTACGCCGAGCGGCGCCGCGGCGAGCGGGACTCACTCAGGGCGAGCGGTGCCGACTGAAGCAGGTCGCACCCCGATCCCATCGCGGCG
>DATGSR010000023.1:0-5925 GCA_035302405.1 Beutenbergiaceae bacterium
ACTGCTCACCTTCTTGGAGCAGTTCCCGAGCCTGCAGCAGGTGTTGGTCATGGTGCAGGCCGAGGTAGCCGACCGGCTCGTCGCCCCGCCGGGTTCACGGACCTACGGCGTGCCATCGGCGAAAGTGGCCTGGTACGCCCGGGCCGAACGCGCCGGATCCATCGGCCGCTCGGTGTTCTGGCCGGTGCCGAACGTCGACTCCGCGTTGGTCCGGCTCATCCGCCGGGAGCCTCCGGACACCGGCGCCTCACGTGAACTGACCTTCGCGGTCATCGACACCGCGTTCGCCCAACGGCGGAAGATGTTACGTTCGGCGCTCGCACCCTGGGCGGGCACGACGGCGAAGGCCGAGCAGGTGCTGCGCCATGCCGGGGTGGAGCCCACCCTGCGAGGGGAGAAGGTGGACATCGCCGCCTTCGCGCAGATCGCCGCCGCCGGACACGACCTCGGCCTGGCCGGGGCTCCCGCCACGGAGCCGGTATGACCAACCCCGCAGCAACCCGGCAGGGTGCGGTGCACGTGCGCGCTCCCGGGAAGATCAACCTTCGGTTACGTGTGGGCCCGCCGCGCGCTGATGGCTATCACCCCTTGGCCACGGTCTTCCAGGCGGTGAACCTGGTGGAGGACGTGCGCGCTGAATTGGCGGATGAGATCTCCGTGACCGTCTCCGGGCGCCACGCGGACAAGGTCCCCCTGGATGAGCGCAACCTGGCATATCGGGCCGCTCACCTGTTGGCCGACTCCACCGGTGTGAACGCCGGAGTGGCCTTGCACATCACCAAGGAGGTGCCGGTGGCCGGGGGGATGGGCGGCGGTTCGGCCGACGCAGCCGCCACCTTGTTGGCGTGCGACCAACTCTGGGGCACCGGCCTGGACCGGGAAGGGCTTGGTGAACTGGCCGCGGTGTTGGGCGCGGATGTGCCGTTCGCATTGACCGGTCAAACCGCGCTCGGCCTGGGCCGGGGTGATGTGCTCACCCCGGCGATGGCACGCGGCCGCTACCACTGGGTGCTCGCCCTGAGCGATGCCGGGCTTTCCACCCAGGAGGTGTTCGCCGCGCTGGATGCCGGTGGCAGCGTCCCCCCG
This sequence comes from Beutenbergiaceae bacterium, assembly GCA_035302405.1. Taxonomy (GTDB): domain Bacteria; phylum Actinomycetota; class Actinomycetes; order Actinomycetales; family Beutenbergiaceae; genus CALKWS01. The sequence goes on from DATGSR010000023.1 coordinate 1,087, forward strand.
AACCGCAAGGTGAGCATTCCACCGACCATGATGAAGGCCCTGCGCAGCGGTGACCCCAGCCGGCTGGTCCCGCACCTGGTGAACGACCTGACCGCACCGGCGATGCAGTTGTACCCCCGCCTGGAGAACGTGCTGGCTGCCTTTGAGGACACCGCCGCGCTGGCGGCGATCGTGTCTGGTTCCGGGCCCACGGTGGCCGGGCTGGCGGCCGGTCACCCGGCCGCCATGCGAATCGCCGAGCAGATCCGCGCCGCCGGTGTGGCCGATGAGGTCCTGGTGGTCCACGGTCCGGTGCCGGGGGCGCGCCTGATGGAGCAGGTCCGCTCGGAGCGCTGAGCGGGCTTGATCTGCGTCAAGGAGATCAGCGCTCAGCCTGCGTACGTTGAGTTTCGAACACCCCGGTACACCCGGGACCAAGCCCGAAACTCACGGAAGGAACCTGAGATGAGCACCACCACTCCCGCTATGACCACCACCACGCTGCGAGCCGAGGGATTCTCCTGCCCCTCCTGCGTGGCCAAGATCGAAAAGCGCGTCGGCCGCCTCAAGGGCGTCGAAGCCGTCAAGGTCCACTTCGCCTCAGCCCGCATCACGGTGCGGCACGACCCGTCCGTCGCCTCTGTGGATGACCTGGTCGAGGCGGTAGCCAAGGCCGGCTACACCGCCCGGCCGTCGGCATTCTGATCCGGACGACGGATCCGAGCCGCGTCAGTAGGGGGCCGAAACAACCGCCCCCGCCGCCCGCGCAGGCACGAGCGCTGAAGGGGCCGATTCGCGCTTGCGGCGCCGGCGCTGAAGGGGCCGGGCTTCGCGCGCGTGGCGCGGGCGGGCGTTCGGCAGGGCCCGATGGTGCTGCGGCTACTACCTTGGAGACCATCCCCGTCAGGTCCGTTCCCGTCACCGGGGCGGGCCTGGCGTGCTGAACAGAAGGGGGAGCAAGGATGTCCCGACAGTATGTGTTCACCGCTTACGGCGGGCCGCAGGGCGAGGAGCTCAGGCGCCGGGCGGTGCCCGAACCCGGGCCCGGGCAGATCACGGTGCAGGTACAGGCTGCGGGCGTGAACCCGGTGGACTGGAAGATCCGGGAAGGGCTGCTCGGCCGCCACGAACCGGTGCCGGTGCCGATGGGCCGGGAGGTGGCCGGTGTGGTCACCGCCCTGGGGCCAGGGGTGCAGGGCGTCGGGTTGGGGGATGAGATCCTGGGCCCGGTGGCGCACGGCGAGGGCGGCTTCGCCGACCATGCGGTACTGGACGTGGCCGCCCTGGTGCCCAAGCCCGCGGACATGCCGTTCCCGGTGGCCGCGGTCCTGCCGGTGGCCGGGACGGCGGCTTACGACCTCACCCACCAGATCGAACTGGAAGCCGGCCAGAGGCTCCTCGTCATCGGTGCCGGTGGAGGTGTGGGGCACTTGGCCGCCCAGATCGGGAGCGCCCACCAGTTCCAGGTGCTGGGGGTGGCCTCGCCGGCGAAACAGTCTTTCGTCGAATCCGCCGGCGCCACGTTCATCCCCGCCGGGCCCGACGCCGCACGGGCGGTGCGCGAACTGGTGCCCGCCGGTGTGGACCTGATGGTGGACCTGGTGGGCGGTCAGGCGCTGCGCGATATGGCTGCAGTGGTCAAGGATCCCCGAAGGATCATCTCGGCAGCAGACCCAGGCACAGCCGAAGAACTCGGCGGGGAAGGCCGGCAGGCCAGTCCCGGGGCGCTGCAGAAGGTGACCGACGTCGTCGCCCATGATCTGGCCACCCCGCACATCGCCCGTACCTTCCCTTTGGCTCGGGCGCGGGACGCGGTGTCGGAGGTGGAGTCGGGGCACACGACGGGCAAGGTGGTCATCGAACCCTGAGACAGGCAAGCGGGACAGGAAAGCGCGGAGTTGGTGGCGGTCGCGACGTTGGTCTCAGTCGCCGCCGGCCAGGATCTCCCGGACTCGGGGGACCACCTCGGTGCCGTACAACCGGATCGCCTCCAGGCTGTGCCGGTGGGGCATCGGCCCGTTGGAGTACTTCAGGTCGAACCGGCTCAATCCCAGGAGGCGCACCGTGCGCGCGATCTTCTGCGCCACGGTCTCCGGTGACCCCGCGAACACCGCGCCTTGTTCCACCTCGGCGTTGAAGTCCGACAGCCTGGTGGGCGGCCAACCACGCTCCGCCCCGATCCGGTCCCGGTTGGCCTTGAAATGGGGGAACATCAGCCGGCGGGCTTCCTCATCGGTGGCCGCCACGAACCCGGGGGCGTGCACGCCCACCGGGCGTTCGGGCCTGCCCAACTCATCCAACGCCCGCCGATACAAGTCCGCGAACGGTACGAACCGTGCCGGGTCGCCGCCGATGACGGCGAGCATCATCGGGATGTTGTACCGCGCCGCACGCATCACCGACTCCGGGGATCCGCCCACTCCGATCCAGGTGCGCAACGTGCCGGCTTCGGTCTTGGGGTAGACCTCGGCGTCTTGCAACGGGCCGCGCACGCTTCCCTGCCAGGTGACCGGCTCCTCGCTGAGCAAATGGGAGAACAGGTCGAGTTTCTCGTTGAAGAGCCGCTCGTAGTCGTTCAGGTCGAACCCGAACAGCGGGAAGGACTCGATGAACGACCCCCGCCCCAACGTGACCTCCGCGCGCCCGGCGGACACGCCGTCGAGGGTGGCCATCTTCTCGTACACCCGCACCGGGTCATCGGAACTGAGCACCGTCACCGCGGTGCCCAGCAGGATGCGTTCGGTGCGCCCGGCGATCGCGGCCAATGCGATCTCCGGGGCGGACAGGGCGTAATCGTCGCGGTGGTGTTCGCCCAGGCCGATAGCGTCCACCCCAACCTCATCGGCCAGCACGCCCTGCTCGACCACCTCACGGAGCACCTGTCCGTAGGTGCGGGGCCGGCCGGACTCATCAACGGTCATGTCACCGAAGGTGTCCAGACCCAGTTGGACCTCGTGCGGGGGCAGCACCGGCTGCAGTGTTTGGGCATCAGTCACGGTTTCGGCGTCAGTCACGCTGCCACGATAACCGTTTGGCCCGAGATCGCCTCCGGTGCGCGGCCACGGCGCGCGGCCACGGCGCGCAGCGCGCTCACGCCGGTGCGGCCAGGTCCATCAGCGCATCGACGTCATGGATCATTAGACCCCTGCCGCCTTGGGTGCGGGCGATGCCGGTCTGCTGCAGTTTGCGCAACTGCCGGCTCAGTGACTCCGGGGTGGTGTCCAACAGGGAGGCGACGTCCTTCTTCGCCATCGGCAACTCCACCAACACCCCGCCCTGCTGCGGTCGCCCCGGCAGGGACAGCAGGTATTCGGCCAGCCGCGAGGTGACGTCGCCCGAGATCACCGCGGCCAACCGGGTCTCGATCTGCGCTAACCGCTCGCTCACGGCTTGCAGCATCCGTACCGCGATCGAGGGGTGTGCGCGCACGAGTCGCCCCAGGTCCGCGTGGCGGAACACGCACATGCTGCTGGCTTCCACCGCCGTGGCGAAATGATCGGGACGATCACCGGTGAGGAAGGCGGATTCACCGATGAACTCACCCGGCCCCAGCACCCGAAGGATCTGCTCGCGCCCCTCGGCATCGATCCGGGAGACCTTCACCGTGCCGGTGTGCACCACCATCAACTGGGACGTGGCAGAACCAGCGGCGTAGATCTGCTGTCCGGCATCGACGCGGATCGGGGAGGCCACCTCGGCCACGTTGACCTGCTCGGCGTGGTTCAAGCCCTGGAACAGCGGAACCTTCGCCACGCACAGGTCCTCCCCGGCTTCCTGCTGGGTGTGGGTCGCTGCCATGGCGCACCTCCACTGTGCACTCCGGTGTCCTTTGTGCAGTCTAGGTCGCTTGCCGGGCCTGCGGTGTTCAGTGTGGGTGTGATGGGGCGGGCGTGGCGATTGCTCGCGGCCCGTGGCCGAGGACGCCGTGGCCGAGGACGACGTGACTGACGACGCGATGCCCCACAGCCTCGTGGCTGACCGCCCCGCAGTCGCCGACAGCCCGTCGTGCCAAGGGGGCTCGCTCACTCGACGATCTCGGACAACTCCAGCCAGCGCTCTTCCAGGTCGGCGTTCTCCTGCTGCAGTTGGTTCAGTTCGGCAGTGGCCTGTGCTAGCCCGGTGTAGTCGGCGGGGTCGTGCGCGGCCATCTGCTCGTGCACGGCCCCGATCCGCTCGGCCAGCCGGTTCAGTTTCCGTTCCGTAGCGGCCATTTCCTTACGTGCTGCCCGCTGCTCGGCGGGGGAGACCTCGGCGGGTGCCGTGTCGCCTCGGGTGCCGGTTTCGGCCGGGCGGGAGTCGGCAGCGCGCCCCGCGCCGGTGGCGGCCGCGGCGGGAGACGCGGCGCGGGCACGGCTACCGGCACCGGCGGCGCCGCGAGCCAGGCCCAGGTATTCCTCCACCCCGCCGGGAAGGTGTCGCAACTGGCCCTCGATAATCGCGTACTGGTGGTCGGTCACCCGCTCCAACAGGTACCGGTCGTGGGAGACCACGATCAGTGTGCCCGGCCAGGAGTCCAACACGTCCTCCAACGCGGTGAGCATCTCGGTGTCCACGTCGTTGGTCGGTTCGTCGAGGATCAACACGTTCGGCTCGGACAGCAGCACCAGGAGGATCTGCAGCCGGCGGGCCTGCCCACCCGAAAGGTCACCCACCCGGCTGGACAGATGCGCCCTGGAGAATCCCAACCGTTCGAGCATCTGCGCGGGCGTGACCTCCTTGCCGTCGATGGTGAAGGAAGTCTTGGTGCGAGCCAGCACCTCTCGCACCCGGTCATCTGCGACTTCGGCGAGTTGGGCGAACTGTTGGTCCAGCACCGCGATGCGCACGGTTTTGCCGTGCTTGACCCGTCCTGAAGTGGGC
>DATGSR010000024.1:0-12860 GCA_035302405.1 Beutenbergiaceae bacterium
GTCTCCAGCGCCTCGGCATCTGCGCTGATATCCACGATGGTGTACTCCAGCCCGTGCTTGTTCAGCGCCCGGTAGGTCGCGTCGCACTGCACACACGCCGGTTTGCTGAAAACAGTGATGCTCATCGGCTTCCCCTCTCTCTCGGTGACCGCTCCGCGGCCGGTCGGACTGGCGATTCTGCCATAAACCACGATCGTGTAACTACATCGATGTTCTTCGAGTCAAACACTACACCTTGTGGTCGGCAACTTATGTCGACCCTAGGTGTTGTGTCGCGTGTCTCGGCGCGTCGCCGGGTTGGGCGTGTCCTCCACACCTCGGACCCACCCTCCTGTGGACGACGACGGCGATCCTGTGGACATCCTGTGCGCGACCTTGTTCAGATCGTTGCCAAGGCAACGATCCGTACGTTTCATCCACATCCACAGGCCTTTGCACACCGGTGAAGAAATTTCTGGATCCACCGCTACGTACACAGGCTGCCGCCCCTGTCCACAGGGGCCGACACGCCGGAGCGCTTGATCGAGCCGTGTTCATCACCACCACCCTGCCGTGCCCTCCCCACCCGCCGCCGCGGCGGCGGGTGGGTCGTCGTGTACAGCCTTGCACCAACCACTGACACTCCCGTGATGTGCGCGCGCTCGGCAGGCACGCGGGTTCGACGACCCCGGCGTCGCCCTCGGTCGTTCCGCAGTGACGAACCCCCTGCCGGCGTGCGAGCAGCGGTGCGTCAGACCGTGGCCAATGCGCCGATGATCGCCGTAAGGGAGTCCTTGGCGTCCCCGAACAGGACCTGGGTGCGTTCGGCGAACAGCAACTCGTTGTCGATGCCGGCGAACCCCGGGCGCATGGAGCGTTTGAGGAAGATCACCTGGCCGGCGCGGTCGGCGTCGATGATGGGCATGCCGTAGATCGGCGCCCCGGTGTCGGTGCGGGCGGCGGGGTTGACCACGTCGTTGGCGCCCACCACGATCACCACGTCGGTGTTGGGCATCGAGGGGTTGATATCGCCGGCTTCGAGGAGCAGGCCGTAGGGCACGTTCGCCTCGGCCAGCAGCACGTTCATGTGCCCGGGCATCCTCCCGGCCACCGGATGGATCCCATAGACGGCGTCCACCCCGCGCTCCCGCAGCGAGGTGACCAACTCCGCCACCGCGTGCTGGGCCTGGGCGACCGCCAACCCGTAGCCGGGCACCACCACCACGCGACGCGCGTACGCCAGCGTGATCGCCACGTCCTCGGCCTGCGCCCTGCGCACCGGGCGGTCGGAGGCCTGGGTGGTGCCCGCCGTCGAGCCCCGCAGCGCACCGAACAGGATCCCGCTGACCGACCGTCCCATCGCCTTGGCCATCGCGCCGGTGAGGATGGACCCGGCAGCGCCCACGAGGGTGCCGGACACCAGTAACAACGTGTTGCCCATCGCCCAGCCCGAGGCGGCAACGGCCAATCCGGTCAGGGCGTTGAGCAGGGAGATCACGATCGGCACGTCCGCCCCGCCCACCGGCAACACCAGCAGCACCCCGGCAACCAGCGCGAGCGCGGCGGTGAGGATCCCGGCGCCCACCTCGCCGGTGACCACCACCCACACCGCGGCCGCCAGGCCGGCCAACACCACCGCGCCCATGGCGACACCGGCCGCGGGCAGCACCACCGGGCGGGAGGTCATCAGTCCTTGGAGTTTGACGTACGTGACCATCGACCCGGACAGGGACGCCGAACCGGCCACGATCCCGAACGCCGTGGCCACCTGCGCTGCCGCACCGGTCGGCAACTGTCCGGCGAGGGCCCCGGGTCCGACGACTGCGGTTTCGGTGAGTTCGATCAGCCCCACCAGCGCCGCCGCCCCGCCGCCGACGCCGTTGAACAGCGCCACCAGTTGGGGCATCTGGGTCATCTTCACCCGCTGCGCGGTGGGGATCGCCACCGCGGCACCCACCGCGAGCGCGGCCACCACCACGATGAGGTTGATCGAGATGAATTCGGTGGACAGCAACACCACCACCACCGCGATCACCGCCCCGGCGACGCCGAGCACGTTGCCGCGGCGGGCGGTGCGGGGGTGGGACATCGACTTCAGCGCGAGGATGAACAGCACCGCGGCGGTCAGGTAGGCCAGCGCTGTCACGGTGGGCGGAAGCACGTCCATCGGGTCACTCCTCCGCCGGCGGCTCGGTGGTCGGCGGGCGAGCGCCGCTCGCCCGGTGCGACGGACCGACCGATGGGGGCGGCGGACCGAGCGATGGGGGCGGCGAGCCGAGCGCCGTGTGCTGCGGGTTTGGATCACCCGGCCGCGGGTCCTGATCAGCGCGCTGCAGTGCGGCGAACATCCGCAGCATCCGCCCGGTCACCCAGAACCCGCCCACCAAGTTGATCGTGGCCAGCACCACCGCGAGCGCCCCGACGGCGGTGGTGAGCCAGTGCTGGGAGTGGGCGGTGACGATGATCGCGCCCACCAGGATGATGCCGTGGATGGCGTTCGCCCCGGACATCAACGGAGTGTGCAACGTGGTGGCGACCTTGGAGACCACCTCGAACCCCACGAACGCGGCGAGGACGAACAGGGTCAGCATCATCACCGCGTCCATCACCGGCTCCTTCCGGCGTGGGTGAGGCACATGCCGGCGATGAGTTCGTCGTCCAGGTTCGCGATCAGGTCGCCTCCTTCATCGGTGAGCGACTCCAGGACGGCGGCCACATTGCGGGCGAACAGGCGGGAGGCGTCCACCGGCAGGTCCGACGGCGGGGAGGCGAGACCGACGACGGTCACCTCACCTCCGCCGCGGGTGGAGGGCAGGTGGTGGGTCACCCCGGGCTGGGAGCCTTCCACGTTGCCGCCGGTTGCGGCGGCCAGGTCAACGACGACGGACCCGGGGCGCATGCCGGCAACGGTCGCGGCGCTCACCAGGCGCGGCGCGGGGCGTCCGGGCACAGCGGCGGTGGTGATGAGGACGTCGGCGTCGACGATGTGGCGAGCGAGGGCTTGTTGCTGGGCCTCGGCTGCGGTGACGTCAAGCGCTCGGGCGTACCCGCCGGCACCGCCCTGGGCGGGCACGCCGACGTCGATGAAGTCGGCGCCCACGGAACGCACCTCCTCGGCGGATTCCGGCCGGATGTCGTTGGCGGCGACTTTGGCGCCGAGCCGCCGCGCGGTAGCGATCGCCTGTAGTCCGGCCACCCCCACTCCGAGCACGATCACCTTGGCGGGGGGCACGGTGCAGGCGGCGGTCATGGCCAGCGGGAAGAACCGGGGCAGGCGGATGGCCGCCTCGAGCACCGCTCGGTAGCCGGCGGTGAACGCCTGGGAGGAGAGGACGTCCATCGCTTGAGCACGGGAGGTGCGCGGCAGACGTTCGAAGGACAGCGCGGTAATCCGGGCGGCGTTGAGGGCCTCGACCATGGCCGCGCCGTCGGCGTCACGCGGCGTGGGGCCGGTGGCTGCCCCGGGGCTGCCGGTCAGGCCCACCGTGATCATGCCCGCGGGTAGCGCCGCGATCCGCACCGGGTCCAGGGGCTGAACATGCACCAGGGCCTGGGCCCGGCTCAGTTCGTCGGCCAGTTCCCGGCCGGATACGACCTCGGCGCCGACGGCGCGGTAGGCGTCGTCCTCCTGCAAGGCACCGGCTCCGGCGCCAACTTGGATCACCACCCGCAGGCCCTTGCGGACGATCTGAGCGACCACCTCGGGCACCAGGGCGACCCTGGTCTCCGGTTCGGGTTCCCGAAGGGCCATCACAGTGCTCACATCGCCCAGAGTAGGGCGCCGTCGGCGGTAGCGATGGGGCTTTGGTCTCGTCAGGTGCCGCCCTGGGCAGCGATGATCGCCGCCTCCCGGCGGGCTTCCTCCGGGTCCAGGTAGCGCCCGCCGCGGACCAACGGGACCAGATCGGCGCGAGCCGCCCCGTGCGCGGCTGTCGGGCGGCTCGCCTGGAACCGGTACAGCAGCGGCCGCGCGTTGGGGAGATTCAGCGCCGAGACCTCACGCTCGTCCAGGGTGTCGATCGCCGCGCACAGGGCGCGCAACGAGTTGCCGTGAGCGACCAGGAGCACGTCCCGTCCGGCGGTCAGCAGGGGCATGAGCGTCCCCTGCCACCAGGGCCGGATGCGTTCCACCACGTCAGCCAGCGACTCGGTGGGAACAAGTGCCTTCGGCGGCAACCGGTCGAACGGGGGGAGGCTGCGCCACAACTCCACCGTGGCTGCGGGCAGCGGCGGCGGACGTCCGGCAAAGGAGCGACGCCAGTACAGGAACAACTCCTGCCCGTGGCGTTCGCGCACCTCGGACTTCTGCAACCCGGACAGATCACCGTAGTTGCGCTCGTTGAGCTCCCAATGCCGCTCGACCGTTCCGCGGTAACCGATCTCCTCGGCGACCAGTTCCGCGGTGAGCCACCCGCGCACCAGCCAGGAGGTGATGATCAGGTCCGGCGTGAACCCCACGTGCCGCAACCTGGCCCCGGCCAGTTCGCAGTCGCGCTCCCCGGCCGGCGTGAGGCCCACATTGAGCACACCGGTGAACAGCGAACGAGCATTGGCCACCGATTCGCCGTGCCGCAGCAGCATCAACGAACCCGGGGCCATGCCCCCACTCTGCCACCACTCGCCGGGCCGGGGATCGCGGACGGCACGCGCCGGGCCAGGGATGGCGGACGGCACGCGCCGCGGCGTCCCGGCGCACGCCCCGGCCCGGCGCAAACCCAGGTGGCGCCAGCAGCCCTATGTCCGCGACGTGGGTGCGACGCCGAATACTGGCGCGGGTGTGTTCCGGTTGCCGGCCGAGCGTTCCGTTCCAGCCGGAGGCAGGATTTACCGGTGGACCCCAGTCATATGGTGACTGCGATCCACATCGAGGCAACTTGCGGGCTCACCACTCCCGGTGGGGTGGGATGAGGGTGCCGGGGTTGAAGTTGCGCTTCGGGTCGTTGCTCTGCAGCAGGCCCACGAGCATGTCCGCACCGGCCGGGGAGATGTCCTCCTCCAGCCACGGCTGGTGGTCGAAACCGACCCCGTGGTGGTGGGACAGTGTGCCGTGGTGGTCGATGAAGGACTGCTGAATAGCGGCCTTGACCTTGTCGTACTGCTTCAGGGTGTCCATGTCCTCCCGGGGCGGGAAGGCGAAGGTGAAGTATAGGCACGCCCCGGCGTGGTAGGAGTGCGACAGGTGGCACATGATGTACCCCTTGACGCCCAGTTCGTCGTAGGCGGCGTAGGCGTTGCGCATCGTGTTGACGTACAACTCGCCCAGCTTCGACCAGGGCGCGGCCGTGTCGGAGACGTCTCCGAGGGCCCCGCGGTCCAGCAGGAAGTCCCGCAGATAGGGCGTGTCGAACTTCTTCTGGTCATACATCGCCCCGGGCCCCTTACCCAGTTTGATGCCTCCGTGCTTGGTGATGATCTTGCCCACCAAACTCTTGGTGTACCGCACGTGGGAGCGGGATCCCTCGTACCCGATGTAACTGATGCACGCCTTGTCCAGGTCCCATCCGCGGCGGCGCAGCACCTCGAACACACCTTCGCCGATCTTGGAGGCCAGTGAGTTGGATCCCTTGCGGGTGGCCAGGGAGAACTGGGTCTCCGGGGCGTCGGACACTCGGGTGACCGTGGGTTCGGCATCGGAGGTGGAGATCTCCTCCATCGCAGCCAACCCGGTGGCGAAGTTCGGGAACAGGTAGGCGATGATCTCCCGGTTCTCCGGCAGCCGGTGCACCTGCACCCACGCCTCGGTGATCACACCCAGGCGGCCTTCGGAGCCCAGGATCATCTCCCGCACGCTGGGGCCGGTCGAGGTGGAGGGCAGGGGCCGGACGACGACGACCTTGCCCGGCTGGACCATCCGCAGGCCGCGGGTGATCTCGGCGATGTCGCCGTACTTGTCCGACTGCATTCCGGAGGAGCGGGTGGCGATCCACCCGCCCAGGGAGGAGTGGCGGAAACTGTCCGGCTGGTGCCCCATGGTCCAGCCGCGGCGGCCCAACTGGTCTTCCAGGTCCGGGCCGAGTACACCCGCCTGGACGCGCGCCAGCCCGGATTTTTCGTCGACCTCCAGCACCCGGTTCATCCGGCCCATGTCCAGGGAGATGATCGGGCGGGATTCCTGCGCCGGCGGGGTGAGGCTGCCGGAGATGTTCGAGCCGCCACCGAACGGGATGAGCACGGCGTTGGCGGCCACGGCCGCGTCCACGATGCCCTGCACCTCGTCCTCGTTGGCCGGGTAGACGACCACGTCGGGCAGGCGCGGCAACTGGCCGGCGCGGATCAGCACGAGGTCACGCAGGCCCTTGCCGTAGGTGTGCACCACGCGGTCCTTGTCGGTGGTGTTGACGTGGTGATCGCCCACGATGCCGCGCAGTTTCTGACCCAACTGCTTCGGCAGCTTGCTCGCCGGCACGTCCAGGTCCTCGAACGCGGGCACGCTGGCCGCCGGTTGCGACAGGTCCAGGCCCACCTTCTCCCACACGAACGGGGCGAAGTCGGGTTTGTCGTCGGGGTTGAAGGCGACGCCTTCCACACCCCATCCCCACCACTTCTGGTGCTGCACTCCAGTCATCGTCGTCCTCCTGCTTCCTGTGCGCCGTCGTGGTCGTCTGTTTTCCGGCCGGATTCTTCAGCCGGTGAGTCTGTGGTGGTGCTGGTACCTGCGGACGTTGCGGTCTCGGCAGACTCCGCATCCGTGCCGGCCCCGACGGCCTCCGCGGGTGTGCCGACTTCGGCAGACTCCGCAGGTGTGGTGGCCTCCGCCGGTTCCTCGCGTCGGCGAGACCGCAGCCTGCGCAGCCACCCGCCCTTGCGTTTGGGCTGCTCGTCGTCGTCCGCTGCCTGACCGGCCTCACGCTGCTCGGATTCGTCGGCCGGAGCGCGCTCGGAACCTTCGTTCGGCCCTCCGGCCGCCTTCCGCCCAGACGTTGCAGCCGCACCGTCATCGCCTGCTGCCGCCCGATCCGCGGAGGCAGGACGTTGATCCGATCGCTCGGCATCTGCTGCGGGCCGGGCGTCCGTCCCGGGCTCAGCGGCCTCAGTGGCACTGCCGGCGGTCGGGGCGCTTTCGGGTACCAACACGTAGGGGGTCTGGTTGGTGAGCATGTGCCACACCTGGTTGTAGAGCCGCTCGTTCAGGTCCGGCAGGCTCTCCCCGCGGCGGGCGTGGATGGGTTTTCCGATGATTACCTTGACCGGCAGGCGGCCCTTCTTCGGCCAACTCGCACCCGGGGGCATCGCATCGTGGGCGCCCACCAGGGCCAGCGGCAGTACCGGCACCCGCAGCGCCCGGGCCAACGCGGCCACGCCCGGTTTGAACGAGCCCATCTGCCCGGTGCGGGACCGGGTGCCCTCGGGAAAGATCGCCAGGGAGATGTTCTCCCGCAACAATGTCACCGACAATCCCGCCTCCCGCTTCTTCCCCCGGCCCCGCTCCACCGGGTATGAGTTGAAGAAGAACGAGGTCAGCGTACGACGCCAGCGCTGCCGGTAAAAATAGTCCGCTGCCACCGCGGTGGCCACGTGCCGGGTGATGCGCCACGGCAGCGCGGTCACCAACAGCGGGGCGTCCAGGTGCGAGGAGTGGTTGGAGATGACGATGAACGGAGGTTCCAGGCCCTCCAGGTTCGCCTCCCCCTCCACGCTCACCCGAACGGTGGAGTGCACCACCGTGCGCAGGATGCACCGCTGGGCCACGAACCGCGCCCAGCGGTGCCAGGCCCGGTGGTAACGATCGGTACGGCGCGAGGCCCTCATCCACGACCACGCTTCGCCATCATCGCCCGGGAGATCGCGTGCACCAGCGCCCGCGGAGCCCGGCGCAGGAAGAAGGCGATCAGTTTGTACCGTTTGGACGGGATCGATTCGACCTTGCCCTTGTCCACGTCCGCCAGGCAGTCGGTCACCGCGCGCTGGGCGTCCAGCCACAGGAAGTCGGGGATCGAACTGGTGCGGATGCCCGCCCGGTCGTGGAATTCGGTGCGCACCCACCCCGGGACCAGGCCGGTGACCTGCACCCCGGTGCCCCGCAACTCCAGCGACATCGCTTCGGAGAAGGTGTTCACCCACGCCTTGATCGCGGCGTAGCCGCCCAGGGGCAACATCCCGGACACCGAACCGACGTTGACGATCACGCCGGTGCCGCGCTCGCGCATCGCGTAGGCGGTGCGCGTGCCCAGGATCAACACCGAGCGCACCATCAGCGCGGTGGCGTCGTCGTGCTGGTCCACCTGACCGGTGGTCAGGGGGGTGTGGATGCCGTGCCCGGCGTTGGAGATGAACACCTGCACCGGGTCGGCGTGGTCCTCCAGCCGCTGCGCGACCTTCTCGATGCCCTCATCGCCGGCCAGGTCCGCCTGCAAGGTCTGTACGTCCACGCCGTAGGTGCGGTGCAGTTCCTCGGCGGTCTGCGCCAGCCGGTCGGCGTTGCGGGCCACCAGGGTCAGGTCGCAGCCGCGAGCCGCGAGCGCCCGCGCGAAAGCCAGGCCGATGCCCGAGGAGCCGCCGGTGACCAGGGCACGGCCACGGATCAACGAGGTGGTGCCGGGCGCCATCTACCGCCCTCCTGCACGGATCGAACGGACCACCGGCGACAGCCGCCCCTCGGCCGTGGTGGTCCAGGAGTGCACCGGCCAACGTTTGGCCCGGGCATACCGGTACAGGGAGGCATCGGGGTTGACCGCGCTCGGATTGCCCACCACATCCAGCCAGGGCCGGTCGGCGTAGGTGTCGCCGTAGGCGTAGGAGTCCTCCAGGTCCAGGCCCTGCTCGCGGGCGTACCGCACCAACCAGGTGGCACGGGCCTCATCCACCAGCGGGGAGGTGAGCAGGTGCCCGGTCCACCGGCCCGAGGGGTCGGTTTCCATCTGGCCCGCCACGATCTCATCGAAGAGGTCCGCCAAAGGTTCCACGAACACGTCGATCTGGCCGGTGACCAGAACGGTGCGGTGCCCGGCGGCGCGGTGTTCGGCGATCCGTTTGACCGCTTCGGTGTGCAGCCGCGCCCGCAGCGAGGTGGCCACGCGGGAGGCGATGATCTTGCGCAGGCGTTCCTCATGCACCCCGGCGTAGCGGCGCATGAAGGAACGGATGAAGTCACCGCGGTCACGCCACTCGGCTTGCAGGTAAGTCGGGGAGTTGGCGACCATTCCGCCCAACTGTTGCAGCGATCGGCCCGGCCCCTTGGCCGCCAGTTCCACCCAGATGTAGTGCTCCAGCAGGTTCGCGGCCGCGACGGTGCCGTGCAGGTCGAACACCGCCAGCACATCGGTGCGCTGCGGCAACCTGCCGCTGGTGGCGGGTTTGCGGGAACTGCGCCCGGACCGCGTGCGCATCAGCCCAGGCACGGTGGGGATGTGCACTTCCTGCAGGTAGTGGGCCCAGTCGATCTCGGTGACGTCGAAGCCGTGCTCGGCCTTGCGCTCCTCGGGCAGCGACTCGTGCAGCGCGCGGGTATTGGCGTCATCGAAGATGACTTCGGTCTGGGTGTAGGGCTGGTACAGGTCGGTGAACTTGCGCAGCGTACCCAGGTCTCTCCGGGCCTTGTACAGGGTGGAGATCCACTTGCGTGTGGTGTCGTTGGCCGGCAGGCGTCCCACCGCCTTGTCCGCTTTGGCCACCGCCCACTCCCGGCGGCGTAGGCTGCGCTCCACCGCGGGTCCGTTGGGGAACGACCAGTTCGGCACGTGCACGGCCGAGCCCTCATCGTCCAGCAGCGGGTTGGCTCGGAAGTACTCCCGCACGAGGCGGAGCAACTGCCCGAACCGCACTGGGTTGCGGATCCCGGAGCACACCTGGAAGTACTGCGGCTCGCCCCGGGGCGGGGGTGCGGCCGCGGCAGCCAGGGTGGCGTTGACGACGTGGTCCACCGGGATCACGTCCAGGATGGTGTCGGCGAGTGCGGGGAACTCCGGCAGCATCCCCCGGCCGTAAGCGGCGATCAACGGGTCGGCGACCTTGAACCCGTCGATCCAGCCCGGGTAGGGGTGCTTCAGGGAGGACTCGATGATCGTGGGCCGCACCACCGACAAGCGGCGCTCGCCCCACAGGTCTTCAGCGGCGCGTTCACCCAGCGCCTTGGTGAAGGTGTACACGTCCGGCCAGCCCAGCGACAGCGCCCGGGTGCGACCGGCCTGGACCAACTGGTCGTTGACCCACTCCGCGCGGGCCTGCTCGGCGGCCTCGGCCACCGCCTGGGCACCGGCACGGCGGTGTTCGGCGCGGGCGGCCCGGGTGAGGGGGTCCAGCACCGCCGGGGCCCGGGAGGCCGATTCGGCCTTCTCCCGCATCGACAGAGCCAGCCGGGACTCGGTATGCCGGTCGATGTTGTGATCCAGGGACCGTTCCTCGGCCACGCCCTTACGCAGGCCCGCCACATAACTGGTGGACACGTGCACCACGTGGGGGTCGGAGCCGGAGGCTAGCAATTGGGAGTACAGCGACTGCGGCCCGCCCACGTTGGCGATGAACGCCTCGTCGATGGGCAAGTCGAAGGACACCGAGGACGCCGAGTGGATCACCACGTCGATGTCGCCGGGTAATTCCGGGACGGCGTCCAGGTCTCCCTCGATGACGCTGACGCGGCGGCCGGCCTCCTCGTCGGCGGCGTCGGCGCCGACCTTCTCCCGCCAGGTGGAGAACACCTGTTTGCGCAGCAGTTTGTTCAACCGCATCTGCCCGGTGAGCGATCCGCGCGGGCGCACGAGCACGGTGATACGGGTGCTGGGGTAGCTGCTGAGCAACTTCTCCAGCACTGCTTGGCCTACGAATCCGGTGGCACCGGTCAGCAGCACATGAGCGCCCTGGAGCGGCTCGGCTACGGGGGAAACCTCAGAGACGGACACCTCGGCTACTGTACGCGCAGTTGCGACCCGGTGGTTCCATGTACAACGATTCGGGCGAACTCTGTGCGCAACACCGCACGAGCGGGCGCTCCGGGCAGGGCGCCGAGGGCCGCATCGGCCCGTGCCACCAGGTCCCGGGTGCGGGGATGGCCCAGCAGGTACCGCAACGCCGCCCCCAGGTGGCGCTCATCGCCGCGGCGGGCCCCGGGCCACCTCCACCACCGCAGCGACTGGCCGATCACCACCCGGGCCGACCGGTGCCGGGACCGGGCGCGCAGTTGGCTCTGGAAGAACGCCACGTGCCGTTCGGTGGTGTGCAGGATCGAACCGGACAGCCCTTCCAGCGCGGGGCTGACCTGGGCCAGGCGGATCGCCGTCACGCGTTGGGCCAGGGTGTCGGCCAGGGCGCGGGCGAGGTGGCCTGCGGTGACGGCCGGCCCGGCCAGGTTGGTGCCGATCGTGCCGACCACCGGCCACATCCGCTCGTGCAGTTCGTCGCTGATGCGGGCCCACCGGCCCGGTGGGGGCACGGGTACGGCGGGGTGGGCGAGGAGCAGCCGCTGCAGCGTCTGCCCCAGCCAGTACTTCTCATACGCCCAAGTGGTGAGGAACGCGGTGACGTCGGCCTCCACCTGGGTGGGGGTGATGAGCACATCGCGCATCCAGTCCAGGAGGCTGTGTTCGGTGCGGCGCATGTGCTCCAGCACCGCGAGCACGCCGGGCGGGAGGTGCCTCGCCTGCAAATCGGCGTGCTCGTCGTCGGCCAGGTGCACCGGGCGCGGCTCGTCCAGGAATTCGCGCAGGTCGAAATCCTCTGCGGGCGGGACGACTGCGGTGCCGGCGGTCATGCGGTCGCCGGCGATCATGCCGTGATGCCTCGTTCGTCCATCGCGTCGGCCACGATGGTAAGGCCCTCCATACCCGGCAGGCGACTGAGGTGCCGGTCGATCGCCTCGATCTCCTTGCGCCCGTCGGGCCCGCCGAACAAGTGCGCCATCACGTGCCGGACCTCGTCGTCGTCCATGATGGTCGAGCCGACCGGGTCCCACGCACGTTGCAGCGCCAACCGTGCGAAGGCGCGGGCCTTCTTCGACCCGGAGAGCCGGCTACGCGCCTGGGTGGCGTAGAAGGCCACGTGCCGGGACTCCTGGGCGGCGATACGGCGCAGCAGTTCGGTCAGGCCGGGGTGGGGTTCCATCGCGCCCAGGCGCCGGTAAGCGGCCGCGGCGGACCATTCGTTGACCGCACCCCAAATCATGTGCACGGCGATGAAGTCCTGGCCGAGCAGGTTGCCGGCCACCGACTGGCGCAACGGCGCGAGCCGTTCCCACCAGCCGAGTTTGATCCGTTTGGCTTTCAGGTAGTCGTAGTCCACGGTGATGCCGTGCAGGCCGAGCACATGGGCCAGGGCCTCACCGTGCCAGAACTCCTCCCGGTTCCACATGGTCATGAAGGCGCCCACGTCGGCGGAGCGTCGCGAGGGGGTGACGAGTTGATCACGCAGGTAGCACACCGTGTGGTACTCCACCTCGCACATGTACCTCAGCGTGCGCAGGCTCTCCTCGCCCAGCGGGTTGTCGGCGAAGGTGGTGAAATCCAGATCGGCCCACTGGACCCGTTCGGAGGTGCGAGTGAACCTATCGATATCGAATGCCATGGCGCCTTTCGCCCCTACAGGGGTGTGGCGTCAAGATCCTGGCTCAACAGGTCCGCCAACTCGTCGAGCACTTCCTCCGCGCGGGGACCGTCGGCATAGAGTGTCACTTGATCCCCGCCCTTGACACCCAGGGTCATCACCCCAAGGATCGAAGACGCGTCCTGGGGTGCGGACCCCCGTTTCGCGATCCGCACCGGGATTCCGGCGTCCTCCGCCGCGCGGGTGAATACCGCCGCGGGGCGAGCGTGCAACCCAACGGCGGACCGTACCGTGACGGTGCGCTCAGCCATGAGCTCCCTTCCGACGAACACTGGCTTGCCGTTATCCTAACCGGGCAATTCTCACCGGGGGGCCTGGGCGAGGATACGGGTGATGAGCATCACCGAACA
>DATGSR010000025.1:0-3321 GCA_035302405.1 Beutenbergiaceae bacterium
CGCTCCGGACGACGACGAACTGCTTGCGTCGACCGATCAGCCGGAGATGGACTCGCTGACCACCACGGCGGGCCTGGTCCAGGCCGCCGTCGCGGAGGGGCGATTGGATGAGCACACCGGGTTGATGTACCGGGTGTGGGGGCAGTTCAACGACCCGCGACTCCCCGAGGAGTACCGCGGGGAGGCCGCGGCCCATGATGTGGCTGCGGTCAGCCAGGCGAGCCGGGAGTTGGACGAGCTGCCGGCGGAGGCAGCCGACGGCGTGCGACCGTACCTGCTGCGGCCCACCGACCCGCGTAGTGCGTTCAGTGCCGGCGGGCCGGACGATATGGGCAGGGGCGGGCCGGACGACGGCCAAGGAAACGCGGGCAACGACGGGGGTGGCGCGCGCGGCGGTGGTGGCGCGGACGACGGCGGAGGCCGCCCGGACGACGGGGGAGGCCGCCCGGACGACGGGGGAGGCCGCCCGGGCGAGCAGGAAAGCGGCACCGAGGACGACGGAGTTCGCCAGCAGGGCGAGGCCGCTGGGGACAACCCAGACGATGCGGACCCTCGGCGGTGTACGGGGGAGTGGCTGACGCAGGCTAGCGACCAGGTGCCGATCCGGGTGTGGGTCTGCGCGGACCGCGGCCCGGGAACCATGGATCCGCAGGTGGCGTTGGACGCCGTCATCGAGATCGCGGACCACGTGGTGCCAGAGATGACCGCGCCGGTACCGGAGGGCATGGGACACCTAAAAGCGGACTTGCCATCGGATGATCCACACCCGGAATCCGATGACAAGATCGACATCTACCTCCTCGATCACGGGTGGCTCGGCCCAGAGCGCCGAGGGGAGGAGATGTGGATCGACCCGTCCGATGGCGGCGTGGCGATCTCAGCAGGTCCCTTTCGCGGCGCCAGTGCCAGTGGGTACATCCTGATCGGCGCGGGCGTGCTGGAGGACAAGGGCGTGGGCATCGATTCGGAATTGGCCCGGGTGGTCGTGCACGAGTTGTTCCACGTGTTGCAGTTCGCCCATAACGACGGGGTGTTCGAGAAGTGGTTCTTTGAGGGCACCGCCACATGGGCGGAGCGCTACTACCTCGGCGGCGACTTCGCTGAAGAACACCGAAAGTTCCTCCGGATCATGCAGGCGGACGACGCCTCGCTCGTTGCCGGGGAGGACAAGCACAAGCCCTACGCGACGAACCTCTGGGCGATGTTCATGGAGCAGGAAGCGGGAGCCGAGTCGATCTTCACCGCCTGGCGGCAACTGGGCAGAACCACCGGGGGCTACGACGCCGTCATCACCGCGGTCAACGATCACGTGCCCTTCGAGGCCAAGTTCCCGGAGTTCGCGATGCGGTTGTTGAACGCCAACCCGCAGGGCAATCCGATCAGCACCCGGTTCGTCCACCTGGACCCGACCTTCCCCGACAACACGTTGCCCGATCGTGCCCCGCACGACCTGGGCGATGAGGCGCTCATCCTGGAGCATTCGGGCATCCCCGGATTGGGGTACCAGTTCTACCTCATCCACCCCGGTGGTCCGGAGGACGAGGTGACCGGGGTGGGCATCCGGGCTGAGTTGGAGGACGCGGGCGTCCCGGCGATCGAAGCGCTCGTGCGTGATGAGAGCGGTCGGTATCACCGGCGCTCGGTGGACCTGGGCCCGGAGGGCAGTGAGTTCTGCGTCGGCGGGCTGCTCCTACTCGTGGTCTCCAACGCGGACACGGACCCGACCGCTGCGCTCGCGGGAGCGTCCACCGTGGAGAAGGTCGACGATCTGCATTGTGAGGTGCCTGCGGGTGAGTTGGTCCTACGGATGGAGGGTTCCTACGACGACCCGCCCACCGCGATCCCCGTGACCCACCATGCGCAGGTCGACTGGACCGGGTCTTTGATGGTGGAACTCGAACGTATCGACACCAGTTTTTGGATACCTCCGCTCCCGGGCCAGGAGGATGATGGCCGCCGTCCGGAGGATTACGAGGGCGATGTCAGGTACTCCGGTGCGGGGTCGACGTGGTCGGTGGAGGGGTCCTTCACCAGCGAACGCTGTTCACCCCACGTGGGTTGCGCCGGGTATGGGGCCGAGCAGAGGTTCGACAGCGACGTCACCCTGGGCGGGCAGTGGGATGAGGCCGAGCACGGCGGCTTCCTCACCGCTGAATTGGATGAGCACGGGCTGCGGATATCGGCGAACCTGCCGGTGACCGTCACCACCACGGTGCTGCACCCCGACCGCGAGCCGAGGACGCGCACCGACGTCGAGCACTGGCCCTTGACTTGTTACGCGGGCGGCTATTTCCACTTCTCCGCCGGCGGGGAGGACGTGTATGCCACACCGATGTCCGGCGTCGACCTCACCGGCACGCGAACCGGGAACGGCTCGGAGTTCCACTTCGACTGCTCCCAATCGTGGCAGCCGGCGATCGACGGAGCCAACGGCTCCACCACCTTCACCGCGGTCGGCACCCTCACGGTTGATGATTGAGGGCCGACGGCGTGTGGGAGTGGCCCAGAAAGCGCAGTTCAGCAGCGCGCGTGCTGGGCCGCGGTCGTGGGCTGCTGAGGTGACGGGGCTGCTCGGGTAGTCGGGCTACTGGTGCCTCAGGCTGTGGCGGCAGGCACCTGCGCGCCCTGCCAGACGACGTCGAAGGGGGTGTGGGCGGTGAGCCGGCCCTGGATGCCCGCGGTGACGAGGTCCTTGGCGGTCTGTACGGCGTCGCGGATGTCGGCGCCCTTGGCGAGTTCCGCGGTGATCGCGGCGGCCAGAGTGCAGCCTGCGCCGGAAACTCGCTCCTGGCCCACCTTCGGGGCCGAGTAAATGTGGATGTCGGTGCCGTCGTAGAGCACGTCGACGGCGTCATCGCCTGGTAGTTCCACCCCGCCCTTGGCCAGCACGTACTGCGGGCCCTGGGCGTGGATGCGCCGGGCAGCCTCGGCGAGGTCATCGACGCTTTCGATGGCGTCCATGCCGGCGAGCGTCTTGGACTCAAAGACGTTCGGGGTCACCACGGTGGCGTGCGGGATGATCTGCTCACGCAGGGCGTTGTCGGTGTCCAGCGCCGCGCCAGGCTCCTGGCCCTTGCAGATCAGCACCGGGTCCAGCACCACATGCCTGAAGGAATGCTGCGCCAGCGCGTTGGCCACGGTGTCGATGGTGGCCGGGGTGCCGAGCATGCCGATCTTGACCACGTCCAGGTCGTGGGTGGAGGTGGCGGCTTCGATCTGGTCGGCGATCACCTGCGGTTCGATGGGCACGAAGCGGTGTGCCCAGTCGTTGCTCGGGTCGTAGGAGACGATGCAGGTGATGGTCCCGGTGCCGTAGACGCC
>DATGSR010000026.1:0-4339 GCA_035302405.1 Beutenbergiaceae bacterium
CATGGGCGCCATCGCGGCACGCGAGTGAGTACGCCGATAGCCGTCCCGCTCAGATCTCCGGACGCGGTTTGGGTTCGCGGCGGTGCAGCGGTTCCCGCCCGACCGGCTGGCGAACCGGTTCGGGTCGCTCGGTTTGCGGGACGGGCAGAGTGACCGGGGTTCCGGGTTCCAGGTCGACCTCCTGACCGTGGTGCCACGTCCGCATTGCCGAGCCGTCGAGCAACTCGTAGGTGGTCTCCTCCCGGCCATCGACCCGGCGGGTGTCCAGTTGGATCATCCGCCCGTCGAACATCAATTGGAACCGGATCCGGGTGAGTTTCTGCGGCAACCTCGGGGCGAAGGTCAACACGCCGTCGTGGTCCCGCATGCCCCCGAATCCGGCGACCGCCACGAGCCACGACCCGCCCATGCTGGCGATGTGCATCCCGTCCTGGGTGTTGCCGTGCAGGTCACCCAGATCAACGAAAGCGACCTCGGACCAGTAGGAGTAAGCCAGTTCCAGGTGCCCAACCTCAGCCGCGAGCACGGCCTGGGTGGCGGCCGACAGCGAGGAGTCCCGTACGGTACGCGCCTCGTAGTAAGCGAAGTTCCGCGCCTTCTCCTCGGGGGTGAACAGATCCCCCCGCAGGTGCATCGCCAACACCAGGTCCGCCTGCTTGATCACCTGCTTGCGGTACAACTGGAAGTAGGGGAACTGCAGCATCAGCGGGTAGTGAGAGTCCTTCATCTCTTCGAACGGCCACTCCTCGCCCCCGGTGAAGCCCTCGGACTGTTCATGCACGCCGGCGTCCTCGGAGTACGGCAATGCCATCGCGTCGGCGGCCCGTCGCCATGTAGCCAACTCCGACTCGGTGACCCCGAACAGGGAACTGAGGTCAGGACGGCGCTCACAGGCCGCCACCGCCTCCACCAGGTTGCGCTGCGCCATGGCGTTGGTGAAGAAGTTGTCGTTCACCACGGCGGTGTACTCATCCGGGCCGGTGATGCCGTCGACGTGGAAGGCGTGGTCGCTGAAGTGGCCCAGCGATACCCACAGCCGGGCGGTCTCCACCAGGAGTTCCACCCCGCATTCGGCTTCGAACTCGACATCGCCGGTGGCCGCCAGGTACCGGGCGGTGGCATCGGCGATGTCGGCGTTGATGTGGAAGGCCGCGGTCCCGGCCGGCCAGTACCCCGAGCACTCCCGGCCGGTGATGGTGCGCCACGGGAACGCCGCACCGTCCAGGTTGAGTTCCCGGGCCCGCTCCCGTGCCCGGTCCAACGTCGCATGCCGCCACCGCAGGTGGTCCCGGGCGGCGTGGGGCAGGGTGTAGGTCAGCATCGGCAGCACGAACGTTTCGGCGTCCCAGAACGTGTGCCCGTCATAACCCAACCCGGTGAGGCCCTTGGCGCCGATGCCTTGCCCTTCTCCGCGGGCGCCGGCCTGCAGCACGTGGAACATGGAGAATCGCACCGCTTGCTGCAACCCGGTGTCGCCCTCGATGTCGATGTCCGCGCACCGCCAGAAGTCGTCCAGGAACTGTTGCTGCTCAGCCACCAGCCCTTCCCAGCGGGTGAGGCGGGCGACCGCCACCGCAGCCTCAGCCTGGTCGCGCAGCGCCGGGGCCGAGCGGCGGTGGGACCAGCCGTACCCCAGGAATTTGATCAACCGCAGCGTGGCGCCCGCCGGGATGTGCGCGGTAACGGTGTAGCGGGCCAGATCCCCGGCGGCCTCGATGGTGGTCTCGTACTGCCCCGGGGACTCCAGGATGTGGTCCATCGCGACAGCGACCTTCAGATCCGAACGGTTGGTGCCGTGCACCAAGGTGGCACGGGTCTGCCGAGCGGCCGCGAACTCCGGCACCAGCGGACGTTCCAACAAAGCCCCGGCGCGCGGGTCGCTGGAGTCGAAGGCTCCGGGTTCGTTGGCCAACAGGTCCGACTGCAGCGCCACCACCAGCCCGTGATCCAGGGCGGTGATCTCGTAATGGATCGCGGCCACCGACCGCTGGGTGAAGGACACCAGCCGGCGGGTTTCCACCCGGACCGTGTTGCCGTTGGGGGACACCCATTCGGTGCGCCGGTTCAGTAACCCGGTGCGCATGTCCAGGCTGCGCTCGTGGTCCAGCAGCGTGCCGTAGCGCATATCGAAGGGCGCATCGCCCAGCACCAACCGGATCAACTTGCCATCGGTGACATTGACGACCGTCTCACCGATCTCCGGATAGCCGTAGCCGCGCTCGGCGTACGGCAACGGCATCTCCTCGTACAGCCCGTTCATGTACGTGCCGGGGATGTGCAGCGGCTCTCCCTCATCGAGGGAACCGCGCATGCCGATATGCCCGTTGCCCAGCGCGAACAGTGACTCGAGCTGACCCAGGTTCTCCATATCCAGGCCGCGGTAAGTCAGCCGCCACGGGTCGATCTCATACGGGCTGCCCGGGGGGAGGTGGGAGTGGGTCATGCGTCCTCCATCAACTCGGTCAACTCCCGGACCACCACGTCGGCGCCGGCTCGTTCCAGTTCCTCACGCTGATCCAAGCGGTCCACGCCCACCACGTACCCGAACCCTCCGGCGCGGGCGGCCTGGACCCCCGAGATCGCATCTTCGATCACAACCGACTCCTCCGGGCGCACACCGAGCAGTTCCGCACCTGCCAGGAACGTATCCGGTGCCGGCTTCCCCGGCAGTTTCTGCTGGGCGGCGATGACGCCGTCGATGCGCCCGTCCAACAGATCTTCCAACCCCGAAGCCTTTAACACGGCCTCCCCGTTGGCGGAAGCGGTCACCACCGCAGTGGCCAGGCCGGCGGCGCGCGCGGCCTCGAGGTACTTCACCGTCTCCGGGAAAGTTTGCACACCGTCGGTCGCGATCGCGGTGGTGACGGCGGCGTTCTTCCGGTTGCCGATGCCGCAGATCGTGTTCGCCTCCGGGGGGTCCTGCGGGGTGCCCTCCGGCAGGATGAGTCCGCGGGAGGTGAGAAACTTGCGCACACCGTCGTAGCGCCGTCGGCCATCGACGTGCTCGGCATACTCCCGCTCGGTGAACTCTCCCTGCCCGGCCTCCGTAAGGATCGGATCGAACGTGGCTTTCCATGCCGCACGGTGCAGCGCCGAGGTCTGGGTAAGCACCCCGTCCATATCGAACAGGGCGGCACGGATCGTTGCGGGTAAGCCCAACTGGGTCGCCGTGGGGGGAGAAGCCATGGCCTGACGGTAGCGAAACCACCCGGGGGACCAAAAACGGTGCCGGTGTGCCGATGAACCCGGGCGTGTCGCCTCACACCGTGCGCAACGAACCAGCCAGCGGGCAACTCCACAGGTCGATGCCGCCGCGGCCCACCCGGTTGATGTACGAAGCGACCTCGACGTAGGAACGCCCCAGGGACGTCTCGTGGTAGTTGACCCCGAGCGAACGGCAGTACTCCCGCACGATCGGGGCCGCCTTGCGCAGGTTGGGCCGGGACATGGAAGGGAACAGGTGGTGTTCGATCTGGAAGTTCAGCCCGCCCATCAGGGTGTCCACGATCCGTCCGCCGGAGATGTTGCGGCTCATCAGCACCTGGCGGCGCAGGAAGTCGATCTTGACGTCCTTGGGCAAGATCGGCATTCCGATGTGGTTGGGGGCGAACGTCATCGCAAGGTAGAAGCCGAAGACGACGACTTGCACCACGAGGAACGCGGCGGCGATCATCGGCGACATCGCCAGGAACGCGAACGTGATCAGCGCGGTGTGCCGAATGGCGATGAAGGCCAGTTCGACCCACCGGTCCTTGACCTTGCCCCGCTTCAGCAGCCGTTGCACGCCGTTGATGTGGAACTGCACCCCGGCCAGAAGCAGTAACGGGAAGAAGTAGTAACTCTGCTTGGGGGTGATCCAGCGGCCGAACCAGGTGCGCCGGCTGCGTACCGCCTCGGGGGTGTAGGCGAAGGCGCCGGTGCCGATGTCCGGGTCGGCGCCGACCTTGTTCGGGGCGGCATGGTGCTTGTTGTGTTTGCCCTGCCACCACCCGAAACCCATGCCGGCGATCAAGTTCAACACGATCAGCGAAGCCCACTTGTTGCGCTTGCCCGAGGCGAAGATCTGCCGGTGCGCGGCATCATGACCGAGATACCCGACCTGGGCCATCACCAGCGCGAACGCGACCGCCAGTCCCATCTGCCACCAGGTATCCCCGATGGCGAAGGACAGCGCCACGATCGCGGCCAGCGCCAGCGGTAGCCCGATCAACTTGGACCAGTAGTAGCCGTAGGAGCGGGCCAGCAGACCTTCGGACTTGATCCGGGCGGTCAACGCAGTGAAGTCCGATAGGTGGGTGTTGCGGGCGGGCCGTGTTCGTCGCGGTGCCGCAGAGGTTTG
>DATGSR010000027.1:0-3338 GCA_035302405.1 Beutenbergiaceae bacterium
TCCAGCACCGCGAACCGCGGTTCGGGCAGGTCGGCGAACACCCGGCGGGGCAGTCGGGCCAGTTCACCCAACTCGGGGTGCCCCAGCACCTGTTCGGCCAGCAC
Source organism: Beutenbergiaceae bacterium (assembly GCA_035302405.1). Classification (GTDB taxonomy): domain Bacteria; phylum Actinomycetota; class Actinomycetes; order Actinomycetales; family Beutenbergiaceae; genus CALKWS01. The sequence goes on from DATGSR010000027.1 coordinate 105, forward strand.
CCGATCCCCGCCCAGCACCATCGCTTCGGGCAGATGCGGTGCGCTGCCGGCCGGGGGCGGCAGCAGGTGGTGGGCGGCCAGATCCACCACCGTGGCCACCAGCGCCTCGGCCTGATTGCCGCGACGGCGGGCGAAGCGTTGCTGAGACCAGCCACCGGCGGCGGTGCGCGACTGCACATAGCGGGTGCCGGTCTTGTGGGTGGCCAGTGCCGGTCCCTGAGCACGGCCGACGGCGTAACCCCCGCGGCGGATCAACACCAGTCCCAGGTGGGTCGGCGGGGCGCACCACGAGGCGATCGCCTCCAGGTGCTGCGGTTCCGTCACGTCACCCGCTTCTGGGGCGGGCATCAGTGCGGCCTCTCTCGGGTGGGCGTGCGACCAGCGGTGCAGGTCGGCGATTTCCCCGTCGACCCCGCGTATCCGCAGCACGTCCGCTTGCCCGCGCGGGGGCATGTTCGCGCCATCGACACCCGATCCGCTCGGGCTGTCCTCGCCGTCGGGCAAGGGCATGTCCGCGTTATCGGCAGCCGATCCGCTCGGGCTGCCCTCGCCGTCGGGCATGGCCAGGTTGGCGCCCTCGGCGTCGGGCAGGATGATGGCCCCGCCGTGCCGGCGGGCGAAGTTGGTGACCCAGCGGCCGATCCGTTCGTATTCCACGTGGACCACGCGCGTGCTCATCGGCTCAGGCACTCCACGGCGAGGCTGCGTGTGCTCATCGGCTCGGACCCCCGGGACAAAGAATTGCCGCTGAGTTCAGCGTTCCACCACGCCGGTCATCTGCGCACCGGCCAGGAAGGCCCGCACGTTCTGTTCGATCAGCGGCTCGGAATCCCGGGGACGTCCGCCGGCCGAGTGGGGGGTGATGATGAGGTTCGGGGCGTCCCACAACGGGTCATCAGCCGGCAGCGGTTCGGTGCGGAACACATCCAAGCCCGCCCCGCCGATGGTGCCCTGTTCCAGGGCGTGCAGCAGCGCCACCTCATCCACGGTGGCTCCGCGGCCCACGTTGATGAACCAGGCGTGCTCGGGCAGGGCGGCGAACACGTCGCCGTCGACGATCTTCTCGGTGCTGGGGGTGGCGGGCAGAATATTGATCAGCACGTCGGTGCGGGGCAGTTCTTCGGCCAGGCCCTCATCGGTGATGACCGGGAACCCGGCGCGCTCGCCGGCGGTGGAGGCCACGCCGGTGACGGTGGCGCCCATCGCGGCCAGCCACGGCGCCAGGTGTTGGCCGATCGAGCCGAAACCCCAGATCAGCACCCGCGAGTTGTGCAGGGTGGAGAAGTGCCCGGTGCGCAGGGCCTGGTTGCCGCCCAAGCGCGTCTCATCCCAGTGGCGCCGGCCCTGGGCTTGCACGCAGAGGTCCAGCCGCCGTGCTGCGGCCAGAACCAGGGCGAGGGCGTGCTCGGCCACTGGGCCGTTGTGCAAACCTGCGCCAGATGTCATCAGGACGTCCTTGCCGAACCCGGCGTCGATGACCGCATCCATCCCCGCCAACAAGCCCTGCACCCACCGCAGGTTCGGCAGTTCGCTCGGCAGCGCATGCAACCGGGGCCCCGGGACGGCCCACAACACGAGCGCCTCGGCGTCGCGGTGCTCCGGCGGGATCGGCTCGGCCACCGCGTAGGTGACGGGGCTGACCTGCGGCGGCAGGTCCAACCGCAGGTCGATGGAATCGGGGATCAGCAACTTCATGTGGGGTCCTGGGGAGTTCGGGTCTTCGAGGATCGCCGCCCGGAACCGAAACCGGAATCGGAATCGGAGCCGGGCGCGGGTTCGGGTTGTGGCGAGGCGTGTTCGGGTGGTTGCGTCGTCGTCTTCGTGGGCGGTAGCCCGCTGGCCGAGCCGGTCTTCTGGCCGCGGGTTCTGCCCCAGAGCATCCCGCCGACGCCGAGCAGGATCCCGGCGACGGATACGCCCACCATCGGGCCATAGACGCCGTAGCCGAGCACATGCCGGGCGCCCAGCACCAACAGCACCGCCATCCAGGCCAACGTGCCGATGCCGAACACTGTGACAGTAGGCACCTTCGCCGGCTGCAACTCCTGCGGCGTTCGGTGGGGATCAAGGCGAGGCACGTCTTTGATCGTAGAGCGTTGTGCGCCTGCGTGTTTCAACGTCGCAAACCATTGACACGCAAGTGGGCACTTGCCTAATGTGTGGGGAATGGCGGATGTCTTCAAGGCGCTCGCAGACCCCACCCGGCGGGTGATCCTTGATGAACTCACCGAACGTGACGGCCAGACGCTTTTTGAGATTTGCGCTCGGCTCGCCAACAAGCACCACCTCGGCTCCTCCCGGCAGGCCATCTCCCAGCACCTGGACGTGCTGGAAGCCGCCGGCCTGGTGGAGACCCGGCGAGATGGGCGTTACAAGTTCCACTACCTCCACACCGAACCGCTGCGGCCCATCGTGACCCGGTGGCTCGAACCCGAACGCGACCCGTAGCAGGGCCGCCCAGCAGGCAAGGACTCACCATGAGAATCAACATCACCAGCGTGCTCGTCGACGACCAGGACAAAGCCGAACAGTTCTACACCGAGGTGTTGGGCTTCGTGAAGAAGATCGACATACCAGTGGGCGGAGGCGGGCGGTGGCTCACCGTGGTCTCCCCCGAGGATCCGGAGGGCACCGAGTTGCTCCTGGAGCCCGACGGCCATCCGGCCGCGGGCCCGTTCAAGGAGGCCCTGGTCGCAGACGGGATCCCCTTCACGCAGTTCGCGGTGGAGGACGTGCACGCTGAGCACGAGCGGCTGCGCGGCTTGGGGGTGCGGTTCACTCAGGAACCCACCCAGATGGGGCCGGTCACCACTGCGGTGTTCGATGACACCTGCGGCAACCTCATCCAGATCGCCCAATACGACGGCTGATTTCGGATACCACCGGGCGACAGCCGCAGGCCTGCCGGACCGCGGGCGCGAACTGCAGGCCTGCGGTACCGCCAGGTGCGGACTGCGAGCCTGCGGTACCACCGGGTGCGAACTGCAGGCCCCGCGGCACCGCGGGCCAGGAAAACCACGACAAAACGCTAAGAAATTGGACGCCGGGGCCCTGGGCTCGCCAAGATAGTGCGACATGGGACGATCCACGCGCGAGGATGAGCGCACTTCCGGATTCGCAGGCTTCCTAGACCGCTACTTCGAGATCTCCGCGCGTGGCTCCACCATCGGCCGCGAGGTCCGCGGCGGGTTGGTGACGTTCTTCGCGATGAGTTACATCATCATCATCAACCCG
>DATGSR010000028.1:0-4707 GCA_035302405.1 Beutenbergiaceae bacterium
TGGTCGTGCTGGCGTTCGCCGTGGCCGGTCAGTCCAGCCACTACGGTGCCGTGACGGTATCGGGTGTGCTGCTCACGGCGTGGCCGTTCGCCGTCGGTGCGCTGGTGGGGTGGTTGCTCACCGGCAGTGTGGGGTGGGCGCTCCGCAACTTGCGCTCCGGCCTGGTGATCTGGCCGGTCACCGTGCTTGTGGGTATGGGCCTGCGCTGGCTGACAGGTTCGGGCACCGCAGCCACGTTCGTACTGGTGGCCGCCGGCGTACTCGGTGCCGGCCTGCTGGGGTGGCGGGTGATCGCCGCGCTGGTGGCTCGCTGGTCGCCGGGCCCTGATGCTGCGTCCAAGACCGCTTTATCCGACGCCGACTCCGCTGGAGGAACACCATGACCGAGAACCAACTAGGCGATGCGAACCTGCCCACCGAGGCGTCCCGGGACACCATGAAGGTGAGCCGGGCCTTCGGCGAGGCGTACCAGGCCGACGGCGCCACGATCATCCCCGTGGCCAAGGTGATGGGCGGCTCCGGCATGGGGTACGGCTCCGGCGGAGGCGGCGACCGGCACGGGGACGGCGGTCCGCACGCTGAGGGCTCCGGTGGCGGTGGGGGGTATGGCACCAGGGTGAAGCCGTTGGGGGTGTACTCGGTGCGGGACGGCAAGGTGACCTGGCAGCCGGCGATCGACGTGAATCGCGCGATCATCGGCGGGCAGGTGGTGATGGCCGTGTTCATCGTGGCGTTCGCCTGCCTGCGGCGGGTGCGGCACAAGGCTCGCCGGTGGGACTATCTGGCCGCCCGCAGTTCTCGCCGGCGCTGACATCCAGAGCCCGCGAGACTCGATCCGCAGTTGCGCGCGGCAAGAGTGGCAACAAGACCGCGGCAAGAGTATCGGCAAGACTGCGGCAAGGGCTCCTCTGGTCAGCCCGCGCTGGGCGCCGGCTGTCCCGCCAGTTCATACAGTCGCGGCGCCAGCCGTGTGGCCATGAGTTCGTACCCGGTGCCGTCGGGGTGCAGTCCGTCGGGCATCAGGTGCGCCTCGTCGGCGCCGAGGACTTCCAGGCCGTCGATCAGGTGCAGATCGGGATCTGCCACCTGGGCGGCGGCGGTGGCCTCGGCGACGGTCTGGCGGATCTGACCCAAGGTCAGACCCTCACTGTGCAATTCCCCGCCCTGCCGCATCCCGGCCTCATTCGGCGTGTCCTCCCGGTCCGGGCTGGCGATGGGGGTGATCACCACGATGGGGACGCCGGGGTGGGCATCGCGCACCTGGTCGATGAACCCGGCCACCTGCGGGGCCAGTGACCGTTCGTTGAAACTGGAGTTGCCGTAGATGTTGATGCCCAGGCACAGCGAGACGACGTCGGCAGGAGTGGCAGCGATGGTGCGGGCGGCGATCGGGTCCAGGTGGCATTGGCCGGAGAAACCTAGGCAGGTCAGGTCCCAGTCCCACTGCCGAGCCACCAGCGCAGGCCAGGTCTGGCTCGGGCCGTGCGCCTGGGCACAGTGGGTGATCGAACTGCCGTAGGTGGTCCACCGCAACCCGGCCGGCACCGGCTGCACGGTGGTAGCGCCCTCGACGACGGCGGCCCCCACTCGGATCAGCGCGGCCTGCGGTAGCCAGATCTGCACCTCGTGACTGCCCGCGGGAAGTGCGACGTCAAGTCGACTGGGGCCGGCGGTGATGTCGGTTCGGCTGTGCAGTTCGCCGTCGACCAGCACGTCCGCGGTGGCCGCCCGTTCCGGGGAGGCGTTCTCGATCGGCAGTCGCACCGCTTCGGCGTCGGTGCGCATCTGTAGGCGCACCCCGGCCGGCATCTGCGCGGTCCACAGCAGGCCAGGGGCGTGGGCACGGTCCGCACGGTCCGGAAGCAGCCGCCAGGGTTGCCACCACGGTCCGTCCTGCACCCATCCCACCGCTCCGCGCCAGTACGGGCTGTCGGTCGTCGGCGGAAGCGTATGAGCGTCAGCGTTCACGAGACCACAGCCTAACCAACCCGCCGCCAGACTGTGCAACCGGTTGCGCGATCATGGCGACGCGGAACCGGTTACGCAGTACTGATCGCGCGGAACCGGCTGCGCCACCGTCTCGCTCAGGCCCCGGCGACGAAATTCTCCTGCACGTGCCGCACCATCGGCTCACTGGTCCGCAGCAACATCCACACCAGGACCGGCCCGGCGAGGAGCACCACCACATCGAAGGTGAGGTACACGATGCCGGCCACCACCAGATACATGGCCAACACGCCCAGCGCCACCAGGGGCGTCCGGGCGATGTAGTACACCGCAAGCCGGGCCACGTCCCGCAACCGCAGGCTGAACAGCGAGGTGATCACCAACCCCAACCCGACCCACACCGCGCACATCGCCACCAGGCCCAAGAGCACCGCGCCGTATGCCCCGGGCACCCCGGCGTGCTCGATGTTCGCCAGGCTGATCGCGATGATCGACGTGAACGCCAGCGCCGGAACCCACAGTTTCAGCACGTCCAGCACGTTGAGCCGGTAGCCGCGCAGGAAGGAACGCGCCGGCGTGAGCGCCTCGGCCCGGCTCCGGTCTCGAAGTGCGAACAACGCGGCGGAGATCGCCGGCCCGAACGGCACCAGACACAACGCCGCCAGCGGGATGTTGCCCGCTGACCGGTCCAGCAACAACAACGGCACGGCGCCGGGCAGTGCGGTCAGCGCCAACCACAGTCCGACGACGGCGAACCAGTAGATCGCAGCGCTGCCGCGCCCGAGCACGCCCTCACCGTCTTGGCTCATGGTTTCCCCTACTCCCGCGTGAGGCGCCCCGGGGCCGGTGACGGCGCAGGTCACCGGCCCCCGGGTGCACAGTCCCGCGTGGCCTATTCCTCGTCGTCGAAGGCGCCCTCGTCGACGTCCCGGTTCGCGGCCTCGTTGGCCACTTGCACGTAGTTGGACATGCCCAGGCCGTCCAGTTCGGCGACGTAGTCGTCCCACTCCTCCAGCGGCCGCTGCCCGATGATGAACGAGGCGGTGTTCTGCCGCACCGCGTCCAGCAGTGAGTTCGCCGTGAGCGACTGGGGTTCCTGTTCGGCCTCGTCGTACGGGTAGGCCGGGCCCGGGGGCAGCACCTCCTTGGCGGACATCTCGTCGATGAACTCGGTGACCTCATCGCGCAGCATGGATTGCACCAGGTCCTCGGTGGACCCCTGGGCGAGCATCCACACGCCGTTGTGGAACCCGTAGTCCACGTTCAACGCCTCCGGGGCGCCGGGATTGAGGCCGTTGATGTCGATGGTGTCCAGCAACACCCGGTCCTCGCCGTCACGTTCGAAGGTCTCGCCCTGCACGCCCCACTTGGCGAACTCCAGGCCCTCGTCGGAGTAGTACAACCAGTCCACGAACTGCAGGGTCGCCACGAGCGTGTCCTTGTCCGCCAACTCGGCGCCGAACATCAGCCCGGACTCGGTGCGCGGTTCGGTGGTGACGTTACCGGCGGGTCCGGCCGGCACCGGGATGAGCATGAGTTCGGCGTCGTCGTCGACCATGTTGTCCCGGTAGTTCAGGATCTCCTGACTGTTGCCACCGATCGCGGCAGCCTGACCGTTGGTGAACTTGGCGAGGGCGGTGTCATCGTCCTGGTTCACCGACTCGGGATCCAACACGCCCCGCTCCACCAGGTCGTTGAGGTAGGCCAGCATTTCCCGGTATCCGTCCTGGGCTCCGGCGTAGACGTACTCCTCGGCGTCGTGGTCCCAGATCAACCCGTCACCGAAGCCCCACCCGGCGGCGGTGCCGAAGGAGTCGGACATGAAATTGGTGCTCGCCTCCATCGGCCCGTCATTGTTCCAGCGGTCGGTCCAGCCGTAGTCCAGGCCGTGGTCGGCGGTGACCTGCTCGAGTTGGTCGGCCAGTTCATCGAAGGTCTGCGGCAGGTCGGTGAACCCGGACTCCTCGAACAAGTCCTTGCGGATCACCACCGAGTACTGCGGGAAGGGGTTCTCGTGCAGCCCCGGCAGCATGTAGTACCGCCCGTCGAGTTGGCGCTGTTGCTCGATCTCGTCCCACAGGTCCCACTCCTGCACCTTCTGCACGAAGTTGGGCATCAGGTCGATGTAATCCGAGATCGGCAGCAAGGTGCCGGAGGCGACGAACTGGTCCTCATCGCCGGGATAGGTCACCGGGATCACGTCCGGCGCGTTGCCGCCGGCGATCGCCAGCGACCGTCCCTCGTGCCAGTCCGACAGCGGCACCACATGCCGGTCGAAGACGACGTTGTGGTTCTCCTCCAGGTGGGTGAAGAACAGCCAGTCCTCCTCCAACGGGTAGTTCGGGTGGTCGCGGTACATCACCGGGATCTCCAGTGGTTCGGCGGAGGTGGCCGCGTGCGAGCCCGGGGCCGGCGTACCCGCCCCCGCGGCGCTCCCCGGACCGGGGATCTCCCGGCCAGGGCTGACGCCGGAGCCGGGTACCTGCTCAGCAGCCGTCACGAGCCGGTCACCTCGGGAAGGACGACGACGGTGGGAGCCAGGGCGCGGTCGGCGCCCACGCGCCGTAGCGGGCCGGTCAGTTCCAACTCGATCGCCTGCTGGGTATCGGTGGCCGACCCGCCCAAGTGCAACGTAACCTCGCCGGGCTCGATGATGCGTTCACCTGCCAGCCCGGTGAAGGAGGCAAGGTCGGCCGGGAGGGTGAACCGTACGCGCCTTGTGGCCCCGGGCTCGAGCGGCACCCGGGCGAACCCGATCAG
>DATGSR010000029.1:0-8514 GCA_035302405.1 Beutenbergiaceae bacterium
GCGCTGTTCTCGTGGACGTAGGCGTGGGACAGGTCGTTGGTCCAGATGGTGGCCTCAGCAGTGCCGGCGTGCAGCTCGATGCGGACCTGCACCTCCCGGCCGGTAAGGTCCACCTGGGTACGGTCGGCGGCGGCCACGCCGCCGCGGCAGACCCACACATCGTTGATCGCCACGTCCACCTCGGTCGGTTCGAACTGCGCGACCTCGACGGGGACGGTGCCCACCTCCGCCAAGATCCTCCCCCAGTTCGGGTCCTGGCCGAACATCGCAGTCTTGACCAGGTTCGACCGGCTCACCGCCCGGCCCACCGCTTCGGCGGCGCCCACCGAACCGGCGCCCGTGACGCGCACCGCGATCTCCTTGGTGGCGCCCTCGGCGTCGGCTACGAGAGCCCTGGCCAACTTGGCGCACGCCCGAGTCAGGGCCGCGGTGAACTCTTCCGGGGCCGGCGTGTGTTCACTGGCGCCGGAGGCCATCAGCACCACGGTGTCGGAGGTGGACATGCACCCGTCGGAATCGACCCGGTCGAAAGTGACGGCGCTGGCCTCGCGCAGGGCGGTTGCGGCAGTGTCGGCGTCGATGACGGCGTCGGTGGTGAGCACGCACAGCATCGTGGCCAGTGACGGCGCGAGCATGCCCGCACCCTTGGCCATCCCGCCGATGGTGTAGCCCGCAGTGTCGACCTGCACGGTCTTGGGAACGGTGTCGGTGGTCATGATCGCCTCCGCGGCGTCCCGTCCCCCGCCGGCGCTCAATTCACCGGCGGCCCGGGAGACCCCGGCCAGCAGCGAATCGATGGGTAACAGTTCCCCGATCAGGCCGGTGGAGCAGACCACCACGTCCTGGGCGTTGCCGCCGGTGTGTGCGGCAACCGCCTCCGCGGTGCGTTCGACGTGGGTGTAGCCCTCCGGCGGAGTGCACGTGTTGGCGCCGCCGGAGTTGAGCACCACCGCGCGCACCACGCCGTCGGCGACCGCATTGCGGGACCACTGCACGGGCCAGCCGGTGACCCGGTTGCGGGTGAACACGGCTGCGCCGGTGTGCTGCGGGCCGTCGTTGACCACCAGGGCCACGTCCTTCCCGGCGCTCTTCAGGCCGGCGCTGGTTCCGGCCGCGCGGAAACCGCGGGGGGCGGTGACGGTCATGGTGCGACTCCGTTGCTCGGGAGACCTGTGGTCTCGGGCCAGCCGAGAGCCAGGTTCATCGATTGCAGGGCGGCCCCGGCGGTGCCCTTGACCAGGTTGTCCAGGGCGCAGATGGCCACCACGCGCCGGGCGCGGGCGTCGTAGGCCAGTTGCACCTGAGCGATATTGGCTCCCGTGGTGGCGGCCGTCGTCGGCCATTGGCCTTCGGGAAGCAGGTGCACGAACGGTTCCTCGGCCAGCGCCTGCTCCCATGCCGGGCGCAGGCCGACCGGGTCGACCCCCGGGGCCAGCGGTGCCGTGATGGTGGCCAAGATCCCCCGGGCCATCGGCACCAGGGTGGGGGTGAAACTCAGCCGAACCTGTTCGGCGCCGGCTACCTGCAGGTTCTGTTCGATCTCGGGGATGTGCCGATGGGACCCGCCGACGGCGTAGGGCTGGGCCGAACCCAATCCTTCGGCCGCGAGCAGGTGCGGCTTGAGACTCTTACCCGCCCCCGAGTACCCGTTGGCCAACACCGCCACGATGTCGGTGGCCTCCACCAGCCCGGCCGCGACCCCCGGTTGCAAGCCGAGGGTGACGGCGGTGACGTTGCACCCCGGCACCGCGATGCGCCGCTCACCCCGGAGCAGGTCACGCTGGCGGCGCACCTGGTTGTCCTCGACACGGATGAGTTCGGGCAGGCCGTAGGCCCAGGTGCCGGCGTGGTCGGTGCCGTAGAACGCCTCCCAGGCTGCGGCGTCGGCCAGCCGATGATCGGCGCCGCAGTCCAGCACCAGCACATCCGGGCCCAGTTCGGCGGCGATCGGACCCGAGGCGCCGTGCGGCAGGGCGAGGATCACCACGTCATGACCGGCTAGCGACTCGGCCGTGGTGGGTTGCAGCACCCGGTCGGCCAGGGCGGTGAGGTGCGGGTGGTGCGCCCCGAGCGGCTCCCCGGCTTTGGTGTGGGCGGTCAGCGCGCCGATACGCACCCGGGGATGGGTGAGCAGCAGACGGAGCACCTCACCGCCGGCGTAACCGGAGGCCCCAGCAACAGCAACAGATACAGACACCTGCATAACTATACAGCCTGGTTGGCGGGTGCGCTCACCCAACGAGGTGATGCTGCCCACGCGTCCGCGCCGGCCGGTGCAGCGTCGGCACCAGGGGCCTCGATGCGGGACAATGGCGCACATGAGTGACCACCACGCACGCCCCGGTGAGGACCCCCCTCTCAGCCCCGAGTCCCACGACGGCGCGGGCATCGAGTCCGGTGAGGACGCAGATACCGTCGCCGACCGCGACGGTGAGGGCGCCGATGCCGGTCCGGCCACCCGGCCGGTGCGCACCCTGTTGCAGGGCGTGGACGTGACGGACTTCCCGCTGATCACTCCGATGGCCGAGCGCGGCCGGGTGCGGCGGATCACCGAGATCGGCGAACCCGTGCTGCACCGCCCCTGCCAAGAGGTGCGCGAGTTCGGCACCAGAGAACTGGCCGACCTCATCGACGACATGTTCACCACGATGCTCGTCGCCGAAGGGGTGGGGCTGGCGGCCAACCAGGTGGGCGTGGATCTGCAGGTGTTCGTCTACGACCTCACCGACGGCGACGGTGTGCGCCACGTGGGTCACGTGCTCAACCCGCACATCGAGGTGCTCTCCGAGGAGACCGAGGAGATGACCGAGGGGTGCCTGTCCGTCCCCGGGCCCGGCGCGGACCTGTTCCGCCCCTACCACGTGCGCCTGCACGGTATGGACCAGGAAGGTGAGTCGCTGGAGCACGAGGCGAGGGGATACCTGGCCCGCTGCTTCCAACACGAGACCGGTCACCTGCAGGGACAGTTGTATGTCGACTTGCTCGCCAAGCGGGTGCGCAAACGCATCCTGGCCGAGATGGAGGACCTGCGCCCGGAGGTGCTGCAGCGCCGCACCGAAGTGGCCCAGCACCTGGGCAAAGAACCTGCCGATTACCCCGGCCAGAGCGCATTGGAGCGCGCGACCTCCTAGATTGGGGTGCTATGCGCGTCATCGAAGCACAGCAACCCGGCGGTCCCCACGTCCTCCAAATAGCCGAACGCCCCGAACCTGCACCCGGTCCAGGGCAGGTGGCGGTCGAGGTCGCGGCGGCGGGCGTGAATTTCTACGACACCTACGTCCGCTCCGGCGTCTACCAGGCGCAGTTCCCGCTGGTACCGGGAAACGAGGGCGCCGGTGAAGTGGTCGCCGTCGGGGACGGGGTGAGCGACGTGGCCGTGGGCGACCGGGTTGCCTGGGCCGGTAGCAGCGGGAACTCCTACGCCGACTATCTGGCGATCGACGCAGACAAGGTGGTACCGGTACCGGACGGGCTGGACCTGTACACAGCCGCAGCCCTGCCCCTGCAAGGCATGACTGCCCACATGCTGATAGACGGGGTGCACGATCTGCGCGAGAGCGAGGACGTGCTGCTGACCGCCGGTGCCGGCGGAGTGGGCCTGCTGCTGACTCAACTGGCCAAGTCCCGCGGTGCCCGGGTGTTCACCACGGTGTCCACCGAGGAGAAGGAAGAACTGTCTCGCGACGCCGGCGCCGATGAGGTGATCCGCTACGACCGGTTCACCGATATGACCACCGAACTCTCCCGCACCGTGCGTGATCTCACCGACGGGGTGGGTGTCCACGTCGCCTACGACGGGGTGGGTAAGGACACCTTCGACGGCTCCCTGGCCAGCGTACGCACCCGTGGGCTCATGGTGCTGTTCGGCGGCGCGTCCGGCCAGGTGCCACCGTTCGACCTGCAGCGACTGAACGCCGCCGGTTCCCTGTTCGTCACCCGGCCGACGGTGTTCCATTACATCGCGCAGCGGGCCGAACTGCTGTACCGGGCCAAAGCGGTGTTCGACGCCGCGGCGAAGGGGGCGCTACAGGTGCGCATCGGTGCGCAGTTCCCGTTGAGCGAAGCCGGCGAGGCGCACAGTGCGCTCGAGGGGCGGCGCACCACCGGCAAGGTGCTACTCGTTCCCTGAGTCCCGCTCGTTCCTGAACTCTGCGTGCTCTCGCACCCGGTGGCCAGGCCGCAGGCGCCCCGCTGGCTTCAGGCGGCTGATGCGCGGCGCATCTGCTCCTCGACCCGCTGCGCCCAGGACCGCACGACCTTCCGATCGCGGGCGTCCTTCCCCCGGGAGCCGACGAACCCGGCCAGGGCGCGTTCCGCCGGCCCCAGTTCGCTTGGTTCCACCCGTCCACCGAAGATCGGGTACTGGCCCCCGAAATAGGGAGGATGCTGCGGCTGGGTGTACTTCGGTTGGAGCGGATTCGCAGTGTTGTTCTTCATGCCGGAGGCGAATACCCACACGGGTTTCGGAGCGAACTCACTCTCCAGTCGGCGAGCGAACTGGCGGGCTTGGGTCAGGATGCGCCCGATGTAGACGGCCGAGCCCAGGACCACCGCATCGTAGGCTTCTAGATCCGTCACCTGGTCCACCCGCTCAAGGGTGACGGTGTGGCCCGCATCCGCCAGTGCGTCACGGACCCAGCTAGCGAGTTCATGGGTGGCGCCGTAGGTGGAGGCCACCGCAACCATGATCTTCATACCACCAGCATGCCCGCGCCCACGCCGACTCGACAGGGACCAAGGTCCCCGGCGTCGTAGCGTGGCTCGTCGCGGTGAATTCGAGGCGTTTGCGACGTCAGGTGCGAAGGTGTGCGCCGTGGCGCTCCGCCGCCAGGGCCACGACTTGTTCGCGGACCCGGGCGGAGTCCTCGGCGGTCAGTGTGCGGTCCGGGGCCCGCAAGCGGAGCGCGAACGCGAGCGAGACCTGATCGGGGCCGATGGACTCACCCTCGTACCGGTCGAACAGGTGCACCGACTCGGCCAGTTCCCCGGCCCCGTCGCGCACCGTTGCCAGCACCTGCCCGGCGGGTACAGCGCGGGACACCACGAGCGCGATGTCTTCCTTCGCAGCCGGGTAGGTGGACACCGGCTGGAACTGCGCCGGGCCCTGCGGCGCGGCCGCGATCATCGCATCCAGGTCCACCTCGAAGGCCACCGTGCGCGCAGGTAACCCGAGCGCGGTGATGACCTTGGGGGCCAACTCTCCGGCATGCCCGAACGATTGGTCCGCAGGCCCGCGAACCTGGGCGCACCGTCCGGGGTGGAATGGTGGCCGGTCGGGATCGGCTTCCAACCGCACGTCCAGGCCGAGCACGCCGGCGATACGCTGCACGGCGCTGATCGCATCGGTGTAGTCGGCGGCACGGGCCGCGGTGTGCACCCCGGGCAGGTCTGCGTGCCCGGTGAACACGCCGGCCAGGTGGCGCGGCTGGTCCGGCACGGCCGCGTGGATCGCGGCCAGGTCTGCCGCGGAGGGCAGTTCTCCCAGAGACGGCAGCGGACTGGCCTGGCGGCGGCCGGGTTTGGTCACCATGCCGATCTCGAAGATTGCCACATCGGTCAGCCCTCGGCCGACATTGCGGACCGCGGCGTCGACCAGCGTGTGCAACAAGGTAGAGCGCAGGTAGGGCTGCTTGTCGGTCAACGGGTTGGTGAGCCGCATGGCCAATCTGCGCTCGTCGTCGTCGGCAAGGCCCAACTCATCATCGCGCTGCGCACTGGTGAAGGGATAGGTCAGTACCTGCACCATTCCGGCGTCTGCCAGCGCCTGCGCCACCCGCCGGCGCCGCTGCTGCGCCGCCGTCAGGCCCCGTCCGGGCCGGGCGGTCGGCAGCACCGAGGGCACCTGGTCATACCCCTGCAGGCGGACGACCTCCTCGACCAGGTCCTCAGCGCCGGTTAGGTCCGGCCGCCAGGAGGGCGGGACCACCACCAAGTCGCCGGAATCGGAGTTAGTGATCTTCGCGCCCAGGTCGGTGAGGGTCTGGCGCACCTGCTGCAGGGTGTAATCCACCCCAACGAGGCGCGCGGGCAGCCCGGGATCCAAGGTGATGGGCCCCGGGGCGGTGGTGTTGTCCAGGTCGCTCACCGCGGCGTCCTCCCGGCCACCGGCGTAGCGCACCAGGAGATCCACCACCATCTGCGCGGCAACCGGCGGCAACTGCGGGTCCACGCCCCGTTCGAACCGTTTGGCGGCCTCCGAGGGCAGGCGGTGGCGCCGGGCGGTGCGCGCCACGGTGATCGGATCGAAATGCGCGGCCTCGATGAGCACATCGGTGGTTCCCGGATCGACCTCGGTCTCCGCCCCGCCCATCACCCCCGCCAGGCCGAGGATGCGGGCGCCGTGCCCGCCGGCGGAATCCGTGATGAGCAGGTCTTCGGCATCCAGGGTACGTTTCACGTCGTCGAGCGTGGTGAGGCGCTCACCTGGCCGGGCGCGGCGTACGACGATGGGCGCCACGAGGCTGTCCAGATCGTAGGCGTGGATGGGCTGGCCCAGGTCCAGCATCACGTAGTTGGTGATGTCCACGGCCACCGAGATCGGTCGCATCCCGGCTTGCCGCAGCCGTCTGGCCATCCAGTCCGGGGTCGGCGCCTGCGGGTCCACACCGCGCACGATGCGGGTGCTGAACCGGTCGCAGCCCACCTGCCCGTGGATCGGGGCCCGGTCCTCTACGGCGACGGCGAAACCCTCATCGGTTGGGCCCGGCGGCGCGGCGTGCGGGAGTGCGGGGTCGGTGAACACGGCGCCGGTGGCATGGGCGTACTCCCGGGCGATTCCGCGCACGCTGAAGCAGTGCCCGTGGTCCGGGGTGACGTTGACCTCCAGTACCTGTTGGTCCAGTCCGAGCAGGCTCAGGGCGTCGCTGCCGGGGTCGGGTGCGTCCTCGTCGAGCACGAGGATGCCGGCGTGGTCCTCCCCCACGCCCAGTTCGGCGGCGGAGCAGATCATCCCGTCCGAGACGTGACCGTACGTCTTTCGGGCACTGATCTCGAAGCCGCCCGGTAGCACCGCTCCGGGCAGGGCCACGACCACGGCGTCGCCCTCGGTGAAGTTGTGCGCACCGCACACGATGCCGCGCGTCTCGGCATCCTCGGGGTTGTGCTCGCCGACGTCCACCTGACACCAGGCGATGGTCTTGCCGTTGGAGTGTTCCTCCTTGGTGATCTCCTGCACCCGGCCCACTACCACCGGTCCGGTGATCTCGGGGGTGTGGATCTCCTCTTCCTCCAGCCCCACCCGGACCAGGGCGGCGGCCACGTCGGTGATGGCGGTGCCCGGTGGGACCTCGACGTGCTCACGCAACCAGTCGACCGTTACGTGCGGCATCAGCGGCCTCCTTGCAGTGAGAAGCGGATATCGCCCTCGACCATGTCGTGCATGTCCTCGATGCCGTGGCGCAGCATCAAGGTGCGTTCCAGACCCATGCCGAAGGCGAAACCGGTGTACTCCTGCGGGTCGATGCCGCAGGCTCGCAGGACGTTCGGGTGGACCATGCCGCAGCCGCCCCATTCGATCCAGCCCGGCCCGCCCTTCTTCTGCGGGAACCACAGGTCCATCTCGGCGCTGGGCTCGGTGAATGGAAAGAAACTCGGCCGGATCCGGGTGTGGGCCTCGGCGCCGAACATCGCCTGGGCGAAGTGGTCCAGCACTCCGTGCAGGTGGGCCATGGTGAGCCCCTTGTCCACCGCAAGTCCCTCCACCTGGTGGAACACCGGGGTGTGGGTGGCGTCCAGTTCGTCGGTGCGGAACACCTTCCCGGGGCAGGCGACGTACACCGGCACCCCGCGTTCCAGCATGGTGCGGGCCTGCACCGGGGAGGTATGCGTGCGCAGCACGAGGTGTTCCGCCGCGCCGTCGTCCTCATCGGCCACGAAGAACGTGTCCTGCATCTGCCGCGCGGGGTGGTCCGGGCCGAAGTTCAACGCGTCGAAGTTGAACCATTCGTGTTCAACCTCGGGGCCCTCGGCGATGTCCCAGCCCATCGAGATGAAGAAGTCGGCGATCTCCTCGCTCAGTGTTTCCAGCGGGTGCCGGGCCCCCATCGGCCGCCGGTTCACCGGGATGGTCACGTCTACGGCTTCCGTGCGCAGTACCTCCGCATCGCGCTGGGCGGTCAGCACTTCCTCCCGCTCCGCGAGCGCCTTGTTCACCCGGCCGCGGGCTTGGCCCATGGCTCGGCCTGCGGTTGCCTTGTCCGCCTTGTCCAGGGAGCCGATCGCCCGATTGGCCAAGACCAACGGGCTGGAGTCGCCGAGGTGGGTGATCCGCGCCTGCTTGAGTTCCTCGAGGTTGCTCGACGCGGCGATGGCGCTCAGGGCATCTGCGACGGCACTGTCGATGGCCTCTGTATCCAGAGGTGAGATCGGGCTGGACATACGAACCTTCCGGGAGTGGTCACTGCTGGTGGTCGGGATGGCCCGCCCGGGGCGTGACTGCGTGGCTCAACCGCGCGCAGGCCCACGGACGGGCCGGCTAAATCGACGCGGGAACGAACACATGGCTCCATCATGGCA
>DATGSR010000030.1:0-2001 GCA_035302405.1 Beutenbergiaceae bacterium
CCGCGCGATCACCGGCCGGATCGACCTGGTGCATCTGAACAACTCCCTGGGCGGGTTCAACTCCGGCCAGGACCGGCATGCCGGGATCCATGACGACGCCGGCCACATCCCAGCCCAGGACTTGGCCGAACTCGTCGCTCAGGCTCAGTCGCCGGTCATCCTGGAGACCCCCGCCGATGGGCACGCCACCGAGATCGCCTGGGTGCGCGAGCAACTTTCTTGAGGAAGATCAGGCTGCGCTGAGGAAATCGTTCAGCCAGACCCTGATACGACTTAAGCAGGCGTCGTCCACACTCCCATCAGCCCGCGCCAGACGTTGACGGCTCAAGGTGCGTATCTGCTCGGTCATGGCCCACCCATGAACCGCGGTGCTCCCCGACAAGGGGATGTGATTCGGCCAAGCACGCGCAATTGTGGTGACGGGCACCACGATGACCAGATGATCGACGACGTCCAGGTAGTCGTGGCTGGCGACTACCACGACGGGCCTGCGGCCGCCTTGCTCGCGCCCTCTAATCGGGTCTAACCAACACCACCACACCTGCCCTGGCTGCAGGTGGGCGGTTTCAGCCATCCGCACCGTCGGTGAGTTCAGCGTGCTCCCACCAACGAGTCTCCTCGGTATAGGCCGCGCGGCCAGCGGCGGACGTCTGCGCTATCGCTGAGCGCAGCGCCCCCATCCGGTCGGCGCGCTCGCCCAAGCCAGCCAGATACTCGACGTGTTCACCGAGGGTTCGGCCGTGGGCGCGAGCCTGGTCCTTGAGTCGGTCGCGAGTCTTAGCCGAGACCTTGATGGTCGTGGTCATACGAAAAGTATACCGGCGCTGCCGTGGCCCGTCCGTTCGGCAGTCCCGCCCCGAAGGGGTCAGATCACTCCGCGATCGCCTCGTTCGCAGCGTCCTCGGCCTGCTGTAACGCCTCGGGCACCGGGATACGGCCGGCGAACATCTCCTGGAACACCGGTGTGATCGCGTTCGCCCCGGCGTTGGCCCGCGGCCCCAACGGGGCCGGCACCGTTTGGCCCTCGGCCGCCTCGACGAACACCTCCACATCCACGTCCTCATCGGCCCAGTGCTCGATGTAGGCATCCTGGGCCTCCACGGCACCGGGGAAAGCGGCGCCGGTCTCCGCGAGCGGGCGCTGCCCCTCGGCGGTGCCCAACCAGCGCAGCACCTCGATCGTCTCCTCAAGGTGGTCGGTACCGGCGTTGCCCACCGCCGCGACCCCGTGCACCACACTCACCCGTCCCTGGGGGCCCTGTAGTTTCGGGGCCAGATCCCACTCCAGGTTCGCATCCGCCAGATGCGGCAGGGAGTAGGGGCCGGACTGGAACATCGCCAACCTGCCCTGGATGAACAGGTCGCGGGGGTAGTCCGGGTTCTGGTTGGTGTCGGCCGCCGGCGGGGCCACGTGGTGGGTATTGATCAGGTCCACCAGGTAGCCGAACGCCTCCTCACCCTCGGGGGAGGCGAAGGTGTACTGGTCGTTCTCGTCCTGGAACTGCCCGCCGTTCTCGGCCAGGAAGTTCAGCCACACCCCTTGCAGATCGTGCTGGGCGTTGAACGCGTACACCTCCACGTCCTCGGGATCGAAGTCGGGGGAGTCGGCGGTGTTGCCCTGCCCGTCCACGGTCAACGCGAGCGCGGCCTCCAGGAACGTGTCCTGCTCGCCGTCGGGATCCCAGCGCAGCTCGGCCGGATCGATTCCCGCTTCTTGCAGCAGTTCGGTGTTGTAGAACAGCGCGATGGAGTCCCATAGTTGCGGGATGCCCCACTGCACGCCATCGCGTTCATAGAGGTCGACGACGGAGGCGGTCCACTCGTCGTGATCGTCGCCGAGCGCGTCGGTCAGGTCGATCAGGTCACCGTTATCGGCGTAGATGCCGAAGTTGGAGGTGTTGGTCCAGAAGATGTCGGCCATCGTGCCCGCGCCGATGTCCTGGGGGAGCAGGTCCCAGTAGTTCGCCCACGGCACGGTCTCGATCTCCACCACGATCCCGGG
>DATGSR010000031.1:0-8021 GCA_035302405.1 Beutenbergiaceae bacterium
ATGTTACGAAGGTCGCTGCGAGAGCGGGTGGGCATCTGCTCGGGCCTCAAATCCGGTGGTGGGCTGGGGTCGTGCACCGGACGGACGCGGCGCCGACGTGCGATTCTACCGGCCCGGCGCCGGAACTTTCAGCGGCGCTCATCACAGCGGCGGCGGTCCGCTGTCCTACCCGGTCGCCGGCGCACCCGAACTTGGCGCACCCGAACTTGGCGCACCCGAACTTGGTGCACCCGGCCTTTGGCCTCGACTGAGCACGGCGCCCTCGAACTCCCCGATCGGGGCCCGGTCGTCGAACCTGCGGTCGAACCTGGGTCAGACCCCGCCGCGGCCGGTATCCCCCCGTGCCCCGCCGTGGAGGTCGTCCACGACTTGGCCGCCCGCGTAGCGATCTTCCTCGGCGGCCAACTCGGCAGCCGCGGCCTCCAGCAACGCGTCCCGGGTTTGCCGCCGTTCGCGCTGCTCGTCGGGGTTCGGCACGGGCACCGCTGCGATCAGCCGTTGGGTGTAGGGGTCCTGCGGGTCATTCACGATCTGCGAGGCGGAACCGACCTCAACGAGTTTGCCGTGGTGCATTACCGCGATCCGGCTGGAGACCATCTCCACCACCGCCAGGTCATGGCTGATGAACAGGCACGCGAACCCGTGCTCGCGCTGCAGGTCCTGGAACAGGCTCAAGACCTTGGCCTGTACGGACACGTCCAACGCGGAGGTGGGTTCATCGGCGACCAGCAGCCGCGGTTCCAGGCTCAGCGCGCGGGCGATTCCCACTCGTTGGCGCTGTCCGCCGGAGAGTTCATGGGGGTACCGGTTGCGCATGTGCTTGGGCAATTCCACCTGGTCGAGCAGATCCTCCACCTGCTTGGCCAGTTCCTTGCCCTTGAGTTTGCGGTGCAGGTAGAGCGGCTCCCCGATGGACTCACCAATCGGCAACCGGGGGTTCAGCGACGACCCGGGGTCCTGGAACACGATGCCGATCTTGCTCCGCAAGGGTTTGAGGTCCCGAGGTTTGGCGCCCACCATGTTGGTACCCACGATTTCCAGGGTCCCGCCGGACACCGGCAGCAACCCCACGGCTGCTCGCCCGATGGTGGTCTTTCCCGACCCGGACTCGCCCACCAGGCCCACCACTTCGCCCTGGTTGATCGTCAGGTCCACCCCGTCCACGGCCTTGAACGCCGGGATCCGTCCCCGCTTGGGGTAGGTGATTTCCATGCCCTCCGCGCGCATCGCCGGTACGCCCGTCGACGTGGCCGCCCGGTCCGGGGCGGGCACGTCGTGTGCGGTGCGCGCGCCTTCCGGGGCCTCGACATCCGCGGGTAGCCGTTCGGTGGTGGTGATCGGGGGGCGGTCCGCCGGCTGCTGCGATTCCTGGCTGCTGCCCAGGTGCGGCACCGAGGTGAGGAGTTGCTGGGTGTAGGGGTGCTGGGGGTTGCCGAAGATCTCCGCCGTGGTACCCCGTTCCACGATCACGCCGTTGCGCATCACCAGGATGCGGTCAGCCATGTCCGCCACCACACCCATGTCGTGGGTGATGAGCACGACGCCGGAGTCGATCTGGTCGCGCAGGTCGCGCATGAGTTTGAGGATCTCCGCCTGCACGGTCACGTCCAGTGCGGTGGTGGGCTCATCGGCGATGAGCAGCCGCGGGTCGCACGCCAGGGCTTGAGCGATCATCGCGCGCTGGCGCTGACCACCGGAGAGTTGGTGCGGGTAGGAGTGGAACCGAGTTTCCGGCGCCGGCATCTCGACCATCTCGAGCAGTTCGATGGCACGTTCCTTGGCGGCTTTGGGGCCCAGGTGCAGGTGGGTGCGCAGCGTCTCCACGATCTGGAAGCCGATCGTGTACACCGGGTTCAGGGCCGTCATCGGCTCCTGGAAGATGACCGCGACCTCCATCCCGCGGATGTTGCGCAACTTGTCGTTGGGCATTCCGACCAGTTCCTGGTCACCCAGTTGGGCCGATCCGGTTGCCCGCCCGTTGGGGGGAAGCAACCCCAACAGCGACATCGAGGACTGCGTCTTGCCCGACCCGGACTCACCCACGATGGCGAGCACCTCACCGGGGTAGACGTCATAGGTCATGTCGGTGGCCGCGGAATGCCACTCGCCCTCGACGAAGAACTCCACGCTCAGGTCGCGCACCTTGAGGATCGGCTCACCGGTGGTGGTCGGTGCGGCCTCGCTCGCGGTTTGTGTCGTCACGCCGTTTCCTTCCCTGCACTGCGATCCGCCCCTGTGGTGCGTGGTGTGCACCGGGGCGGTCGATTCGGTGCCACGATGGTCACATGGGCACCACCCACAACTTCCGCACCACGTTCGCTCAGGTTCTCACCGTCGCGGCGGGAGCGTTGATCCTGCTCGCGGGGGGCTTCAGCCTGTACGAGGGCGGCACCGCTGCGCTGTGGCAGACGCTGCCGTTCCTCGCCGTCGGAGGCGGCCTGGTCTGGGTCCTGTTCGGCAACCCGAAGGTCGAAGTGTCCGACGGCGGGGTCACGGTGGTCAACGTCGTGCGGCAGGTGCACGTGCCTTGGCCGACGCTGCGCGGGGTGGACACCCGCTGGTCGTTGTCCGTGGAGACCACCGCCGGGACGTTCTCCTCCTGGGCGATCCCGGCCGCCAGCGGGATGAGCATGCGGATGCGTAATCCGCGCCCGCAGGGCGACCGCCTGCAGTCCGATGACACCGTGCGCTCCTTGAGCACCGGCGCCAACGCCGATGCGGTAGCACTGGTAATCGCCGAACGGCTGGAGAGCCTGACCAACGCCGGGCACCTGAACCAGGACACCCTGGGCCAGGTCACCCCGCAGATCTCTTGGAACACCAGGGAGTTGGTGGTGTTGGGCGTGGTCGCGGTGCTGGTGCTGTTCTTGGTGCTCTGAGCGCCAGCCGCCCATCACCGGCTCGCTCCCCCGAACCGTCACCGGGCGTCCCCAGCGGTCCATCACCGGCCGGCTCCCCCGAACCGTCACCGAGCGGCCCCAGCGGTCCGCCACCTGGTAGCGCCCTCCGCCCGTCACTGGCGGGCTCCTGTCTGATTGGCACGCGCCCGCTCCAGCCGGCGGTCGGCGGCCGCGAGCTTGCGCACGGACGGGATGCGGCGCTGCCTCGGGTCGAACGCGTCGCGCAGACCATCACCGATGAAGTTGACCGTCAATGCGATCAACACGATGAACAGGCCCGGCCACCAGAACAACCAGGGGCGGGTGGCGAACGCCGTCTCGTACTCACTGATCAGCAACCCCAGTGACACGTTCGGCAGGGTGATACCGAAGCCGAGGTAACTCAACGACGTCTCCAGCAGGATGGCCGAGGACATCGTGAGCGTCACCGACACGATGATCACGCCCATCGCATTGGGCAGCATGTGCTTGAAAATGATCCGCAGGTTGGAGGCGCCGGCCACCCGGGCGGCGTCGACGAACTCCCGTTCGCGAAGGCTCAGGAACTCGGCGCGCACCAACCTCGATAGCCCGGTCCAGGTGATGGCACCGATCGCCAACGCCAGCGGCACCGGGTCAGCGGCACCGAAAATGGCCCCCAGCACCGCGCCCAGGGCAATGGTGGGCAGCGTGATGACCAAGTCGGTGATCCGCATCAGCACCTGGTCGGCCGCGCCGCGGAAGAACCCGGCGATCGCCCCGACCAACACCCCGAGCAGGGTGGCCACGACGCCGATGATGACCACCACGATGATCGAGGTCTGGATCCCGCGCATCACCATCGAGAACATGTCGCGGCCGATGTCGTCCTGGCCGAACGGGTGCGGGCCGATGCCGAACCCTTCCTCGCTCCACGGCATGGTGATGGTGGGGGCTCCGCCCTCGTTGAAGACCCGGTAGCCGTGCAGTTCCGGATCCGGACGCTCCCCGGGAGCCCACTCCCACCAGCCGGGTACGAACCAGAAGCCAACCGAGGAGAAACCCAGGACGATCACGGCGATCAACACGACCAAGGCCGTCATCGCCCCGCGGTGCCGGAGGAAGCGTTCCCGGACGATCTGGCCCTGGGACTTGCCGACGGCCTCACGCAACTCGATTGCGCCTTCGCCGTCGCCGCTGGATTCCCAGAGGGGGTCCTGCGGATCCCGGTCGGGGTCCACCATAGGAATTCTGGTACTCATCAGGCACTCACCCGAATCCGCGGGTCGAGGGCTGCGTACAGCAGATCCGCCACGATATTGGCCAGGATCGCCAGTGCCGCGACGATGACCAGATATGCCATGACCGGCTCCATCACGTTTTCCTCAAGGTTGTTCAAGAACATCGTGCCCATTCCCGGTCGGGCGAAGATGCGCTCGGTGATCAGCGCCCCGCCCAGCAGCGTGATGATGTCCACCGGCACGATGGTGGCCAGGGGGATCAGCGTGTTGCGGAACCCGTGCCGCATGATCACAGTGCGCTCGCCCAAACCTTTGGCGCGTGCGGTGCGCATGTAGTCCTGGTTCATCACCTCCAGCATCGAACCGCGGGAGAACCGGGTGTAGGTGGCGAAGGAGATGAGCATCAGCGCCAACGTCGGCAGGATGAGGTGGCCGAAGGTGTTGAGGGTGACCTCCCAGAAGTTCCCCTCGAACCCGGGGGTGCGTTCCTGGAACGTTCGAATCGGGCGCCCGGAGATCCTGGAGTTCGCGTTGTAGGACGGCCAGAACTGCATGATCCGGTCCAACAACACCATCGCGCCCATGATCGCGGCGACGATGCCGGCGGTACGTGCCGATTGGCTCCAGTCGGGCCCGCCGAAGAGCCGGCCGACCAGCACACCGGACGCCACCGTTACCACGCCCAGGGCGACGATGATCGGCCAGCCGGTGAGTTGGGCCCCATCCAGGTAGTCGAAAAGCATGTTCACCGGGAAGTACAGCACCAGGGTGAGCCCCACCACCGTGAGAGATGAGTACAACGCCCGGCGGTGCTCCAGCCCGGTGGACAACAGCGTGATACCGAAGCCCGCCGCCAGCCCGTTGAGTAGGAGCAACTCGGGGCCGATGTGTGGCTCGTTCCACCACCCGGTGCCCTGCAGGTAGAACAGCATGGCGCCCACCGCGACAGCGCCGCCGAGGATGCTGATCACCCGGCGCCGGGGTGGGCCGGCGATCGCCAGGGAGATGAGCACTCCGGCTACGAGCGCGACCACGATGATCGTGATCGGCGATAAGAATGGATCTGCAAGGAAGTCATTGAACCCGATCGCGCCCCATTGTTTGAGGAGCACGGCCACCCAGAACACGGGCAGGGAGTACAGCACGAAGGAGAAGAACACCACCAGGTAGTCGAACCCGCTGTACTGGCGCAGTGCGGAAACGATACCCACGCCGATGCCCAGGAAGATGGACAGGAAGGTGGCGGCGGTGACCAACTGAACCGTGCCGATCACCGCGCCGCGCAGCTCCTCGGCCACCGGGCGGCCGGTGAGCCAAGACGTGCCCGGGTCGCCGGTGATGAAGGCGCCGGCCCACATGAAGTACCGCTCGACGGAGGAACGGTCCAGATTCAATTGTTCGATGCGCTCTTGGATGAGCGTGGCGGCGTCCGGGTCGGTGCTCGTGTACAAATCCTCTAGCGGATCGACGGCGACGTCGACCATGAGGAAGCACAGAAATGAGGACAGGAGCAGAATCAACGCTCCCATCAGGACCCGTCTGACGATGAACTGCAGCAACGGTTACCTCGCAGTCAGCAGCGGCGGCGGTCGGTGGCTTGGCTTCGGCACCAAGTCCATCCGTGACGGTATCTCACGCCACCGGATCGTGGGCTGAACTAGGAATCGACACGGCAGTGGGGGCACCGGACTCGTAGGGCCCGGTGCCCCCACGGCATTGCTCGTGTGATCTTCTGGAGAAGAGGCGCTAGGCCCTTACTCCATGAACTCCCAGTCGTAGTAGTTCCAGAAGATCGTCGGCGACAGCGCGATCGGCTCGACGCCCTGCAAGCGGGAGTCGTACCCGGCGATCAACTCGTGCTGGAAGATCACCGTGCCGAATGCCTCATCCACCAGGATCTGCTCGACCTCGGCGAGGATGTCCGCCTGAGCCTGAGCGTCGGTCTCGGTGTTGAGCTCGTCGAAGAGTTCATCCACGCGCTCATTGGTGAAGCCGCCGAAGTTGTTCAGCCCGTCGGTGATGTAGTTGGCACCGGAGGCCCCGACCGCAGTCGAGGTGGACTGCCAGCCGAACAGCGAGGCGTCGTAGATAGTGGTGTCCGACAACAGGGAGCCCCAGTTGACGTCACCGGCGTCGACCAGTTCGAACAGGCCCTCGCGCTCCACGGAGTCACGGATCAACTCGTAGATGTTGGAGCGGCGGGAGTTCGAGGGGTCGTACATGAACCGGACGGGGATCGGGGTTTCCACACCGGCGTTCTCGATGAGTTCCACTGCGGCGTCCAGGTCGGTCTCGACCGGCCAGACCTCGTCCATCGCGTTGGTGTCCACCATCTGCTGGTAGTCCGGAGCATCCGGAACCTGGGTGAAGGAGTGACGTACGTCCGCCTCAGGGTTCAGCGGCTGCACCTGGGTCTCCACGATCTCCTGGCGCGGGATCAACTTGAGGAACGCGTCGCGCACGTCACGTGCGGTGTCCTCATCGCCGCCGTAGGTCTCGGGGTCGAACGGACCGCCGTTGTTGAACACCAGGTCCACGTGCTCATACGTGGGCCCGTCACCGGAGAAGATGCCCACCATGTCGCCCAGGCCCTCAAGCGCGGCCAGGGTGTCCGGGGTGGCCTGCGGCTGCACCAGGTGCACTTCCTGGTTCTGCAGGGCCTGGATGTGGGTCATCGGGTCACCGGAGATGGTGACGGTGATTTCACCGACCGACGCCGGGAAGGCGCCGTCGTAGTCCGGGTTGGCGGTCAGCGTGACGTACTGGTCGCGCTGGAAGTCCGTCATCAGGTACGCACCGGTGGACAGGTAGACCAACTCGTCCTCGGGCAGGGTGTCACCGAACTGGAACCCGGTGTTCCAGAAGGCGGCGATGTCAGCCAGGTCGGACACCACGTTGTCCTGGATGGCGGTGATCACCCGCTCCTTGGCTTCCATCGGGTCCTCGATGTCCAGGGCGCGCATGCCGACCACGTGGGCGGGCACGCCGACGCCGAAGGAGTACTCCCAGTCCACGTAGGGCACCGAGTAGCGCAGGCTCACGCCGCGACCGTCCTCGATGATCTCCGGGGTCTCCTCGATCAGGCCGATGGAGGTGGGCAGGACACCGTTGAAGAAGACCTGGTTGTCGTCGGCGAGCCGCTCGGCCGCGATCTCCTGGGCCTCAGACTCGAACTCGGCCTCGGTCGCGTCGTCGGGGAACTCCCACTCCCCGTCTTCGCCTTCTTCGGCGTAGTCACCGATGATCTCTTCCTCGACCTGCTCCAGGATGGCTTCGTCGTCCTCCAGGGTGTTCAGGTGACCGGAGTGGGCGGCCCAGGCGAGCATCAGGTCGGCAGCGTCGACCGGAACCGGCTCTTCTCCGCCGTACCAGTACTTGTCCTCGTTGACGACGAACTCGACGGTGATGCCGTCCTCGTCCTCTTCGGTGATCCCGAAGGTGCCGAAGTCGTCGTTGTGAACGAGGTTCAGGTCCTGGTCGTAGTACCGGAAACCGTCGTTCATCAGGTGCAGGATGATCGCGTTGGCGGTGGCGTTACCGGTGCGCGAGTTGTTGTTGTACTCGTAGAACGACTGGTTCCACCCGATCGTCAGCGCCGTGTCCTGGGCGGCGCTGGTGTCTCCGCCGTCGTCGTCTGCCGGTTCGCTGTCTGGGTCATCGCCTGTGCCGCCGCCGTTGCATGCGGCCAGGACGAGGGCGGTGGCTGCGGTTACCGCTGCCCCCGCCATAAATCGCCTGGTCTTCAATGTTCCTCCTATGAATGGCAGGGAGCCTCGCCCCGGACCTGTTTCCGGATGGACCTTGTGGGTTCCGACGAGCGCTGTACATCCGCCATGGACACCGGCACTGTACACATCTCCGCGAGGGTGAGTAATGAGGGTGAGACGATTCGTGGCCGCATCGTTACCGAAGTGATATCTGC
>DATGSR010000032.1:0-7102 GCA_035302405.1 Beutenbergiaceae bacterium
GACCCCCTACGGGCGGGGCCGTCCCGGTTGGCACCTGGAGTGCTCGGCGATGGCCCGCAAATACCTGGGGGAGACCTTCGACATCCACGCCGGCGGCATCGACCTGCGCTTCCCCCACCACGAGAACGAGCAGGCCCAGTCGCGCGCCGCTGGGTGGGGCTTTGCCCAGTGGTGGCTGCACAACGCATGGGTGACCATCAGCGGGGAGAAGATGAGCAAGTCCTTGGGCAACTCCATGCTGGTGGAGGTGCTCGTGGAGCAGTACGACCCAGTGGTGTTGCGGTACGCGTTGGCCGCGGTGCACTACCGATCCGCGCTGGAGTTCTCCGAGACGACCTTGGGCGAGGCTGCTTCGGCCTGGCAGCGCATCACCGGGTTCCTGGACCGGGTGCGGGCCGGCGCGGATGCCCGGCCCGCCGACCACGCCGAGGCGGATCTGCCCGAGCAGTTCACCGCGGCGATGAACGATGACTTGAACGTCTCCGCTGCCCTGGCCGTGGTGCACGAGACGGTCCGGGCGGGCAACACCGCACTGGCCGACGGGCGCGACGCCTCCGCCCACGGGGTGCAGGTGCGCGCGATGCTCGATGTACTCGGCCTGGACCCGTACGCCGAGCCGTGGGTCAAGCGGGCAGATGCCACGCACGACGACGCCGCCACCGCCCTGGACGCCCTGGTCACCCAGGTGCTCCAAGCCCGGGCGCACGCACGCGCCGAGCGCGACTGGGCCCGGGCGGATGAGTTGCGCGACCAGTTGCACGCCGCCGGGGTCGAGGTGGCCGATTCGTCCGACGGCGCACGGTGGAGTCTGCGGGGACGCGCCTGATGGCCGGCAACTCCAGGCGCCGCGGCGCGGTGCGCAAGGCGAGCACGAAGAAGGGCCCGCAGGTCGGCTCCGGCGGGCAGGGACGCAAGGCGCTGCGCGGGCGTGGCCCCACCCCGAGGGCGGAGGACCGGCCCCACCACCCCGCGGCCAAACGCAAAGCCGCCGGCCAACGCCAGGCCCGATCCGACGGCGGCCGCCGTCCCCGACCTGCGGGGGAGCGACCCTATGAGGTCATCGGCGGGCGGAACTCGGTGCTGGAGGCACTGCAGGCAGATATCCCGGCCAACACCCTGTACCTGGCCAGCGGCCTGGGCAGTGACCAACGCACCGATGAGATCCGCCACCTCGTGGCCGAACGGGCCATCCCGGTGCTGGAGGTCACCCGCGCCGAACTGGATCGCCGCACCGACGGGTCGGTGCATCAGGGCGTCGGGCTGCAGATCCCGGCCTACCGGTACGCCCAGCCCGCTGACCTGCTCAGCACCGACAGCCCGGGCGCGCCGTTGATCGTGGCGCTGGACTCGGTCACCGACCCGCGGAACCTGGGCGCCACGCTGCGTAGCGCTGGAGCATTCGGCGCTCACGGCGTGCTGGTACCGCAACGCCGGGCCGCCGGCGTCACCGCCGCGGCGTGGAAGGTCTCCGCGGGCGCCGCCGCCCGGGTGCCGGTAGCCCGCGCCACCAACCTGGTGCGTGCCCTGCAGGAGTACCAGAAAGCCGGTTGCTTCGTGATCGGGCTGGACGCCGAAGGCGACACCTCCGTGGATCGATTGCCGGTAGCGAGCGAGCCGCTGGTGCTCGTGCTGGGTTCGGAGGACAAGGGGCTGAGCCGGCTGGTGCAGCAAACCTGTGATGCGCTGGTGTCCATCCCGATCTCCTCCACCGTGGAGTCCCTCAACGCCGGCACCGCCGTGGGGATCGCACTGTATGAGATCGCGCGGCAGCGCCGACTCGCCGAGACCAACTGATCCGCGGCGCACCCGGCCACCCGGTGGGTGCCGGGGCGAGCAGATAGGTAGGGTCGCGCTATGAGCAGTTCAAGCGGCTGGCGTCGCTGCGCGGGCCTGGTGAGCACCTCCACACCGATCGCCGCCCGTGCCGGGGCCTTCCTGGATGGTGCGCTGGTGGTCGCCCTGGTGGAGTCCGACCCCGACGCCCCCTATTCGGTCGCGGTCACCGTGGCGGTGGATGAGGAACGCCGCGTGGCGGTTCTGTCCGCCAGCCGCACCGAGATCGTGCCCGGCCCGCCACTGGGCGAACTGGCCGAGGCGCTCGCCGCCGAATGCCAGGGCCTGGTGGTCTTCGAAGACATCGTCGCCGAAGGGGCCGATGCCCCGGACACCGAGGAACCGTTCTGGTCCGACATCGACCTGTCCTCCACCCGGCTTCCCGAACGAGCGGTGGCGGTGACCCGTGCCACCCCGCGAGAACTGCACGATCTGGCCACCGAGGCCAACACACCGCTCGCCGTCGTACCCCATGAGGACCGACAGGTGGTATTCGTCCAGGACGGGCCGGCGCTGACCTCCCTGCAATGGCGAGACGATCACCTGCCGGTGGTGCTGCTGGAACATGGGGAGTCCTTCCCGTCGGTCACGATCCTGTCCGAGCCGGGCCAGGCGCATATGCACTCCTGGGACGCCACCATCACCGTGGTGCCCGAGGAGGCCGCGGAGGTCGTGGGCCCGTTCGTCACCCGGATCCTGGGTCGAAGCGCCCTGGTACGAGCGCTGCTGGAGGGTGATTTCGCCAGCGACGAGCAGATGTTGACGACCGCGCTGGAGGAGAAGGGCGAGCACGGCCTGGCCACCATGGTGCGGGCCCTGCAATTGCCGCCGGTGGTCCATGATTTCCTCACCGGCGAGGTGGGTGCCGAGGACCTGACCGACGCCGAACACCTGGATCCGCTGACCGTGAGCGCAACCGTGCGCCGGGCGATGGACGAAGCCGCTGAGGAGGCCCGCGCGCAAGCCAGGGCCCACATGGAACACGTGCGAGAGGTCGCCGACGAAGCCCGGGAACAAGCCCGCGCCCAGGCCCGAGCGAACATGGAACAGATGCGGCGCACCGCCACCGAGGCTTCCGAGGCCGCCTACCGCATCGCCGACCCGGAAGAACACCCGACGCTGGCGTGGACCACCCCCGCCGCCGGGGTCCTGCAACTGGCCGGCGCCCTGTACGCACTGCGCAAGTCGTTGCAGCACATCGGCGACGATCGCCGGGCGGGCAAATGGTGGGGGCTGCTCTCCGGGGTGCTGGGCACCGCGTCCGCGGGCAACCTGACCCTGTCAGTACTGCCATGGGTGCGCCGGCGGCGGGAACGCACGCAAGTGCGCTGAGCGGGGCACGCGCCGAAGCACTCCGGCTCAGCAACGCACCAAGGCGCGCGGAGCCGGCAAGGCCGAGAAGTCCGGTCCGGCAACGCACCGAAATGGCTCCGGCTCAGCAACGCACATAGCGTGCTGAGCACGTGGGCTAGTCGACCGGTTCGGTCGGCTCGGGGGGCGGGCCGCCGAGCACCGCATCCTCATCGGGTCGATGTCGCAACACCGAGTCGATGTAGGACTCCACGGCCTGGGGCATCGAGACATCCTCGCCGCGGTTCTGGGCCAAGTACCACCGGTGCTCCAACACCTCGTGGAAGAGTTCCGCCGGCTCCAACTTCCGGCTCAGTTCCCGCGGCACCGCCCGCACCGTGGGCTCGAACACCTCGGTGAGCCAGTCGTGGGCGACGTAGACCTCGTCGTCGCCCTGCCGGTCGGTGGCCGCCCGATAGGTGTCGATGTCGTTGAGCAGGCGCCGTGCCTGGTTCTCCTGCACATCCAAACCCGTCAACCGCATCAGCCGGCGGTGGTGATGCCCCGCATCCACCACTTTGGGCTGGATCCGCACCGATGTGCCATCCACGTCGGTGGTCATCACCAACTCGCCCACGTCGTATCCCAGGGCGTTCAACCGGCGGATCCGATCGGCCACCCGCCAGCGGTCGTCGGTGGCGAACTCCTCCATCTCGGTGAGGGTGGACCACAGGTCGGTGTACCGCTCCACGATCATCTCCCCGATCGCGACGGGGTCGACGTCGTCCATGAGCAGGTCACCGGCGGCCAGGTCCATCAACTCCCCGATGATGTTCACCCGGGCGATCTCCAGGTCGTGGCCGCGTTGCCCGTCGGTCAACTGATCGTGCAACTCCCCGGTCTCGGCATCTACCAGGTAGGCGGCGAACTCACCGGCGTCACGCCGGAACAGGGTGTTGGACAGCGACACATCGCCCCAGAAGAACCCGACCAGGTGTAGCCGCACCAGCAGCACCGCCAGCGCGTCGATGAGCCGGGTGGCGGTATCGGGAGCCAGGTGGCGGCTGAACAGCGCGCGGTAGGGCAGGGAGAACCGGAGGTGTTCGGTCACCAACGCCGGGGTCAGCGGCTCCCCCTCCGGGCTGCTTCGCCCGGTCACCACACCCACGGGCCGTACCGAAGGCACATCCAGCCGGTTCAGATCCCGCAGGAGTTCGTACTCACGGTACGCCGCGGTCTCCCCGATCTCCTTGATCGCGATGACCCGGCCGGACAGCCGCACGAACCGCACCGTGTGCCGGGAGATACCGCGCGGCAGGGCGGCGATCGTTTCCGCCGGCCAGTCCTCCAAAGGCACATCCCACGGCAGATCCAGGAGGGCTGGATCGGCGGCGGCCGTGGTGATCTGCAACGAAGTGGGCATGGGCATGATTGTGGCAGTAGTCGATGACAGGCGGGCGCCGCGTGCTTGCGTGGTGCGCTTGCCGGGTGGCGGGCAGCGCGCCTGTCGGGTGGCGTGCAGCGCTCCTGCCCGGTGGCGCGTGGTGCGCACAGCACTGCGGGGCGGGACCAACAGGTGGTTCCGCCCCGCAGGTGAGCCGACGTCGTCGGCCCGGGATCAGGTGCGCTGGATCAGACCGGCAGCCGTTCCCCGGTGGCCGTGGAGAACACGTGGGACTCGCCCTCGCGGATCCGGACGTAGATCCGGTCACCCTTCATCGGGACCTCGCGCGGGTCGGTGCGCACGATCACCTGGGCGTCACCGGCGCCGGAGCTGACGTGTTCGGCGGCCTCCTTGTCACCCAACTGGCCGTAGACGTAGGCGTCCGATCCCAGTTCCTCCACCACGTTCACCACGACCGGGAAGGCCCGATCGTCGTTCTCGGTGGTCAGGTCCAGGGACTCGGGGCGGAAGCCCAGGGTGATCTCACCCTTGTCGTCCTCGGTGAGGGCATCCATGGTGGTGCGGGTCAGCGGGATGTGGGTGTCGCCCAAGTTCGCCTTGCCGTCGGAGACGGAGAAGGTGCCCAGGTTCATCGCCGGGGAGCCGATGAAGCCGGCCACGAACACGTTCGCGGGACGGTCGTACATGTCCCGCGGGGTGCCCACCTGCTGCAGGATGCCGTGGTCGAGCACCGCGATCCGGTCACCCATGGTCAGCGCCTCGGTCTGGTCGTGGGTCACGTACACGGTGGTGACCCCCAGACGGCGCTGCAGTGAGGCGATCTGGGTACGGGTGGACACCCGGAGCTTGGCGTCAAGGTTGGACAGCGGTTCGTCCATGAGGAACACCTGCGGGTTCCGCACGATCGCCCGGCCCATGGCCACCCGCTGACGCTGACCACCGGACAGCGCCTTGGGCTTACGGTCCAGGTATTCGGACAGGTCCAGGATCTTCGCGGCATCCTCCACGCGCTGGCGGATCTCTGCCTTGGGGGTGCCGGCGATCTTCAGGGCGAAGCCCATGTTGTCCGCCACCGACATGTGGGGGTACAGCGCGTAGTTCTGGAACACCATCGCGATGTCCCGGTCCTTGGGCTGTACGTCGGTG
This sequence comes from Beutenbergiaceae bacterium, assembly GCA_035302405.1. GTDB lineage: Bacteria > Actinomycetota > Actinomycetes > Actinomycetales > Beutenbergiaceae > CALKWS01. The sequence continues at coordinate 5,675 of DATGSR010000032.1, forward strand.
ACGTCCCGGTCACCGATGAGGATCCGGCCGGAGTTGACGTCCTCCAGCCCGGCGAGCATCCGAAGCGAGGTGGACTTCCCGCAGCCGGAGGGGCCGACGAGGACGAGGAACTCGCCGTCGTCGATCTCGAGGTTCAGCGCATCCACAGCGGGACGCTCGGTGCCTGGGTAGGTCCGGGTCGCGTGGTCGTAAGTGACCGTTGCCATTTTTCTTGTTTCCCTTCACCGGCAGGTACGTGCCGGACGATCCGTTGTGAAGAGTGTCAGTAATGTCATCGCTGACACGGCCGGTGATCCTCACCAACCGCTGTCATTGTGGCACAACGCACGCTGCGAACTGCGTGACGAGAGTCACTTCTGGGGTGCCCGGTCGGCGTGCCCGGGCGGTTTTCCGCAGCGTCGCGGGCGGGCGGCACATCAGGCCGGGACACGCCCGTCGGTGCGCACGTTCGTGCAGGTTTACGTGCGCCGGGCTCAGGCGCGCGGGTCCTGTTCAGGTGCGGGTACCGCTCAGGCGCGCAGGTCTGCCAAGTCGTGCAGGAGCGCGGCGATCGCGTCCTCATCGGCCACCCGCACGTGCGCGGCCGACGGCGCGGTCCCCACCTTCACACCCAGGTCGCCCTCGGCCAGGGTGCTCAGGACGGTCTCGTCGGTCACGTCGTCACCGGCGAAGAACACCGCCACCGGCCGGCCCGTCAATTCGGTGCGCATCCGGTGGCGTAAGGTCGCCACCGCCGCGCCCTTGGTGGCTTGCACCACCGGGATCTCCACCACCTGATTACCCGGCTGGGCGTAGGTGCCCGGCCAGCTTCCCGGGCCGGCCAGCGCGAACGCCAGCGCTCGTTCCGCGGCCTGGGCATCGGCCACCGGGCGGGTGTGCAACGCAGCGGCAGCGGGTTTGTGTTCCACCCAGGCCCCGTCGAACTCGGGCTCGGCGGCGATCTTCTCCAGCGCCGCGCTCACCCGGTTCAGCAGGTCACGCTGCTCGGGCGTCAACTCGAACGGCAGCAACTCCACCGTGCCCGCCTCGGTGACTTCCGCCGTCTGCGCCCCGTGGCTGCCGACCAGCCAGGTGCCCGGCGGCGGACCGGCCAAGACCCCCAGATCCTGGGCCGGGCGGCCGGACACCAGCGCGAGTTGCACCCCTGGGGCGCTCGCCAAGCGTTTCAGCGCCCGGGCCGCTTCCGGGATCGGTCGCGACTGGGTGGGGTCCTCGATCAGGGGGGCGAGCACGCCGTCGAAGTCCAGGGCCACAAGAATGTGCTCGGCCCGGGTGAAATCGGTGAGTCGGCGGCGTAACTCATCGGCGGGAGTCGGCGGGTTGTCCCCGGCGTCGGGGGGCGTCATCGGTCTTCGGTGATCGACTGCAGCGTGTCCAGGAACCGGCGGGCCCAAGCGTTCACATCGTTCTCCATCACCCGCTTACGCA
>DATGSR010000033.1:0-8831 GCA_035302405.1 Beutenbergiaceae bacterium
GGTGGCAGCCAATTCAGCGGCTACCGAGTCGGAGCCGCTCAGCCATACCGGGAACTCGCGCCGCAGCACGGGCCCGGGTTGGACGTCACGGATGGCGTGGTGCGCGCCGGTGTAGGTGGCGCGCTCCGCACTGGTGTCCAGGACAGCGCGGAACACCCCGATCACGTCGGTCAGTTCGTCGGTGCGTTCACGGCCGTCTTCGTCAACATGCACCTGCGGGTCGCCGGGGACAGCCAAACTCAACACCGCACGGTTCCCCGACAGCGCGCTCAAACTGCCGGCGGCCCGGGCCAGTACCGACGGTTGACGGTTCGTCATCTTCAACCCGGCCGCACCCACGGTGATCCGTTCAGTGCGGCCCGCCGCCCAGGTGGCCAGCGCCAACGGATCGCTCGATCGCGCAGGCGCGCCTGCGTCGTCGGGATCGGTGACGTCGCCGGGGTCGGTAACGTCGTCGGGGTCGGTGAACAGAGCCAGGTCCAGGCCGGCTTCATCGGCGCGCGCTGCCAGGTCCGCCGCTTCGTGCGCGGCTATCCCGGCATCGATCAGCGCCCCGATGGATACGGCGTGGCCGTAGTTGGGCATGGTCAGTCTCCTAGCGGTAAGGGTCGGGTGTTCGCGCGCACCCGGCGCGCGGCCTGGATCGCACTCCGGCCGCCGAGGCCATGGCGGACATCAGGCAGTGGTGACCGGGTCCAGGTCGCGTTTACGCAGTTGCCGCATCAATGCCTGCTCGGCGCCTTGCCCTCCGGCCTGCAAATCCTGCACCACCCGGCACAGGTCGGCGTCCACATCGAGGTGTCGGGCGCCCCACCCGCCGAGCGCGGTGAGCACCGGCACCAGGTCGATACCGCGTTCGGTCAGGTCGTAGCGAACCCGGTTTCGGCTCCCGGGCAGCGGCGTCCGCCGCAGCACACCTGCCGCGACGAGACGTTTCAGCCGGTCGCTGAGGATGTTCGTCGCGATCCCTTCCTCCGAGCCTTCGTGTAAGTCGGCGAAGGTGTGCCGGTCGGCGAACATCACGTCCCGGATCACCAGCAGACTCCACCGGTCCCCGAGCAACTCCACCGTCATATTGATCGGGCAGCCCGACCGTCGCTGAGACATCCACCTGCCTCCTCCTGCGCCTCGGCGTCCCGTGTGCGCGGCGTCCGACCCGCGCGGGCCACCGCCACATTTCACTTGCGTTCTGCAAGCGACAGTACTAGATTCGCCTTCACTTGCAAATCGCAAGCATCAAAGTCGGTGGGCGACCGTGGCTCGTTGAATCCACACTCGAGCGTCCGCCAAACCCCATGTGAGCGTCCACGGAAGCGGAGAGAACCCATGCGAGTCGTCGTCCAGTACCGGCGGGGCCAAGTCCCTGCCGACCACGCCGAAGCGAACGAGCGGGCCCTTTGGGCGTGGGTCGAACGCCTGCGAGCCCGACCGGAACATGAGCAGACCGTCGCTCTGAGCGGCGGTCGAACGGTGAGTTCCAGCGGTACTTCCGAGTACGGCGGCGACGTGTTCGGCATTTCGGTGCTGCAAGTACCGCACGCCACCGCCGCGGAAGACCTTCTGGGCGATTGGCCCGAACTTCCCTACGGCGGACGCGCTGACATCCTTGCGGAACTTCCGTGATGACCGGCGGCCGACCCGCGCCCCTCGCCAAAGTTGCCCACCTGTTCACAGCACCGAACCTCGCGCACATCGCGACCCTGATGCCCGACGGTCACCCCACCACGGTGCCGGTGTGGGTACGGGTGGAAGGTGAGCACCTCGCGGTGCTGACCATCCCGGACTCGATCAAGGATCGAAACGTACGCCGCGATCCCCGGGTGGCACTGTCCCTCACCGCGGCGGACAACCCGTACCTGATGGCCAGCGGGCGTGGCCGGGTTGCGCAGCGGGTCGATGGACCGGAGGCCTGGACGATCATCGACCGGATCGCTCGGGCCTACACCGGGGCGCCTTACCCCGAACGGGATAACCGGATCGTCCTTCTCATCGACCTCGAGGTGGCTTGGTCGGCGTCTTTCTAGCGCAGAGCGCCCGCTAGGGTGAGCCTGGCCACAAACCAGCAGAAGGGATGCCATGCCCACCTCAGATGACCATGCGCCGAACGACCCGGATCAGCCGCGTGAGGTGCTCGGGTCAGTGCACATCGGCGCGGAAGCCGGTACGGGGGGCGGCGGGGAGGTGGCGATCGCGAGGGCACACCGGAGCGACCTCGAGGAGATCGTGGCACTACTCACCGACGACGTACTCGGTAGGGATCGGGAGTCTGACGCAGCCAACTCCAGCTACGTGGAGGCGTTCACAGCGATCGACGCCGATCCGAACCAGGTCCTGCTCGTCGCCTTGACGGATGGGAACACCGTTGCCGCCACTGCACAGATCAGCTTCATCCCCGGGCTTTCGCGCGGTGGGGCGCTACGTGGCCAGATCGAGGCGGTGCGCGTAGCCGCCTCCCATCGGGGCCAGGGGCTGGGCCGTACATTCTTCGAATGGATGATCGACTACTGCGCCCAGCGCGGCGCTGCGATGGTGCAACTGACGACCGACAAACGTCGCGAGGACGCCATCCGCTTCTATGAACGCCTCGGATTCGTCGCCAGCCACGAGGGCATGAAACTTAACCTGCCCCACTGAGCGGACGCGCCGCCACGCGCCGTTCAGCCCCGCGCCCGCCCAGCGCCCGCCGCGGCGTTCAGCCTTGCGCCGCGAGCGCGAGCGGCAGCACCGCATCCGCACCGGCCAGGCGCAGTTCACGTGCCGCTACGGTCAAGGTCCAGCGGGAATCCACCAAGTCGTCCACCAGCAGCACCGGCCCGTGCAGTTCCGCCAGATGCTCCCCCAATTGCGGCCCCACGGTGAACCGCTGCCAGACCCCCGCCAACCGGAACGCGCTGTTCCCGCCGGCCTCGCCGGTGGGGCCGCCGTCCACCAGGTCCAGGGTGCCCAGGAACGGCAACCTGCCGCGGGCGCTGATGTGTTCGGCGACGGAGGCGATGAGTTTCGGCCGGGCGCGCGAGGGCATCGCCACTACTCCCGCCGGTCGCTGGGCCCAGTCCCAGTCGGCGAGCACCTGCACCACCGCACCCAGCAACGCCGCCGGGGCTGCGTCGTCGTCGGCGTTGAACACTTCTCGTAGCCGTTGGCCCCAGCCCAGGTCGGACAGCCGCGCCACCACGCGGCCGCGGTCCATCTGTTCGGCGGGCGCGATCTTGCCCTTGACCTCCACGCCCAGCCGGGCCATCCCGGAGGGCCACTGTGCCCGCGGCTCAACGGGCACCCCGGCACGGGCCAGCCGGCCGGTAGCGCGCTGCAACGCCTCGTCCGGGACCTCGGTGGGGTACCACGGGCCCGCGCACACATCGCAGCGTCCGCAGGGTGCGGCGGTGGCGTCGTCCAGGGCGCGCTGGAGGAACTCCATCCGGCACTGCTCACCGGTCAGGTACTCCACCATCAGGCCTTGCTCCCGGTCACGGGCCTGCGCCACCCGCTCGTACCGCTGCGCGTCGTAGGCCCAGGGCCGGCCGGTCGCTCGCCATCCGCCCTGCACCCGTTCCACCGCTCCGTCCACGTCCAGCACCTTGAGCAGCAGTTCCAGCCGGGTGCGGCGCACGTCCACCAGGGTCTCCAGCGCCATGGTGGACAGCGGCCGTTCGGAGCGACCCAACTCGTCCAGGACGGCGTCGGCCTGCACCTGCCGGGGCATGGCGGCAGAGGCGAAGTAGGCCCAGATGTCCTTATCCTCCGCGCCGGGAAGTAGCAGCACGTCGGCCCGGTCGGTGGCTCGCCCGGCGCGGCCCACCTGTTGGTAGTAGGCCACCGGGGAACTCGGTGCGCCCAGGTGCACCACGAACCCTAAATCCGGCTTGTCGAACCCCATGCCCAGGGCGCTGGTGGCCACCAGCGCCTTGACTTGGTTGTCCCGCAGCGCGGCTTCGAGTTCGCTGCGGTCGGCCGGGTCGGTGCGCCCGGTGTAGGCGCGCACCTCGTGCCCGGCGGCGCGAAGCGCCTCGGTGAGGTCCTCCGCGGCCGAGACGGTCAGGGTGTAGACGATGCCGCTACCGGGCAGGTCGCCCAGGTGCGCCGCCAGCCATCCCACTCGTTGGGCCGCGCCGGGCAGGTCCAGCACTCCCAGCCGCAGCGAGGAGCGGGCCAGCGGGCCGCGCACGGTGGTCACCTGGCGGGGGTCCGCTCCTTCCGCAGTGGCGGCGAGTTGCTCGACGACGTCGGTCACCACTCGTTCATTCGCGGTGGCGGTGGTGGCCAGCACCGGGGTGTCGGAAGGCAGGCCGGCCAGCATCGTGCGGATCCGGCGATAGTCGGGGCGGAAGTCGTGACCCCAGTCGCTGATGCAGTGCGCCTCATCGACCACGAGCAGCCCGCACCGGGCAGCCAGATCCGGCAGTTGTTCCGCGCGGAACCGCGGGTTGTTGAGGCGTTCGGGGCTGACCAGGAGCACGTCGACCGCATCGGCGGCGAGTTGTTCGCGCACCGCGGCCCATTCCTCGGCGTTGGCGGAGTTGATGGTCACCGCGTTGATACCGGCGCGCTGGGCGGCGGCGATCTGGTCTCGCATCAGCGCCAGCAGCGGGGAGACGATCACGGTGGGACCGGCCCCGGCGGCGCGGCGCAGCGCGGTGGCCACGAAGTACACCGCCGACTTGCCCCACCCGGTGCGCTGGACCACCAGCACCCGTTCGCGCCGGTCCACCAGCGCCTCGATCGCCTCGTACTGCCCGTCGCGGAAGTCCGCCTCCGGGCGGCCGACGAGGGTGGCCAGGGCCTGCTGTGCTTGGGTGCGCATCGCCCTCACGCTAGACGACGCAGGTGACACCAGGCGCAGGGCATCCGGGCGAGGACTTCATCCGCCGTGCGCCCGAGCACACTGTTGCCCTCGATCGCGAGCACGGCACCCGGTTAGGTCTATACCGCTCTGGAAGAACTACTGCCGGCGTGCTGTTGGCCCGGATATGACAACAGAACGAATCCCGCTGGCCGTGCTCGAACTGGCCCCTCGATCCCAGGGCATGACTCCGCAGCAGGCGTTGGCCGAATCCACCCGGCTGGCCCAGGAGGTGGATCGGTTGGGTTACCACCGGTTATGGGTGGCCGAGCACCACAACACCGAGGCGTTCTTGTCATCGGCCACATCGCTGCTGCTGGGGCATTTCGCCCAGCACACCGAACGGATCCGGTTGGGGTCCGGCGGAGTGATGCTGCCCAACCACGCGCCGCTGATGGTGGCCGAGTACTACGGCACCCTGGCCACCCTGTACGGGGACCGGTTCGACCTGGGGCTGGGCCGAGCACCGGGCACCGACCCGCTCACCGCGGCCGCACTTCGACGAGGTAACCCCGAACTCGACGGTTTCGCCCAGGAGGTGGCCGACCTGGCCGCCTACCTGGACGAGGAGCACCCCGACCGTAAGGTGCGCGCCTATCCGGGACAGGGAACCAAGATCCCGTTGTGGATGCTCGGGTCCTCAGTCGGTGGCGCCCAGGTCGCTGCCGCGCTGGGGTTGCCCTTCTCCTTCGCCTCCCACTTCGCCCCGCAGATGATCCGCGAAGCACTCGCGTTGTACCGGGAGCGTTTCAACCCCGACGCCCCCACCGCCCAGGTGGACCGGCCGACCGTGATGGCCGGGGCCGGGGCGCTGGTGGCGCCCACCGAGGATGAGGCCCGGTACCTGTTCACCACCAACCAACTGATGTCGGTGCGGATCCGTACCGGGCAGTCCGCTCCCCTGGACCCGCCGGTGCAGGACCTGGCCGCGGTGCTCCCGCCGCAGTTGCTGCAGGTCGCCCAGGATGTGATGGGCATCAACGCCGTCGGCACCCCGAAGCAAGTCGCCACCCGGTTGCAGGAGTTCGCCGACGAGCACGATCTGGATGAGTTGATCGTCACTACCTACGTCTACGACCCCGAGCTCCGCCGTCGTTCGTTCCAGTTGCTGGCCGCCGAATGGGGCCTGAACGCCTGATCCGTGCGACGCAGAGCACGTCCGCGATGCGGGAGGATGGACCTGTGTTGCCCGAGATCACCCGCGCAGTGGATTTGTGCATGCCCTCCGGAGCGCTCAACCCTGCCGCGGTCGGGTGGACCCGGCGACCGTTGCACCGGGCGAACCTGCATCCGGCGCCCCTGGGTTCGCGGGCCGCGACCTGGAGCCGCACCAAGCGGCGCGAGCACTGGGGCATCATCACCGACACCCACGTGCTCGCCCTGACCGTGAACGCACTGAACTACGCCGCCCAGCAGCAGGTATGGATCCTGGACCGGCGCGACGGCACGGTGGTGGACGACGCCGCGATCGTGCCGTTGGCCCGACAGGTGGAGTTACCCGAGACGCCGGGCGCGGGGCCGATGCGGGCGCTCACCCGCGATGTTGCGATCGCTACCGACCCGGAGGGCCACATCACCCGGCTGCGCGCGAAGACGCACCGGGTGCGCCTCGATCTGCGTGTGGACACCGATTCCGAGCATCTGGGAGTGGTGATCCCCTGGGGCGAGCGGCAGTTCCAGTACACCCTCAAGGGCGCCGCGATGCCGGTGAGCGGCCGTCTGGAGATCGACGGGGACGACGTCCCTGTTCCTCCCGGCGCCTGGGCGCACGTCGACCACGGGCGGGGACGGTGGCCCTACGCCACGCAGTACACCTCCGCCGTGGCATCGGGGGCGGTCGCGGGAGTCCGCACCGGGTTGCACCTGGGCGGTTTGTGGACCGAGGGCACCGGCGCCAGCGAGAACGCCCTGATCCTGGACGGCGTGGTGCACCTGCTCAGCGACGAGGTGCAGTGGGAGTACGACGTGGACTCCGCCACCGCGCCCTGGGTGGTGGAGGGCGAACACATCCACGCCAGCCTGCGCCCGTTCCACCACGGCACCACCGCCACCAATCTGGGCATCGTGGCCACCACCCGCACCGGCGTGGTGGGCACCTGGGAGGGATGGGCGGTCGACGACGACGGGATCACCCGGGGTATCGACGGTCTGGTGGGGTGGGCGGAGTTCACCAGTAACCGCTGGTGAGGCTCAGACGCCGGCCGCGGCGTGGGCCGCCTCGTCCGCCTCCACCTGCGCCTTCCACTCCGCCTTGGCCGCGCGCCAGGCCTCATCGTCCATTCCGCGGCGCCAGTAGCCGGAGGCGGACAGGTCTTCCTTGGGCACGTGCCTCTCGAAGCGCAGGTAGGAACGAACCTCGCGGACGAAGGTGGCATCGCCGTGCACGAACGCGTGCACCCGGCCGGTGGGGAAGTCCACGGCCCGCACCGCGTCGCACAATTCGATCCCGGGAGCCTTGGGAGAGGTGGCCCGATGGATCCACTGCACCTGCACGCCGTCGGGCACGGTGAGGGGTTGCTCCTCACTGGCGTCCTCGACCTCGATGATGGCGTGGCCACGGGCGCCGGCCGGCAGCACCTCGGTGGAGGCGGCGATCGCCGGCAGGGCGCTCTCATCGCCCACCAGGAGGTGCCAGTCGGCGTCCGGGTCCGGGGTGTAGGCGCCACCCGGTCCGCGGAACTGGACCTGGTCGCCTACCTGCACGTCCATCGCCCAGGGCCCGGCGAAGCCCTTGTCACCGTGATGCACCACGTCCAGGGCCATCTGGCCGCGGTCTGCGTCCCAGTGCCGGATGGTGTAGGTGCGCATCACCGGCCACAGCGCGGGCTCCAACTCCTCCTTGACCGCATCGGGATCGAACGGGGAGCGCAGGCCGGACTCCGGGCGGGGCAGCACGAGTTTGACGTACGCGTCAGTGAAGCCCGGGTGCTCGAGCCGTAACGGCTGGCCCTCCGGCGCGGACAACCACACCCGAACCATCGCGGGGGTGAGGTGTTCCTTGCGCACAACCTCGGCATAGGTCACGGGTCGAACCGGTCGCGCTCGCGCCACGGCACACGTCCAATCACGGTGGGGAATTAGATAAGGCAACCCTAACCTAATTCGGGTGCGGACTTCGAACGCCTCGGTCGCGGCGCCGTCGAACGCGCTGCTGCTGCGCTGCTATTCGGTCCCTTCAGGCGGTGATCATCTCCGTGTCCGTAACCGCACCACGCGGCAGGTGCTTCTCCAGCACGGGTTCATCGCCGCTGGCGCGCTGGGCGCGGTAGTAGTCGCGGGCTTCCTCCTGGCGCTTGCCCTCCGCGGCGGTGCCGATCGGGGCGCCGATCATCTCCGGGGTGTACCCGAAGGCCTCCACCAGGTCGCGGGCGTGCAGGCGTAGCCGCGGCAGCAGCCGGTTGATGTAGGAGGTCACCGTGCGGGCTCGCTGGGTGGACAGCCGTCCATTGAGTAGGTACCAGTCCAGGTTCTCCTCGATGAGCGTCAGCCCGAACAGGTCGCGCAACCAGGTGAGCACCTTCTTGGTGCCGGGGTCGCGGATCTGGCCGAGGGCCTCGGTGAAGGCCTCCCACTGCAGCAGTTCCCCGTGCGCCTTGGCGGCTTCGATGAGTTGGTGCTGGTGGTCGTTGAACATCTCGAACGCGGTGGCCGCGTCGGCGTCGCGGCTGTCCTTCAGCGCCATCGCCACCTGTTCCACGAGCGATTCCACCCGGTCCTCGAGTAGTTCCCGTTGGACTTCGGTGTCGCGCAACTCGGTCGCGGAGCGAGCCTTGGAGCCCCAGTCCTTGATCGACTGCTGCACCCGGCGCAGCGGGGTGCGGTGCATGGTCATGTCCGCGGCCTGGTCGGCCACGTAGCGCACGGCGCCGGCCACGTTCATCTTGGCCATCTCCCGGCCGAAGTCGGTGAGCAGCCGCTTGCCGACCAGTTGCAGCAGCACGTTGTTGTCGCCCTCGAACGTGGCGTACACGTCGAAGTCGGCGCGCAGGCC
>DATGSR010000034.1:0-3572 GCA_035302405.1 Beutenbergiaceae bacterium
CAACTGGTGGTGGCTGCCCTGCTCCACGATCGCCCCGTCCTCCATCACCAGGATCACGTCCGCGTCGCGGATGGTGGACAGCCGGTGGGCGATGACGAAACTGGTGCGGCCCTGCCGCAAAGCGCCCATCGCCTCCTGCACCAGGGCCTCGGTGCGGGTATCCACCGAACTGGTGGCCTCATCCAGGATGAGGATCGGTGGGTCGGCGAGGAACGCCCGGGCGATGGTGAGCAACTGCTTCTCCCCTGCGCTCACCGCTGTCCCCCGGACGCCCTCGTCGTCGATGAGCGTTTGATATCCATCCGGCAGAGTGCGCACGAACGGGTCCACGTGCGTGGCTTTCGCGGCCTCGATAAGGGCCTCCCCGTCCACCTCACCGTCCACGCCGTAGGCGATATTCTCCGCGATCGTGCCGGAATACAGCCAGGTGTCCTGCAACACCATTCCGATCTTCGAGCGCACCTGCGCCCGTGGCACCGAGCCGATATCCACCCCGTCCAGCGTGATGGTCCCGGAATCCACCTCGTAGAAGCGCATGAGCAGATTCACCAACGTCGTCTTGCCCGCGCCGGTCGGGCCGACGATGGCCACGGTCTGACCGGGCTCGGCCACCAGGGAGAGCGACTCGATCAGCGGGGTGTCCTCGCGGTAGCGGAAAGAGATATCCCGGAACTCCACCTTGCCGCGCACCTTGTCCGGCAGACCCTGCCCCTCGACCACCGGCGGGTCCTCACTCTCCTCCGGAGCGTCGAGGACATCGAAGACCCGTTCGGCAGAGGCTGCCCCGGACTGCAGCAGGTTGAGCATGCCCGCGATCTGGGTGATCGGCTGACCGAACTGGCGGGAGTACTGGATGAACGCCTGCACCTCCCCGATGGTCAAGTGTCCGGAGATCACCCTGAGCCCGCCGATCACCGCCACCAGCACGTACCCGATGTTGGACATCATGCCCGTCACCGGCTGCATGACCCCGGTGATGAACTGCGCCCGGTAGGAGGCCCGGTACAGCGCCTCGTTCTCCGTGGCGAAGGTGTCCTGGGCGCTCTGCTCGTGGCCGAACACCGTGACCAGCGCGTGGCCGGTGTACATCTCCTCGATATGCCCGTTGAGGGTGCCGGTGCGCCGCCATTGTTCGGTGAACTCCGGTTGGGACCGTCTGGCGATCCGCGCCACGATGAACCCCGACAGCGGCACCGTGACCAGCGCCACCAGCGCGAGCAGCGGGGAGATGATCACCATCATGGTCAGCACCGAGGCGATGGTCAGCACCGCGGTGATCAATTGCGACAGTGTCTGCTGCAGCGTTTGGGCGAGGTTGTCCACGTCGTTGGTCATCCGCGACAGCAGTTCCCCGCGTTGGCGCGCGTCGACGTAGGACAGCGGGACCCGGGAGAGTTTGTGCTGGAGTTTGCGGCGCAACTTGGCCAGGGTGCGTTGCACCGCCACGGTGGTGAGGACGCCCTGGGACCACACCGACAGCGCTCCCAGCGCGTACACCCCGGTGATCAGGGCAAGTATCCGCGCAAGGGCGCCGAAGTCCACACCGGTGCCCATGCCGGCAACGACGATGTCGGTGGCCATGCCCAGCAGCATGGGGCCGGCGGCGTTGAGCACCACTCCCACGGCACCGAGCACGATGCCGGTAATGATCCGCACCCGCTGATCAGCAACTTCGCTGAGCATCCGGCGCAACGTGGGACCAAAGTTCGTGGGTCGCTGCCCTGGTCTGGTCCCGGCCTGGGCGGTGTGCGCCGGTTCGGTGCCGTTCTCTTCCACGTCCGCGGACTCCGTGGCGCTCATCGTGCGGCCTCGGCAGCGTTGAGTTGGGAGTTGACGATCTCGGCGTAGGTCTCGTTACCGGCCAGCAGGTCGGTGTGTGTCCCCGCCCCGACCAGTCGGCCGTGGTCCAGCACCAGGATCTGGTCGGCGTCCCGGATCGTGGCCACTCGTTGGGCAACCACGATCACTGTGGACTCCCTGGTGACCGGGCGCATCGCAGCGCGCAATGCGGCATCTGTGCTGTAGTCCAACGCGGAGAAGGAATCATCGAACAGGTAGATCGGCGCCCGCCGCATCAACGCCCGGGCGATGGATAGCCGTTGCCGTTGCCCGCCGGAGACGTTGGTGCCGCCTTGGGTGATCGTCGCGTCCAGTCCCCCGTCCATCTGGGCCACGAAGTCGGCGGCTTGGGCGATCCGGAGCGCCTCCCACATCTCCTCCTCGGTGGCCTCGGCCCGCCCGAATGCCAGGTTGGAGGCCACGGTTCCGGAGAACAAGTACGGCCGCTGGGGCACAAGCCCGATCATGGTGCGCAGCAACGCTGGATCGAGGTCGCGTACGTCGACACCGTCCAGCAGCACCCGGCCCGCGCTCGTGTCGAACAGCCGCGGGATGAGGTTGATCAGGGTCGATTTCCCTGCCCCCGTGGAGCCGATAACCGCAGTGGTCTGCCCGGGCTCGGCGGTGAAGGAGATCTCGTGCAGCACCTGCGCGTCGGCGCCGGGATAGCCGAAGCTGACGTCGTCCAACTTCACCACACCTCGCACCTGGGCGGGGCGCTGCGGGCGGGCCGGCGGGGTGAGCGTGGGGACCGAGTCGAGGACTTCTTGGATCCGCCCGCCGGAGACCAGCGCCCGGGGCGCGAACATCACCAGCATCGTGGCGAACATGACCGACATCAGAATGAACATCAGGTACGCCAGGAATGCCACCAGCGCGCCGACCTGAGTCTGACCCGCGTCCACCCTGTGCCCCCCGAACCAGATCACCAGTACCGAAGCGGCGTTGATGATAAACATCACCAGCGGGAAGGCCAGGGCCATGAGTTTGCCGACCTTGATCGCCACGTCCTGGAGGGCAATGTTGGCCTCGCCGAATCTCGCGGCCTCACGGGACTCCTTCACGAACGCCCGGATCACCCGAATGCCGGACAGTTGCTCGCGCATCACCCGGTTCAGGGCGTCCAGGCGCTCCTGCATCGCCCGGAAATGGGGGATCGCCCGCGACACCACCAGACCCATCGCGATCGCTAGTGCCGGCACCACCGCCACCACTAGCACCGAGAGTCCGGTGTCGGTGCGCAGCGCCATGATCACTCCGCCGAGCAACATGAACGGAGCCATGAGGATCATGATGAGTGTGAACAGGATCAGCATCTGCACCTGTTGCACGTCGTTGGTGGAGCGAGTGATCAACGACGGGGCGCCGAACGCCGAGATCTCCTGGGTGGAGAACCGCTGCACCCGAGCGAATAACGCCTGACGGACGTCCCGGCCGACCCCCATTGCCGTCCGGGCACCGATGTACACCGCCCCCACAGCGGCCACAACCTGCACGGCGGCGATCACGAGCATGACCGCGCCCAACCGCAGGATGAGACCGGTGTCCCCGGGCACGATGCCCTCATCGATGATCCGCGCGTTCAGGTTGGGCAGCAGCAGCATCGCAAGCGTCTGGGCGAACTGCAGCACGCAGACCGCCAGGATCGCTCCCCGGTAAGGCCTCAGGAAACTGGCCAGCAACTCGCGCACACGGTGACGCTACACCGCTCCAGCGATATCGAGGCCGTCCGG
>DATGSR010000035.1:0-12419 GCA_035302405.1 Beutenbergiaceae bacterium
CAGAACGGCTTACAGTTGTGACAAACGCGGACCACCCTGCCCGGGTGCGGCCCGCGAGATAGGCCGCTGACTGGCCGGTGCGACGAGCCGGCTGAGCAGAAGGGAACAGGTGCTGATGTCCACATCCAGGTCCTCAATGCCAGTACGTTCCGCGCTCAGCCCCGAAACCCCCACCGATCAGATACGCATCGGGGTATCGATCCCCATTCCGGAGCCCTACGCCTCCAGTCTCGCGCGGGTGCGTACCGAGGTGGGTGACCAGGCGGCGCTGTCCATCCCGCCGCACATCACCCTCGTGCCCCCGGCGGTGGTGAACACCGACGACATCGGAACCGTGATAGGCCACCTGACCGACGTGGCCGCCCAGACGCCGCCGTTCGTGCTGGAACTGCGCGGCACCGCCACCTTCAGGCCGATCACCCAAGTGGTCTTCGTCGTCGTCACCCGCGGCCACGAGCAATGCACCATGCTGCACCAGCTGGTCAATGACGGCCCGCTACGCCAGCAGATGCGGTTCCCGTACCACCCGCACGTCACGATCGCCCACGACGTGCCGCCGGATGCGCTGGACGACGCCGAACAGCGGATGGCGGACTTCGAGGCCACGTTCCCGGTGGCGCACTTCTCGTTGTACGAGTTCGGGGACGACGGCGTGTGGCGCGATGTGCGCACGTTCGTCCTGACTTCCTAGTCTTCCCAGCACGAGTTCCGCCGACCGCCCAGGTCCCGCAGCCCGCGCGGTACTTGTCAGCGCCGATCGCTGCATATGCCCCCGGCACCAGGAGCGGGCATGCTGGAGGCATGGAGAAAGTCAAGAAACTCCTCGCCTGGTGGAAACGGACCCGTGTCGCGCGGGCGCTGCGCCGTTACGGCAACGCCAACGGCGCCTTGCTTGCCGGCGGAATCGCGTTCTCCGCGTTGTTCTCCATCTTCGCTGCCCTGGCCATCGGGTTCACCGTGTTCATGGCCGTGCTCGGACAGAACACCGAGTTGCGCGACGCAGTCCTGGTTCAACTCGATGAGGTGCTCCCCGGCATCGTGGACACCGGCGACGGCGGGATGCTCAACCCGGATGACCTGCAACTGAGCACCGCCGGCGGCATCGTGGGCATCGTGGCCGTGGTCGTGCTGCTCAACACCGCCATCACGGTGATCACCAACCTTCGCCGCGGGGTGCGGGCGATGTTCGGCATCATCTCCCCGAAGGAGAACCCGGCGATCGGCATCATCCGCGACCTGGGCACGTTCGTCGTGCTGGGCCTGGCGATCCTGCTCACCGCGGTCCTGGGCATCGCCGCAGGGGCCATGGCCACCTGGTTGTTGGATCTGATCGGTCTGGGGGAGGCCCCGTTCGCCGGTGTCCTGCTGCGCGTGGCCGGACTGCTCGTCGCCCTGGCGATCGACACCCTGGTGTTCGTCTTCATCTACCGGGTGCTCGCCGGAGTGCGCCCCCCGCGCCGGGATCTGGTCATCGGCGCAGCCATCGCCGGTATCGGCGCCGCGATCCTGCGCCACCTGGGCACCAGCCTGGTCGGCAGCGTGGAGAACCCGCTCTTGGGTAGTTACGCGGCGCTGGTCACGCTGCTGTTGTGGGTGAACCTGGTGGTGCGCCTGGTGCTGCTGGTGGCAGCCTGGACCGCAAACCCGCCGGTGCCGCCCACGATCAGCGGAGATGCCGTAACCCACTTCGATGAGCGCCCCAATTACGTCACCGTCACCGAACCTCACACCCTGACCTGGGATCACGACCCGGTCACCGGGCAACTACGGCCGGTCGAGCCGGTGCCGGACTACCCCGGGCAGCACCAACGCGAACCGTACTGGGGCGGACTGATCGGGTGGGTCCGCGACACCGTACGCAAAGCCACCGCACCCGACCCCGAACCACAGCACCGCGCGGTTGGCGCCACCGACGGCACTCCCCAGGAGCGGGCCGCCGACCACCAAGCGCCCAAGGACCCCTCCGACCCGAACGCGTGGGGTGGGCGCAACGGGACAACGGGTGGCAATGCGAGGCCCGGCAGCGCCACCAACCACGACGGCGAAGCGAACCAGGACGGTACCGCGAACACCGGCCGCGGGCGGGAGCGTGAACTAACGTGAGGCCATGAGCCTGCACGCGATCGTCCCCGCCGGCGGGGCCGGCACCCGGCTGTGGCCACTATCCAGGCGCGATCACCCCAAATTCCTACACGACCTGACCGGCACCGGGCGAAGCCTCCTGCAGGCCACCATCGACCGGCTCGAACCGCTCACCGCCTCCATCACCGTCGTCACCGGCACCAAGCACGCCGCCGCGGTGCGCGAACAACTTCCCGAACTACCCGGCGAATCCGTCCTGGCCGAGCCCAGCCCCCGGGACTCCATGGCCGCCATCGGCTTGGCCGCCGCGGTCCTGCGGCAGGCCCACGGCAAGGACGTCGTCGTCGGATCCTTCGCCGCCGACCACGTCATCACCGACCCGGCCGCGTTCGCCGCCGCCGTCAGCGCCGCCACCGCTGCCGCGCAGGCCGGATACGTGACGACGATCGGGATCGAGGCCACCGCCCCGTCCACCGCGTTCGGCTACATCGAAGCCGGCGAGGAACTCTCACTGGACGCCGCGCTGCCGATCCATCACGTGCGGGCGTTCACCGAGAAGCCCGACGCCGACACCGCCGCCGCGTACCTGCGCACCGGCCGCTACTGGTGGAACGCCGGCATGTTCGTTGCCCGGGCCGACGTCCTGCTGGATCACCTGGCCGCCGAGCACCCGGAACTGGCCGCCGGGCTGGGCCGCATAGCCGCCGCGTGGCACACCCCCCAGCGCGACGAACTGCTGCATCGCGAATGGCCCGCACTCACCGCGATCAGCATCGACCACGCCATCGCCGAACCCGTCGCCGCACGCGGGGGAGTGGTGGTGGTGCCCGCCTCGTTCGACTGGAGCGACGTGGGGGACTGGTCCGGGTTGCGCACCCTGCTGATGGCCGACGGCGACCCAGCGGCAGGTGCAGCAGGCGGCGGTGAGGCCGTGGTGCTGGGGGACGCCGACCAAGCCCTGACCATCGACGCCGGCGAGGCGTTCGTGGTACCCGCCGGAGGACGGAAAGTGGTGCTCATCGGGATACCCGACGCCGTCGTGGTGGACACCCCGGACGCGCTGTTAGTGACCACCACCGACCGCGCCCAGCAGGTCAAGGACGCCGTGACGGCGCTGTCCGAGGACGGCGCCGCCGACCTGCTCTGACCACTCGCCCGCAGCCAACCGCTGCAGGTCGTTGCCGGCACACCGATCCCGTCCGCAGCCGACCGCAGTAGCGCGTTGCCGGCACACCGATCCCGCCCGCTGCGCGACCTGGCCGATCCTCGCTGAGCGGTACCGCTGCGCCGATCCGCACTGCTCCCCGGCCCGCGGCCCGTGGCAGCGAGGCACCGCCCGGAGGGGTACCCTCGGCAACGTGCTACCCCCGTCTTCAACCACAGTGTCGCTGGCCGAGCGCGTGCGCTCCCGGGTAGCGAAGTTGGATGCGGATCTACGCGCGTTTCGCCGCGACATCCATGCCCATCCTGAACTTTCCCGCACCGAGCACCGCACCACGGACCGTGTTGCCGAGCACCTGACGCGCGCCGGGCTTGCGGTGCACCGGTTGGAGGGCACCGGCCTCACCTGCGACATCCCCGGTTCCCACCCGGATCGGCAGATGGTGGCCCTGCGGGCCGATCTGGACGCCTTACCGCTCACCGAGACCTCCGGGTTGGACTTTGCCTCCACGGTGCGCGGAGTGGCCCACGCCTGCGGTCACGACCTGCACACCACCATCGTGCTCGGCGCGGGGTTACTCCTGGGGGAACTGGCCGATGAAGGCTTGCTCCGCAACGATGTGCGGCTGATTTTCCAACCGGCTGAGGAGGTTCAACCCGGCGGTGCCCTGGATGTGATGCGGGCCGGGCGGCTGGAGGGCGTGGACCAGATCTTCGCTTTGCACTGCGATCCCAAACTGGACACCGGCCAGGTGGGCACCCGCATCGGACCGATTACCTCGGCTTCGGACACCGTGACGGTCACGCTGTCCTCAGGCGGCGGGCACACGTCCCGGCCGCACCTGACCGGCGATGTGGTCGCCGCCCTGGGGCATGTGATCACTGCCGTGCCGGCGATGCTCAGTCGCCGGGTGGACCCCCGCTCCGGGGTGAACCTCACCTGGGGCGCCGTGCGCGCCGGCAACGCCCCGAACGCGATCCCCTCGGCCGGCACGGTAACCGGGACGCTGCGCTGCCTGGACGTGCGCGCCTGGGAGTACGCCCACCAGGCACTGGGCGAGATTATCCGCCAGGTCGTCGCGCCGACCGGGGTGGAGGTGGACGTGCAGATCGTCCGCGGTGTGCCACCGGTGGACAATGACGAGGACTCGGTCCGGATCCTGGACGACGCCGCCCGCGCCGCCCTGGGGCCCGCGTCGCTGCAACTCACCGAGCAGTCCCTGGGCGGGGAGGATTTCGCCTGGTATCTCACCGCTACCCGTGGTGCGATGGCCCGCCTGGGTACCCGCACACCGGGGGGCCCCACCTACGATCTGCACCGGCCCGATGCCGTCTTCGATGAGGACGCCATCGGCGTGGGGATACGGTTCCTGGTGCAGGCCGCCGCGACCGCCGGCCGGCGATCCGAGGAGGAGTAGGCCCGCCGACCGAGGCCGCCACCGTAGTAATCGGCTCCGAAGCCACAGGAGATCCCAGTCATGACCCAGCACCGCAACCCGGCCCCCGGCCACGGCGCGCCGGCCGAATCGGACCCTGCTCACCAAGCCGGCGACGATCGCCAGGCCCATCCGGCGGTCGACTGGGAAGAACTGCGCGCGGCAGCGCGACAGATCACCGCACGAGCCTACGTGCCCTACTCGAATTTCCCCGTCGGCGCCGCCGCCCTGACCGATGCCGGGGAGACGATCGTGGGCTGCAATGTGGAGAACGCCTCCTACGGCGTGGCATTGTGCGCCGAGTGCTCCCTGGTCTCTGCGCTCATCACCGGAGGCGGCGGACGACTGGTCGCCTTCACCTGTAGCGGCGCCGAGGGCCAACTACTCATGCCCTGCGGGCGGTGCCGTCAACTGCTGTGGGAGCACGGCGGGCCGCACTTGCTGGTGGACACTCCCGTGGGAATCCGCCCGATGACCGAGGTGCTCCCGGACGCCTTCGACGCCGAGGATCTCACCTCCCGCTGACCGCTCGCGCGCCGCTGATCGCTTCGTGCGTCTTGGGGAGGCGCCCAGTTGCGCTGCTGACCGCTTCGTGCGTCTTTGGGGTGCGCCCAGTTGCGCCCACCCCGCCCGCGATCACGGAGAACCCAATAGGCTCGGAAGATGAGCACCGAAGCATTCGACGCCGTCGACGTCATCCGTACCAAACGCGACGGTCAGGCCCTCGCCGCGGAGCAGATCGACTGGGTGATCGACGCCTACACCCGCGGCGTGGTGGCCGAGGAGCAGATGGCCGCCTTGAACATGGCGATCTTCCTCAACGGCATGGAGCGCACCGAGATCGCGCGGTGGACGCAGGCGATGATCAACACCGGGGAACGGATGGACTTCTCCGGCCTGTCCCGGCCCACTGCGGACAAGCACTCCACCGGCGGGGTCGGGGACAAGATCACCTTGCCGCTGGCCCCGCTGGTGGCGGTCTTCGACGTGGCGGTGCCGCAATTGTCCGGCCGGGGCCTGGGGCACACCGGCGGCACGTTGGACAAACTCGAGGCGATCCGGGGCTGGCGCGCCGAGTTGAGCAACGCCGAGATTATGAACCTCTTGGAGGAAGTCGGCGCGGTGGTCTGTCAGGCCGGTGCCGGTCTGGCCCCGGCGGATCGGAAACTCTACGCGCTGCGGGACGTCACTGGGACGGTGGAGTCCATCCCGCTGATCGCCTCCTCGATCATGAGCAAGAAGATCGCCGAGGGCACCGGTGCGCTCGTGTTGGACGTGAAGGTCGGGTCCGGTGCGTTCATGAAGGACCTGCCTGCGGCCCAGGAACTGGCCCGCACCATGGTCGAGTTGGGCACCGATGCCGGTGTGGACACCAGCGCACTGCTCACCAACATGTCCACCCCGCTCGGGCTCACCGCAGGCAATGCCCTGGAGGTGCGCGAAGCGGTGGAGGTGCTCGACGGCGGCGGCCCGCCCGACGTCGTCGAACTCACCGTGGCATTGGCCGAACAGATGCTGGCCGCGGCCGGCCGGCCCGACGCCGACCCCGCGGCCGCGCTCCAGGACGGCCGGGCCATGGACAAGTGGCGCGCGATGATCCGGGCCCAGGGCGGGGACCCCGAGGCCGCGTTGCCTGCCGCCAAGCACACCGAGTATGTCTACGCCCCCGCTGATGGGGTGCTGGTGGAACTCGACGCCTATGCCGTGGGTGTGGCCGCTTGGCGCCTGGGCGCCGGGCGAGCCCGTCGCGAGGATCCGGTCCAGGCTGCGGCCGGAGTGGAACTGCACGCGAAACCCGGTGCACTGGTGCGCGCGGGCAGCCCGCTGATGACCTTGCACACCGACACGCCCGAGCGGTTCGAACGGGCCACTGAGGCTCTCTCCGACGCGGTAGTCATCGCCCCGGAAGGTTCCCGTCCCGCAGAGCAGCCGCTGATTCTGGACCGTATCGGCACCCGATGATGTCCCGCGACGAACGCCGGGCGCGAGCCGCGCCGCGAACCCCGCCGGCAATGGATACCCGGCGGTGCACGCGTCGCGAAGGTCACCGCCTGGAGGAGACCTGACCGCCCCTGCGCCGGGCGATTCGCTCGGGGCCGCAGAGCCAGCCGGGACGCCGCCACGGCGGCGTCGGGGCAAGCCCCTTGCCGGGACACCGCTACGGCGGCGTCGGGGCAAGCCCCTTGCCGGGACACCGCTACGGCGGCGTCGGGGCAAGCCCCTTGCCGGGACGTCACTGAGCCGGGTGATCAGCCCACTGTTCACCCATCGGTACCTGGACCTATCGTTGCGCTTGCTTGCGCGCCGCACCACACCGGTGCCATCGGAGGGGTGGGCCACGATCGCCGTCCCGGCGCCCGGAACAGGTGGCACCGTGCGGTTCGGTGCGACGGCCGCTCGGCAGCACGATGCCACCACTTGTGGGGCCGCGGTCGGCTTGTTGGTCAACGCAGCGGCGGACCCGGCGCTGGCGACCTGGCTGGCCACCGGGCAGGTGCCGCCAGGGGCGCCCGGTGATCTGCCGCCAGGAGCGCCCGGTGATCTGCGGTTGCGGTCCAACGCTCCAGCCGGTGCCGGCAGCATGTCGGTATTGAACGATGCCAACTTGACCCTCCAGGATCCGGCACAACGGCTGGCGAGCGCCCAGAGCGTCCTGCATCGGCGCCTCACTCGCAGGGGGCTGGGGCCGTTCCCGTGGCCGCGTAGTCTGGGAACACCGCCGTGGACCCTGGCACATGGCTTGCGCCTACCGCAGGTGCGCTACGCCCACCGTCCTGTGGATGACCGTGATAGGCACTTGATGGACCGAACCGTCCAGATGCTGCTCGCCGCTACTGCCGCCGGGATTCCCGTGCCGCTGTATACCGGCGGCAACACCCGTCGCGGCTGGGCCACGGCCGTTCCCAGACATGTTGTGCTCGCGCTGCCCGCGCCCGGCCCAGACCTACGGATCTTTGAACCGTCCACGGCGCGGGTATATCGAGTCGAACCACGCGAACTACGTGCCCGCACCGGGCCCCATCCCGCTTTCGGGAACTGGGACCATTTGGCCTGGGTACTCATCCCGCTGGTCCGCGCGGACAGTTGACCTGCGCGACTCCCCAGCAGACCGAGTTTGGTGGGCGGCCGGTAGACCGGCGACTTAGCGGCGGAGTTCCAGCCCCCGGGTGCGGGTGGGGATGCGCCACAGACTGGAGGTGGCGGTGAGGTACAGCAACGTCCCGTAGGGGCCTCCGAAGCATAGGTTCGCCGTGACCTCCGGGGTGGGGATCCGGCCCAACTCGGTGCTCCCGTCCGGGGTCAGCACGTGTACCCCGTCCGCGGCGGAGGACCAGATCCGGCCCTCGATATCCAACCGCAACCCGTCGGTCTTGCCCGGATCCACCCGGAACCACTCCCGCTCGTAGGTGGCGTTGCCGTCGGCGTCGATCCGGTACCCGTGGGTCGCCGCATCGTCCCCGGTGTCGGCGAGCAGCAGCAGATCCTCGGAGGCGAAGGCCAGACCGTTGGGCTTGTGCCGGTCCCGGATCGGTGCCGTCAGGGTGCCGTCCCGGTCCAACCGGAAAACCCACCGGCCTTCAAGTTCTTGGGTGCCGCCGTACCCTTCCTCAGGTTTGTCGATGCCGTAGGTGGGGTCGGTGAACCACAGCGACCCATCCCCGGGATGTAAAGCGACGTCGTTCGGGCTGTTCAACCGTTTGCCCTCGAATGAGTCGGCCAACGTAGTCCAAGACCCATCGCTCTCCTGGCGGACCAGCGCCCGCTCTCCGTGGGAACAGGCGATGAGCAACCCGTCGGCGTCCGTGCAGTGACCGTTCTGGTGGTGACTGGGGTCCTCTTCCAGTTCCAGGCGCCCCTGGTCGGTCCAGGCCCAGGTCCGGTTCTGCCGCACGTCGGAGAACACCACCCGTTCCCGCATCGCCACGTAGGTGGGTCCCTCCGCCCACGTGAAGTCGCCCGCGAGGTGTTCCAGCGCCACATCCGGCGGGAACAACTCGGCGAAGGACGGATCGCTCGACACTAGGGGTGAGGGGGTAGTCATAGTCCACACGGTACCGATCCCGATGCCGCTGAGCACAAGTTCACCAGCGGCACGCTCGGCGGGGCAGGGCAGGGATCCGGCCTTGCGCCGGCAGGATCCGGCTCACTGCTCGTCCAGTCCCCACTCCTCGGCGTCCACCTGCGGCACCTCACCCCGGCGACCGGCTTTGGCGCCGGCGCCCTGGCCCGTGGTGGCCTCGTCCTCGAGCGTGTCGGCGACCAGGTCAAGGCCTTGAGCCGCCTTCCGGCGCTTGCGGCCCTGCCCGCCCGCACCGGCGAGCATCCCACCGACGCCGCCGCGGCCATTGGCGCCCGCACCCAACCCGGCGCGACCCGTACCCGGGCCCACCGCACCGGCAGCTCCTCTTCCCAGAGCTCCGGCACGTCCCGGGCCGCCCGCACCTGCACGGCTGGTGGCCCCAGGCACCATCCCGCCGACGGCACCACGGCCGCCGGTTCCCATGGCTCCACGGCCACCGGCACCCGCGCCTCCACGGCCACCAGCGCCCGCAGCACCGCGTCCACCCGGTCCGCCGGGAGCGCCTCGGCCGCCGGCGCCGTAGACCCCGGCGCCTCCAACCCCGCCGGGCCTACCGGCAGGCGTGCCCACGCCACGCCCTGCCGGTCCCTGCGGAGGCGGGGCCATTCCGACCATCCCGCCGCGCCCGGCACCTGGTCCCACTCCGGCCGGGCCGGCCACACCACCGGCACCGCCTGGGGAGCCGATCATCGGTCCACCGCGCAAACCGGCGACACTTCCGGCCACCGCACCACCCGCACCGATCGCGGCTCCGGCACCACCCACGCTCGGGCCCCCGGGGCCGGCGACACCAGGTGCGTTCGCACCGGGGCCTCCGCCCAGCGTGGGACCGACGCCCACACCCGGACCCGAGCCCGGTGAGCCCGCACCCGGCGGTGGAACGGTGCCGTGACCCGGTCCGTCGGGCACGCTGTCGTCGATCACATCGCCGGGCAGTTCCGGGTTCCACGGGTCCGGCCCGGGTAAGGGCTGCACACCTCCGGGAGGCATGATTCCCGGCCCGCCGATAATCGGGACACTGCCGCCGGGAGGTGCACCGACACCAGGTTCTGGCGCCACCACGCCCGGCCCGCCGGGAGTTGGTGCGACCGGCGCTCCAGGACCACCTGGCCCGGGCGGCACCGGCCCGGGGACGGGGCCGCCATCAGGACCGTTGCCGAAGTTCGGCGGCAACCCGCCGCCGGGGCCTCCAGGGCCGGGTGCGCCGCCGCCGAAGCCGGGGCCGGCCCCCGGGCTCCCAGGGCTGGTCGGTGCCGGGTCGGCCGTCTGTCCGCTCATCCGGGCGGTCACGCCCTGCAGCCGGCCGTCCAGTTCGCTCATGGCCGCAGCCGCGGCTTCCTCGCGCTGCTGCCGGTTCAAGCCCAACAAATGCGCCTCAAGAGCCTCAGGAGTCTCGAACAGCGCGCTGCCCTCGGCCGGGTGGTCGAATTTCGACACCTGCTGGCGTTGGTTCGCGTTCAGCCCCGCATCGGGCAGATTGTCGTATTCGGTGGCACCGTCGTGGACCACCTGGACCGCATCCGAGGCGATCTCGGTGACCTCGTCGAACTCCTCGGCCAGTTCACCGGCCTCCTTGGCGATCTCCGCGGCCAATTCGCGAGCGGCGCGTCCGGCTTCGCCGTCCATGCCGCTGTCGCTGGCCGCCGATCGCAGCGCGTTGGCGAGTTCACGCAACTGCTCCGCCTGCGGTCCGAGGTTCTGCCGGTCGACCCAGGAGCCGAGGGAGTGGCGGGGACGAACGGTGTGATACCGGCGCAACTGGCCTTCGCTATTGGTGCCGCCGCCGTCGTGCATGACGTGCATCGGTTACCTCACCGTCTCCGGGCTGGTGTGGTCATTGCCGTGGTCGCACTTGCTGCGCAGTGCCTCCAGGTGGCTGGTCACCTCGTCATCGAGGTTCTCCACCGACATACCTGAGTCGGTCAGTCCTTGGCTGAACTGCTCTACCTTCTCGGTGATGCGGTTCATCTTGTCCTGCATGTCCAGCAGCCGGTCCCGATAGGACCGGGCGAACCGGTACGCCTCGGAATTGATGGTCCACCGGGTGGAGTTCTGCTCATTGGCGAACTCCGACGCGGTCGCGGCCCGCGCGCTGACACCCTCATTTATCTCTCGCGTAAGGCCCGAGATATGGGCCATCTGGGGAAATTCCAGAAACACAGTGCGTTTCCTCCGAGTCTTCTTCTGCCCCCACGCTAGTGCAGGAGCGTTCGGCGGGGCATGGTGAGAACTCCCCATCCAGTTCTCCACGCCCTGAACATGGGGTTTTCGCCCAGGCGTAGGCTGCGATGCGGGCCGCGTGTAGGCCGGGCCGCGTGTAGGCCGCGCCTCTGTCGGCCGGGCGTAGGCTTCCCCTATGTCACTGACCCAGGACCAGATTGCCGCCCTGCCCAAAGTTGTCCTCCATGACCACCTCGATGGGGGCTTGCGCCCGCAGACGATGCTGGAACTCGCCGACGAGATCGGCCACACCCTTCCGGCGCAGGACGCCGAGGCCCTTGGTCGCTGGTTCGTGGAATCGGCCAACTCCGGCTCCCTGGAGCGTTACCTGGAGACGTTTGCCCACACCACCGCCGTCATGCAGACCCCCGAGCACCTGCACCGGGTGGCCAAGGAGGCGGTCCTTGATCTGGCCGCCGACGGCGCGGTCTACGCCGAACAGCGGTACGCGCCTGAACAGCACCTGGAGCGCGGGCTGAGCCTGCAAGAGGTCGTCGACGCGGTGCAAGCAGGCCTGGACGACGGCGCCGCCGAGGCCGCGCAATCCGGCCACCGGATCCACGTGGGCACCTTGATTACCGCGATGCGGCAGAACGACCGGGCCGACGAGATCGCTCAGCTTGCTCTGGCCAACCGGGACAAGGGCGCCTTCGGGTTCGACATCGCCGGCCCCGAACTCGGATTCCCCCCGACCAGGCAGGCGGGCGCGTTCCGTACCTTGCGGGAGGCGAACTTCCCCTACACCATCCACGCCGGGGAGGCAGACGGCGTGCACAGCGTCTGGCAGGCGGTGCAACAGTGCCACGCGCTGCGCCTGGGGCATGGGGTGCGCATCATCGAGGACATCACCGACGCCGCCGACCCGGAGGCCGCCGAACTGGGGCAGGTGGCCCACTGGGTCCGCGACCGGCAGATCCCGTTGGAGGTGTGCCCGGTGTCGAACCTGCACACCGGCATCGCCCCCTCGGTGGCCGAACACCCGATTACCGCGCTGCGTGACCTGGGATTCGCCGTCACGGTCAACACCGACAACCGGCTGGTATCGGGCACGTCGATGACGAACGAGATGCACCTGCTGGTCACCGAAGCCGGTTGGGAACTGGCGGATTTGGAGGCGGCCACCCTCACCGCCGCGTGGAACGGTTTCGCCCACCACGACGTGATGCAGCAGATCATCACCGATCAGGTGCTGCCCGGCTTTGCTCAGGTGCGGGAGGGCTGAGCGGCCCCAGGCTGGGTACTGACCGGCTCATGGATAGTTGCTGAGCGGGTGGGCCCCCTGGGCGGGTAGGAACTGAGCGGGCCGCCCGAGCCGGGACGGATCGACTAAGTGGACACCCAACCGCCCCAGGGCGAGACCACCTCGAACGCCCCGCCGGCACCGGGCCGCAATTCGCAGTGATCGGGCATGCGCATGGCCCGCCACGCCGCCGCATCCG
>DATGSR010000036.1:0-10102 GCA_035302405.1 Beutenbergiaceae bacterium
TGGGCCGGATCGTGGACTTGATGCGTGAGTTGCGCGCCACCGAGGCACGTCTGCACGTGCGCGAGGAGTTGCCGTTCTACACCGGTCCGCGCCGGGAGTTGGGCGAGATCGTCGATCGGCTCCCGCGCGCCTGACCTTCTCAGTAACGCGCGCGCCCGAGTTTAAGTAGCGCACGCGCCCGAGTTCTGACGGGCGCCGACCATTCCGGGGTCTACGCTCCCCGGGGTGTTCGGGTGCTTGCGACTCCGGTCGTCACTGGGTTTGCCGGAGCGCCTGGAGACCTCTCGGCGCCGCCGAGTCTCCCGGGTGCCTGCCGCGCGGGTGCCGCTTGGCGTCGCTGAGACGCCCGGGTGCCGCTTGGCGCCGCTGAGACGCCCGGGTGCCGCTTGGCGCCGCTGAGTTCTCCGAGTTGCCCACGCGCGGACGAGGCCTGGATCCTCGGCACGCCCGCCGGCCGCCGGTCCGATTCGCCGTGCACGCCTCTTGGTGTGCGCGCGCTCACGTGCCGAAGGTCACTGTCGGATGCCGCGTCGTCAGGTCTTCCTTCCAATGTTCGCGGGCTGGAGACAAAGGGCCCGATAGACGAATGCAAAGGGCGTCTTTGCGCGGCAAACTAAAGGTCAAAGACTTTACTTAGTGTAACTAACAATGTAGAGTCGTTGACCGTGACTGAGACGTATGCGCCCAAACATCCCGGCCCGAAGGTCGCGGACATCGGGTTTCCCGCCCGGCTGCGCATGACGCTGCTCAAACTCAGCCGGAACCTACGCGCGCAACGCTCCGGCGACCTTCCCGACGGACAGTTCGCCGTGTTGAGCACCGTGGTGGCCTTGGGCCCCCTGACGCCGGGGGAGTTGGCTCAGCGTGAGCACGTGCGCCCGCCCTCGATGACCCGTACCGTCCAAGCCCTGATCGACGCCGAACTGGTGGAGCGCACGCCGCATCCGGAGGACCGCCGCCAGGCGCTGATCGCGCCCACCGAAGCCGGCGAAGCCCTGGTGAGGGAGACGCGGCGGCGCCGGGACCTGTGGCTGTCCCAACGTCTCGCCGCCCTTTCCCCCGCTGAGCGCGCCACGCTCATCGAAGCCGAAAAGATCCTCAGGAGGCTCTACAACTAGTGAGTTCCATGTTCACCTCACTCCGGCTGTTCAACTACCGGGTCTGGTTCTTCGGTGCCTTGGTGGCCAACATCGGCACCTGGATGCAGCGGGTAGCACAGGACTGGCTGGTGCTGGCTGTGCTGCCCGAGGGCTCGGCCGTGCACGTGGGGATCGTCACCGGCCTGCAATTCCTGCCGGTCATCTTCCTCAGCCCGCTGGCGGGGCTGATCGCCGACCGGGTCGACCGCCGCAAGATGCTCATCACCACCCAAGCCGGCATGGGCTTACTCGCCCTGGCCCTTGGTGCGCTGGTGCTGCTGGGCACCGCCACGGTCTACCACGTCTACCTGTTCGCCCTGGCCCTTGGCATATTCAGCGCCTTCGACGCGCCGGTACGGCAGGTGTTCGTCTCCGACATCGTGCCTCCTGCCTCCCTGGCCAACGCGGTCGCGTTGAACTCCGCCTCCTTCAACGCCGCCCGCCTGGTTGGCCCCGGTGTCGCCGGCCTGCTCATCGCCGCCGTCGGCCCCGGCTGGGCCTTCATTGTCAACGCCATCACCTTCGCCGCCACCATCGGAGCGGTGCTCGCGATGCGCGTCGGCCAGATGCAACCCCGAGAACCCACCAAACGCGGCAAGGGTCAATTGCGTGAAGGGGTGGCCTATGTGCGCGGGCGTGCCGACATCATCACCATCATGATCGTGGTGTTCCTGGTCGGTGGACTCGGACTGAAATTCCAATTGACCTCTGCGGCCATGGCCCACGACGAGTTCGGTATGGGTGCAGGGGAGTACGGGGTCCTTGGTTCGGTACTCGCCATCGGCTCCCTGTTCGGTGCCCTCATGGCGGCCCGGCGCAAGCGCCCCCGGCTGCGTCTGGTGTTGGGTGCTGCATTCGGCTTCGGTGTCAGTTCGCTGATCATGGCGATGACGCCCACCTACGAACTCTTCGCTATCAGTGCGATCCCGGTGGGCTTCTTCTCCTTGACGATGCTCACCTCGGCGAACGCCGCGATCCAGACGACCACCGAGCCGAACATCCGTGGCCGGGTGATGAGCCTGTACCTGGTGGTGTTCTTCGCCGGTAACCCGGTTGGCGGCCCGATCGTGGGGTGGATTGCCGAGACCTTCGGGGCGCGGTGGTCGATCGCGGTCGGTGCTATCACCGCCATCCTGGTGGCCACCATCGCCGCGGCCGTGACTGCCAGACGCGAGGAAGTGCGGGTGCGTTACCGGCTGCGCCAGCGCCCGCACCTGGTGCTCCAGCACCGCAACGGGAAACTTGAATCCGAGGCTGCCGGCGACCCCGAATCCGCTAGCACCACGGATCCTGCCAGCAGTCGCCAACCTGCCGGCGCTAGGAAGCCTGCCAGGGGCCTGGGGGATCCCGGCGGCTCTTCGACGGCGACCGCAGGCGCATCAAGCAGAGGCGCCGCATCGAATGGGGTCGCATCAACCCGCGGAGCCGAGCCGAGCAGTCCCAACGCTCTTGCGGCCGCTGGTAAGCGCGATAGCGAGTCTGGTTACGGCTCTCGCGGAGACGACGACCATGCCCAGACTCGCGCCGATACCGAAACCCGCGCGGACGCCGGGCCCCGCAGTGGGACGAACGCCGCGCCCGCCGAGAAGGCCCCCTCCGGCACCCCGGCTGCAAGCAGCTCAGATGTCACCCCGTCGGGCTCCCGCGAGAAGGCGACGAAGGCCAAACAGGGCGTGAAGGCCAGCGCGGCCTAGCAATCCAGCCGCACCGCGTGCGGCATGCGCCCAGCGCGCCCGGCCCTGTCCCGTGGTGGCCCCGACCGCCGGCACAGCCCTTCGGGCGGACAGCAGATCCGCGGGCACAGCCTGTCACCAAGTGCTTTCTCATGGTGGCCGCGCCCGCAGGCACCGCGCTGCGGTGGATCGGCTGATCAACCGGGACGGCGCGCCGGCGCCGGACCGGTTACAGGCGTTCGACGACGTAATCCACGCAGGCGGTCAAAGCCTCCACATCCTCGGGCGGCACCGAGGGATAGGTGCCCACGCGTAGTTGGTTGCGCCCCAACTTGCGGTAGGGCTCCACATCGAGGATTCCGTTCGCCCGCATCGTCGCGGCCACCGCGGCAGCGTCTACTTGCTCGATGAAGTCGATGGTCACCACCACCGGGGAGCGGTGAGCCGGATCGGCCACGAACGGTGTGGCGAAATCCCGTTGTTCGGCCCAGGTGTACAACAACTGCGAAGACGTTGCACAGCGTCGGGCGGCGAACTCCAACCCGCCCTGATCCAGCAACCAGTCGATCTGCTCGGCCATCAGCACCAGCGTGGCTAGCGCGGGGGTGTTGGTGGTCTGATGCTGACGCGCGTTGGTCAACGCCGCCGGCAGCGACAAGAACGCCGGCGTCCACCGGGTGCGCAGTTCCTCGACGCGTTCGATGGCGGCGGGGGACAGCGCCGCCAACCACAACCCGCCGTCGGACCCCAGCGCCTTCTGCGGAGCGAAGTAGTAGGCGTCCACCTGTTGCAGGTCCACCTCCACCGCACCGGCTGCGGAGGTGCCGTCCACGAGCATGAGCGCCGCGTCGTCGTCAACCCTTCGCACCGGGCTGAGTACACCGGTGGACGTCTCGTTCTGCGCCCAGCAGTAGGCATCGATACCCGGTTCCGGCTCCGGGCTCCTGCTGTGCCCTGGCGGAGCGGACAGGATCCGCGGGGCCTCCAAGAACGGCGCCCCCGAGGTCACGGCGGCGAACTTTGCCCCGAACTCCCCGGTGTCCACGTGTTGGGCCTTGGACCGGATCAAACCAAATGCGGCCGCATCCCAGAACGCCGACGAGCCGCCGTTGCCCACCAGCAACTCATACCCGTCCGGTGCGTTGAACAACTGCAATAGGCCTTCTTGTACGCGCTGCACCAAATGGCGCGCGGGCGGCTGTCGGTGCGAGGTGCCCAGCAGCGTGGTGCCTACGGCGCTCAGGGCATCTACCTGTGCGGCGCGGATCCGCGAGGGGCCGGAGCCGAACCGGCCATCGGCAGGTAGCAGCGACGGGGGGATGACGATCGGGGAGTCGGTCATCTCTCGATCATCTCAGGTGGCTGTCCGGGGTAGCCCCGCGCACTCCGGGCCGGATCGTGCGCACCGGGCCGGTTTCGGTGCACCGATCCGGTCAAGCTTTTCCGTGTGCGGATCCTGTCGGCGCGCTCAGCGCCGGCCCTGCGGGTTCGCGCGCATGAGCATCCCGCCCCAAATGGTGTTGTGGACGCGCACTCACTGTCCCGTCCGGGCTACTAGGCTTGGCCTTTGCAGCGGCGACCAGCAAGGACGGCCTCGTGAGTGACCTGATCGACACCACTGAGATGTATCTGAAGACCGTGTTCGAGTTGATCGAAGACGGCGTGGTGCCACTGCGTGCTCGGATCGCCGAGCGATTGGGCCATTCCGGACCCACGGTGTCCCAGACCGTCGCCCGCCTGGAACGTGACGGGCTGATGGTGGTCTCCGGTGATCGGCATCTGGAGTTGACCGAAAAGGGTCTGCAGCGTGCCACGCAGGTGATGCGCAAACATCGCCTCGCCGAACGGTTGTTGACCGACGTCATCAAGTTGGACTGGCCCCACGTGCACGAAGAGGCGTGCCGATGGGAACACGTGATGAGCGAACGGGTCGAGGAACAGTTGCTGGACCTGTTGGACCATCCCAGCCATGACCCGTATGGCAACCCGATCCCGGGACTGGATGAGTTCGGCGAGCGGACCGGGAGCGTGACGAAACTCCCCGGCGAGACCCTGTCGACCACGGCGGGTCCGCAGCCGGCCAGTTACTCGCTGATCCGGATCGGTGAGCCGCTCCAGGTGGATGTGCCGTTGCTGGCCCAACTCGAGCGGATCGGGCTCGAGCCAGGGGTGCGATTCGATGCCCACGCTGATGGCGAGAACGTCCACGTCACCGTGGATGGCAAGACGCTGGAACTTGCTGAGGACGACGCCGCGCATCTGTTCGTGACCGACGCGTCCTGACGTATCGGCAGTGGTCCGGAGCGTGGTCGCGGGCCCGGCGTGTCGGCCGTCACGTGCCCAGGAATGCCCCGGCGCGGAGGGGTTGGGACTGCGTTCGAGCAGGTCAGCGCCCCGCGGCACGCCGAAGCGTGGCGGCCCCGCAACCTGATGTGAACTAATTCACGAAACCTCTCGTGACCGGAATGTGACTTTTGTCAGCCGCCTGGGGTAACGTCGGGGCTGCTCGTTGATCCCTCCATCGATGAGTACCTGCAGGCGGACGCCAAACCCTGTCACCGTCAGCGGGTTCCGACGGACGTTGATGACAGGGGCGGGGGACCCAACCTTCGGCGCGTAAGTGCCTAGGGGTGAAGTCCCGCCTGGGTAACCAGGATGACCGGGTGAATCTCCCACCCGAACCCGACAGCTGACCTCGTAGGCGTCATGGAGAACAAACTTGACTGAACGGACTACTAGGGCGCGGCACCGCGCAGCGTGCCGGCCCTCGACTCCACTCACCGCTTTCGGTAACGCAGTCACCGGCCCCAAGGGCAAACGGGCCCTGGCGGTCTTCGCCTCCTCCGGGCTGGCGCTCACGATGGGCGCCTCCAGCGCCGCTGCCGTCCCGGAAATAGACAGTTCCCCCTCCGGGGCCGGAACCCTGGCGAATGTGACCGCCGACACGAAGCGGGACTCGGTGGCGACGTCGCCGACCGTCACGGTCGACGCGGACGTCGAATGGGACTTCACCGCTGCGGTGGTCTCCTCCGAGGCCCCGCCGCCACCGCCTCCGCCCACCCCCACGGTGCAGCGGCCGACGGCCGACACGGCACCGGCGGCCCGGACCGGGGAGCGCACCGCTCCGCAGCAACAGCAGGAGCAAGCGGAGCCGGCTAGTGAACCGCAGGAGACCGCGGAGCCCGCATCGGGCTCGGGTTCGGCCGTGGTGGACATCGCCCGCCGTTACATCGGCACCCCGTACGTATACGGCGGCACCAGCCCGGGCGGCTTCGACTGCTCTGGATTTACCGCCTACGTCTACGCGCAGGTCGGTGTGTCCATCCCCCGCTCCTCCAGCGGCCAGCGCAACGCCGGCCGGGTGGTCTCGGCCTCCGAGGCTCGCCCCGGCGACCTGGTCTGGTGGCCCGGCCACGTGGGCATTTACACCGGCAACGGCCAGCACATCGCCGCGCGCAACCCCGGCACCCCGCTGCACGAGAGCGGCATGCACCGCGGTAGCCCGACCTTCATCCGCGTGGTGGAGTGACCTAGCCCGAGTTCAGCACCGCTGGCTCGCCGCCAAGGCGCGATACGCACATATGCAACCGGCCCGTCCCGTTTCTCGGGGCGGGCCGCTTGCATGCCAGGCGCCGCTCAAGCACCGAATGAAGCACTCCTGACGTGATGTGGTCGTCGCGCCAGGCACGCCTGTTTGCGGCGGAATCGCGGCCGTTGCCCATGTGTGGGCGCGCCCGCTGCGGGACACGCCGAAGATTAAGCCGACAGCCCCACCACATTCGCTCCGGGATGTAGCACAATGGTCAAGCACATCCCAAGACCTGGGGGTTGACTGGTATGGAACGCGAACCCACGATTCTCGTCGGAGTCGACGGCTCGGCCGCGAGCCTGAACGCTCTGGACTGGGCGTTGGCGCACGCAGGCCAATCGGGTTGGAACCTGCACCTGGTGTGCGCTTACGCGCTGCCCACCTTCGCTGCGGGCACGATCGACGGCGGGTACGCCACCCTGGACGACACCGCGATCCGCGAAGGCGCACAAGCGGTACTCGATGAAGCCATGGCCCGATGCGAGGGCACATCGGTGCAGGTGACGAGTTCCCTCGAGACCGGCGATGCCGCCGGAGTCCTGGTGGACCTCTCCTCCCAGGTGCGCCTCGCCGTCGTGGGAACCCGAGGACGGTCCGGCTTCGCCGAACGGATCCTGGGCACCGTCTCATCTGCGCTACCGGCACACTCCCACTGCCCCACCGTGGTGGTCCCGCACCGGGAGGAAGAGGACGAGGAGTACCGCCTGCCGGTACCGGTGCGCCGGATCGTGGTGGGGGTCGACGGATCGGAGTCGGCCAAACTCGCCCTGGACACGGCCATCGACGAGGCCGAGCGATGGAACGCCGAACTTACCGCGGTGGTGGGCGTGCCGATGGGCGCCGGGGCGGGCCTGCTCGGGTGGCTACCCTCCGGCGTGGACCGCGAGACGTTGCTGGCTGACGTGAAGGCGGGCTTGGACGTCACCGTGGACCGCGCCACCCAAGGCCGCTCGGTGGAAGTGCGCCGCCACGCACTGGACGGCACCGGAGCCGCGTTACTGTCGGAGTTCTCCACCGCGGTGGACCTGGTGGTCGTGGGCTCACGGGGACGCGGAGGGTTCGCCGGCATGCTGCTCGGTTCGACCTCGCAGACCGTGCTGCACCACGCGGCCTGCCCGGTCCTAGTAGTGCCCACCAGTTCTCAGGATCCCGAGGAGCACGCCTTCGACTGGAAACGGCACCGCTGACCGCTGGCCGCATCGGACTTCTTGGTCGGCCCCCGCAGCCACGGCGGCCCCGCTCCGTTACACCCTGCGTAGCACCCGCCCGAGGACGCCGGTCAACTGCTCCAGGTGCTCTGGGGTCACGGTCAGCGGCGGTGCGAACCGGATGGTGTTGCCGCCGGTCTCCTTGGCGAGTATTCCCTGCTCCGCCAGGCGCGTGCTGACCTCTCGACCCGAGGTGCCGGCCACATCCACGCCCATCCAGAGCCCCTGCACGCGGGCGTCGGTGAGGAGCCCCTCGGCGACCAGTTCCTTGACCGGTTCGGCCAGCAAGGGACTGAGTTCCTGCGCCCGGGCCTGGAACTCCCCGGTGGCGAGCAGTTCGGTCACCGCTATCCCTACCGCGCACGCCAGCGGGTTGCCACCGAAGGTGGACCCGTGCGAGCCCGGGGTCATCACCTCGAGCACATCAGCGCGGCCCACCACGGCCGAGACCGGAACGATGCCCCCGCCCAGCGCCTTACCGAGAGTGGTCAGGTCCGCCCGCACACCGGCCAGGTCCTGGGTGAGGGTGGCACCGGTGCGTCCCAAGCCGGACTGGATCTCATCGAGCACGAGCAAGGTAGAGGTCTGATCGCAGATCTGCCGCAGTTGCCGCAGGTAGTCCTCCGGCGGAATGATCACCCCGTTCTCGCCCTGGATCGGC
Organism: Beutenbergiaceae bacterium; assembly: GCA_035302405.1. GTDB lineage: Bacteria > Actinomycetota > Actinomycetes > Actinomycetales > Beutenbergiaceae > CALKWS01. The sequence continues at coordinate 8,271 of DATGSR010000036.1, forward strand.
TCCACCAGCACCGCCACGGTGGAGTCGGTGACCGCCTCCCGCACCGCGGCGGCGTCCCCGAAGGGCACGACGACGAAACCGGGGGTGTAGGGGGCGAAGCCCTCCCGGGCCTCGGGGTCGGTAGAGGCGGAGATGATGGTGGTGGTGCGGCCGTGGAAGGCGCCCTCGGCCACGATGATCTGGGCCTGGCCCTGCGGTACGCCCTTGACCTCGTACCCCCACTTGCGGGCGGTTTTGATCGCCGTCTCCACTGCCTCGGCCCCGGTGTTCATCGGCAACAGCATCTCGGTGCCGGTGAGTTCGGTGACGGCGTGTGCGAAGGGTTCCAGCAGGTCATGACCGACCGCGCGGGAGGTGAGCGTGAGGCGGTCCAGTTGCTCTTTCGCGGCTCGCACCAGGTGCGGATGGCGGTGGCCGAAGTTCAACGCTGAGTATCCGGCCAGGCAGTCCAGGTACTCCTTGCCGGCGGTGTCGGTGACGGTGACGTCTTCGGCGCGGGCGACCTCGATGTTCAAAGGATGGTAGTTGGGTGCCAGCGCGCTGGCGTGGTTGGCGGCGTCTGCCGGGGTGTGCATGGCTGACCTCCTCGTCAGTAATCAGGTTGCGCGTGGTGTCAATGAGCGGGTTGTGCCTGGTGGTCGGGCGCCTGGGCGCCAGGGGTGAGTTGCGCGGAGGCGGACTGTGCCGCCCGGCCTGGTGCGTCGTCGTCGGCCGTGCGCAGGATGAGCGTGCAGCACTTGGCTCCGCCGCCGCCCTTGAGCAGTTCAGAGGTGTCCACCGCGATGGGCTCCAGCCCGCGCTCGCGGATCTGGGCGGCCAGATTCGTCGCGGCGGGGGCGTGGATCACGTGTTGACCGTCGCTGACGGCGTTCAGGCCGAGCGCGCCGGCGTCGGACTCGGTGGCCAGGATCGCGTCCGGGAACAGCCGGGCGAGCACCTGCTGGGAGCCGGGGGAGAAGGCCGGCGGGTAGTAGGCGATCAGGTCATCACGCAGCACCGTCAGGGCGGTGTCCAGGTGGTAGAAGTGCGGGTCCACCAACTGCAGGGAGATCACCGGGCGGCCGAAGACCTCTTGGGCCTCATGGTGGGCGGCGGTGGAGGTGCGAAACCCGGTGCCGGCCAGGATCATGCCGCCCACGTGCAGCAAGTCGCCCTCACCCTCGTTGGTCTCCGCGGCGTGGGCGGGGGCGAAACCGGCGGCCACCAGCCATTCCAGGTAGGCAGGTGCCTCCCCGGCGCGTTCGTTGTGCCGGAACTTGGCGGAGTAGGCGATCCCGTCGATCACGGTGGCCCCGTTCGCGGCGTACACCATGTCCGGGTACTGCGGCAGCGGGTCGATCACATCGACCGTGTGCCCCAGGTCCACATACGTATCCCGCAGCACCCGCCACTGGCGCCCGGCCAGGGCCGCGTCGGTGGCGACCTTCGCGTTCATCCACGGGTTGATCTGGTAACTGATCGTGAAGTGCGTGGGCGGGCACATCAGGTAGTGCTGTGGCATCGGTGCTCCTTCAAAGGTTGTCCGGGCGCCTGCGGGGTGGTGCCGGTGCCGGCTCGTTGCGGCCCAGGGGTGGCGGGCCACACTGCGATTGTCACAGAACGGCTCCGGCGGGGCAGCCGATTCGCGTGTTGCCCGGGTTCAACCGAGCGGCTTCAACCGAGCGGCGCTTCCGCGGAAGCGCCGATTTCCGCGGGCGGGTGCATGTGCCATACGATCGGTGAGCGATCCGTGCCGGTGTACCGGCCGTCGCACCGGCCCCCGTAGCTCAGGGGATAGAGCAACCGCCTCCTAAGCGGTAGGTCGCGCGTTCGAATCGCGCCGGGGGCGCCGG
>DATGSR010000037.1:0-8413 GCA_035302405.1 Beutenbergiaceae bacterium
CCCAGCCCCTTGGACTCCACCAGAGAACGCCAGGCGTGCGGTGTCGGGGTGTCGGCGGAGATGTCCACGCCGGCCGCGAGCGCCACCACCCTGGCCCACACCCGGGGCACGGCGGAGCCGACGTCGTACCCTCCCCCACCGGTGGCCAACCACTTGTCCCCGGCGTGCTCCCGGGCGACCTCGGCGATCATCGCGGCGGCCGCCACCTGGGCGTCGACGGAGACGTTCATCTCGGTGAGCGGGTCACGGGGGTGGGCATCGGCGCCGTGCTGGCTCACCACGATCTGCGGTTCGAACTCGGTGGCCACCGGCACCAGCACCGCCTCCAGGGCCCGTAGCCAGGGTTTGTCGTCCACACCGGGGGGCAGAGCCACGTTCACCGCACTTCCCGGGGCGTTCGGGCCGCCGATCTCGTGCGCGAAGCCGGTGCCGGGGTAGAGGGTGTCACCGCTTTGGTGCACCGAAATCGTCACCACGCGCTCGTCGTCCCAGAACGTCGCCTCCACCCCGTCGCCGTGGTGTGCGTCCACGTCCACGTACAGCACGCGAGTGGCCCCGTGGTCGAGCAACCATTGGATCGCTACCGACACATCGTTGTAGATGCAGAAACCACCAGCACGGTGACGCATCGCGTGATGCAACCCGCCGGCGATATTCACCGCGTGCGGTACCCGTCCCTCCCACACCTCCCGCGCGCCTGCCACGCTTGCCCCGGCCACCAGCGCCGAGGCCTGGTGCATCGCGGAGAACAACGGGTTGTCCATGGTCCCAAGTCCCCGTTCGGGGTCTGGCCGCCCGCCGGCCGCGGCCTGCACCGCGCGGATGTAGTCCGCATCGTGCACCGCGGCCAGCAGGTGCTCATCAGCCGGTACCGGCGGGGCTTGTATCACCTCGGGTCGGTCCAGCACGCCCAAGTCGGTCAGCAGTTGATGCGCCAGTCGCATCCGCACCGGGGCCATCGGGTGCCCAGGGCCGAAGTCGTAACCCAGCAGGTCCGGACTCCAGGGCAGGAAGACCTGGGCCATCAACCTCCCCCTAATTCCGCTGCTCGCTCCCAGGCCCGCCGCGCCGCGGCGACTACCGCGGCCCGCACCGCCCGATCATCCAGTTCGGTGATCGCGGCCATCGTGGTCCCGCCCGGGGAGGACACCCGTTCACGCAGCACCGCCGGGTGCTCTTCGCTGTCCGCCGCCATGGCCCCGGATCCGGCGACAGTGCGTCGCGCCAATTCCAGGGCAACCTCCCGGCTGAGCCCGCCGAGCACTCCTGCCTCGGCGAGTGCATCCACGAGGTAGAACACATAGGCGGGCCCGGAGCCGCTGATCGCGGTCACCACGTCCTGATATTTCTCTTCCACCGTGGTGACATAGCCGGTGCCGGCCAACAGTTGCTCGACCAGCTCGAGGTGTTCCTTGCCGGCGTGCGGTCCGGGGCTGAGCACGCTGACCCCTTGGCCGATGAGCGCCGGAGTGTTGGGCATGACGCGGATGGTGATCGCGCCCTCGGGCAGGTGCTCGGCCATCGTCGCGGTGCTGACACCCGCGGCCACGCTGACCACCACGGCGCTCGCCGGCAGAGTCTGCCTCAACTCTTCCAGCACGGCGGGAACGTCGTGCGGTTTGACGGCCACGATCACCGCGGCGGCCTCCCGACCGGCGTCGGCCACTGACCTCGCCCAGCCCACCTCGTGGTCGGCGGCGACCTGGCGACCCACGTCACTGCGCACGTCGTGCACCTGCACCTGCTCAGCGCCCGTGTGTTCGATCACCGAGGTGAGCACGGCTTGGCCCATCACACCGGTGCCGATGAGGGCGACCTTGCGGCTCATGGTTCCTCCTCCGGTTAGAACGGGAAATTGTCGTAGAACTGTGCCAGGCGGGCCGCTTCCCCTTGCGCCACCACGGCCACCGTGCCGTTGGTCCACACCGCCAGGCCCGGGCCCAACGGTTCGGGGGTGGCTACCGGATCGGCGTCGGATTCGGCAGGAGTGCTGGGGGTTGCTGGTTCGTCCTGCTCGGAGAGTACCCCGATCTCATAGCGCCCCACCGGTTCGCCTTCCACCGCCACGTCCCCGCTGCGTCGGCCTTCCCCTTCGGCGAACCCGGGCGGTTGGGCCATGAGGTCGTCGACGAACGCGGCGGCCTCCTCGCCCTCCTCCCACTGCAGCAGATGGACCTCGATGTCCGAGCCCGGTGCGCTGTAGGTCAGAAACCATCCCTCGAGGGCGCCGTGATTGGGGTAGGCCTGGTCGTCCTCTTCCTGGGCGGTCAGGACGTGGTCGAGCACCACCTGGGGGATGCCTTGCGCCAGTGGGCTGTCGCCGCTGACGTCGATCGGCTCACCCACCGGGGTGGGCTGCGACAGCGTCGTGGTCACTGGGGCGGGCGGTTCGGGGGCGTCGCCGCGTTGATTGACCACCATGAAGATCATGACGGCGACGATCACCACGATCAGCGCGACCGCCCCGATCAACACTGCCCGCCTGCTTCGGGAGCGGGCGGGGGCGGGGCGCCGATCCTGCCTGGATCCCCCGGCCGAACGCCGCTCTCGGCGGGAGGCACCGCTGGTGTCTGGGCGGGCGTCGCCGCTGGTGCCGCCCGGTTCGTTCCCGGACGCGGCGGCCCGGGCGGCGGGCTCGGGGTCAGGCTGGCGGCCCCCGGGGCCTGAGGGCGGGTCGGGAGGAACTGGCATGGGTGTCAGAGTACGCTGCCGCCTCCTGCTGGCCTACGCCGCCACCGCTGCGCCCGCGTCACCATCAGCAACGTCAGTATCAACGTCAGTGCCCGTCGATAAGGTGCCGGTCATGGCAGCAGTCCCCAAGCAGGCATACCAGTGCAGTGAGTGCGGTTGGACCGCGCTGAAATGGGTCGGCCGGTGCGGACAGTGCCAGGCCTGGGGCACGGTGATCGAGAGCGGCGCCGGAGCCGAACAGGCCGGGCCACGAACCACGGCAACCGCAGTGCGGACCCCGGCCACCCCGATCGGGCAGGTGGACGCCGAACAAGCTCAGTTTCGCCCGACCGGCGTCAGCGAGTTCGACCGGGTGTTGGGCGGCGGGCTGGTGCCAGGGGCCGTCGTTCTACTCGCCGGTGAGCCCGGTGTGGGCAAGTCCACGCTGGTACTGGACGCAGCCGCCAACACCGCCGCGAACGGGAGCACGGTGCTGTACATCACCGGGGAGGAGTCAGCCAGCCAGGTGCGGCTACGGGCCGAACGGATCGGAGCCCTCCAGCCCTCGCTGCTGCTCGCCGCAGAAACGGATCTGGGCACCGTGTTGGCCCAGATCGAACAGGTGCGCCCGGACCTGCTGATCGTGGATTCGGTGCAGACGATCTCCTCGGCACAAGTGGATTCCACCGCCGGGTCGGTCACCCAGGTGCGGGAGGTGGCCGCCTCGGTGATCGCCATGGCCAAGAGAACGGGCCTACCGGTGGTGCTGGTGGGCCACGTGACCAAGGACGGTTCGATCGCCGGGCCCCGGGTGCTTGAGCATTTGGTGGATGTGGTGTGTCAGTTCGAAGGGGACAAACACGCCCAACTGCGGATGGTGCGGGCCCTGAAGAACCGGTACGGCACCACCGATGAGGTGGGCTGCTTCACTCTCACCGAGTCAGGTATTCACTCGTTGCCGGATCCCAGCGGCCTGTTCCTGTCCGGTGCACGGCACCCGGTGGCAGGCACGTGCGTGACCGTCACTCTCGACGGGCGGCGCCCGATGCCCATCGAGGTGCAAGCACTGGTAGCGCCCAGCCCGCACCCGCACGCACGCCGGACCACATCGGGGGTCGATTCGTCCCGGTTGGCGATGACCTTGGCTGTCCTGCAGGCGCGATACGGCATCGCCACCGCCAGCAACGATGTGTACGTCTCCACCGTCGGCGGCTCCCGCGCGGTAGAGCCGGCCACCGACCTGGCGGTTGCGCTAGCGGTGGCGAGCGCCCGGGCGGACTTGCCGACCACAGCAGGGATGGTGGCGGTCGGTGAGGTGGGGTTGGCCGGCGAACTTCGTGCGGCCACCGGCACCGGGCGTCGGCTACAAGAAGCACGCCGGCTGGGATTTCACACCGCGATCATCCCCCGTCCGCGCCAGGGCGCGGAGGAGATAGCCGTGCCCCCTGGTATGCAGGTGCTGGAGGCCGGGCACCTGGGCCAGGCCCTGGAGTTCGCCCAACCCCGCCCGCGGGCAGTGCGCTGAGGCTCTAAACTGGAACTCGGCTCCCGGGACGGGCCGGGCAGCGTACGTCTCACGCCCAGGCCGGCGTGGCGGAGGAAGCAATCAGCGGAGGTTCGAAGTGACCGGTACGGCACTGCCCGCCCTGATGCGCGAGACATTGCGTGCAGTGGCACCGGGGACAGAACTTCGCGACGGGTTGGAGCGCGTCCTTCGGGGACGCACCGGCGCCCTCATCGTCCTGGGTTACGACGACGTGGTAGCCAGCATCTGTTCCGGTGGTTTCGAGTTGGACGTCGAGTTCTCCTCCACCCGGTTGCGCGAACTCGCCAAGATGGACGGGGCCATCGTGGTGGATCGGGAGGCCAAGCGAATCGTGCGCGCAGCGGTCCAACTGCTGCCCGACGCATCTATCGAAACCACCGAATCCGGCACCAGGCACCGCACCGCCGAGCGAGCCGCGAAACAAACCGGCTTCCCGGTAATCTCCGTTTCGCAGTCGATGCACATCGTGGCCGTTTACGTGGCCGACCAGCGATACGTGCTGGAAGATTCCGACGTGATCTTGTCCCGGGCCAACCAGGCCCTGGCCACGCTGGAACGGTACAAGTCCCGGCTCGATGAGGTGTCCGGCACGCTGTCCGCCCTGGAGATCGAAGACCTGGTCACCGTGCGGGATGTGGCCGCGGTGGTGCAGCGATTGGAAATGGTGCGCCGCATATCTGGAGAGATCTCCGATTACGTCGTGGAATTGGGCACCAACGGCAGGCTCTTGGCACTGCAGTTCGATGAACTGATCTCCGGGGTGGGCCCGGACCTGGAACTGGTGGTGCGTGACTACCTGGATGAACGCACCGGACGGGCGTTGGATCAGGTGCTGACGGACCTGACCAAGTTGAACGCCTCGGAGTTGATCGACCTCGCCGAGATCTCCCGGGTGCTCGGTCTGGGCGGCCCCCGCGGGGAATCGCTGGATTCAGCAGTCGCCCCGCGCGGTTACCGGATGCTCACCCGGGTGCCTCGACTGCCGCATTCGACGATCGAGCACCTGGTAGACCACTTCGGGTCGTTACAAAAGATGCTCTCTGCCACCATCGATGACCTGGAAGTGGTGGAAGGCGTTGGCTCCGAACGTGCCCGTGCGGTGCGCGAAGGGCTGTCGCGGCAGGCCGAGTCCTCGCTACTGGAACGGTTCGTCTGACCCGAACCCTGCGGTTCACCGCAATTCGACGACCGTTTGTGCGCGCGCCGAGCCCGCCTCGGCGTTCAATTCAGTAGCGATGCGGTAGGTGCCCTCCCCTGCCGGCCCGCCGCCGCAACGGTCTCCGGGCCAGGTGAGGGTGTGCGCAACATCCGCGCCGATGTCCAGCAACAGTCTGCGCTCCCCCTCGCCCCGAGGGCAATCCTGGTTATGCCACACCTGGTCGCTGCCGGAGGTGATGATCACTGCCATCTCCTCATGCCCCACGTCCACCAGGCAGGGGACCGCACCGGTGTTGGTCACCGCAATCCGGATCGCGACCGGATCGCCGGCATCGTGGGTGCGCCCCTCGGTGTCCACGGCGATGTCGAGGGCATCAGCGCGGCACTGAACCGGGTTCGCCAGCGCGTGAGCATCCGGTTCGGCATCCTCCCTCGGTGCGGCCCCGCCGGCGTCCCGCTCCGACCCCGAGCCCCGCTCCGGCCCCGCAGGACTGGCGGGCGGGGGTGCGTCATCACGCTCATCTTCTGCCGGCGCGGACGGGCTCTGCCCCGGATCCGCCCCCGCATCGGCTTGCCGGTAGGCAGCCACCGCATCGCGGCCCACCGTGAACCACAGCACCACAGCGGCAATCAACGCGAGCAGCGCCAAGAGCACATAGAACCGCCAGCGATTCGGGTTCCGCCCCCGCCCTCTGGGCCGCTGGCGAGGGCCGGTGCCGGCGCGCGTACTCGACTGAGCGCGCGGCGTCGTAGCAACACCGGCGCGGGTGCGCTGACTCGACGCCGTTGCCACACCTGGACGGGCGCGCGGAGCTGGCTGAGAACGCGTGCCCGGCTGCCTTCGCCCTTCCGAACGCGGCGCCCGGCCGGGCTTCGGGCCTGCCGTCGACCCCGTGCGGGCGCTCCGCGCGGGAGCAGGAGAAGGCCTACCGCCGGTGTTGCGGGGCTGTGAACGGGTGCTGCGGGCCATCGGCGATCATGCTATGCCGCACCATGTTTCGACCGTGGCACCTGGCTCGGCGTGGGTCGTTTCGGGCGCCCCGGGTCAGGGGATGAAACTCCACACGATGAAGACCAGCACGATGACCACGATCAACCAGAACAGAGCGCCGAACGCTCTCCCCCGCCGGCGACGCGGGTAGCCGCGCCCGTAGTAATCGTCTCCGTAGTAACCGTCGTCATAGTGGCTGCGGTAGCCGCCGCGATGCGGCCGCCGGCTGTATCCCCGGCTGCGCGTGGTCCGGGCCTGCGCCGAGACGCTGCGTCCGGCAGTGAACGATCCGCCCGACCGTGCTCGGGTGCTGCCCCCGCTGACGCTGCGCCGACCTCCGAACGATCCCGATCCGGTCGACCGGGTGCGTCGAGCGGGAGTGGAACGTCCGCTGCGCCCGGACCGACCGGCTGAGGATCGGGATCGCGGGGCGCGTGAACGCGTCGGGCGGGAAGGCCTTGAACGCCCGCGAGAACTGCGCCCGCCCATGCTCTTACCTCTGCTCGACCTAGCCATACCAGGCATCCTTACATAACTACCTTCGTGCGACGATGGGCAGATGGACCCCTCCCGGCTGCACCGAGGCGTGTTCACCTGGTTCGAGCGGCACGCCCGCGCGCTCCCGTGGCGAGTGCCGAACGCCGGCGCTTGGGGGGTGCTGGTGAGCGAGGTGATGTTGCAACAGACACCGGTCGCCCGGGTGTTGCCGGTGTGGCAGGAGTGGATGACGCGCTGGCCCTCGCCGGCACATCTGGCCAGAGCATCGGCAGCCGACGTACTACGAGCGTGGGGCCGCCTGGGCTACCCGCGCCGTGCGCTCCGGCTACAGCAAGCCGCCTACCACATCACAACCGAGTACGACGGCGAGGTGCCCGACTCCGTGGAGGCGCTGCGCGAATTGCCCGGGGTCGGTGAGTACACCGCTGCCGCGGTTGCCGCGTTCGCTTATCGACGCCGCACGGTGGTGCTGGACACCAATGTGCGCAGGGTGCTGCAGCGGCTCGTGGTGGGCGAGGCGTTACCCCCGCCGACGTTGACGAGGGGCGAACGTGACCGGGCCGCGGAACTTCTGCCGCCCGACCCGGCGCAGTCGGCACGGTGGAACGCCGCGGTGATGGAACTGGGAGCGTTGGTATGCACCGCCCGGGCACCGGCCTGCACTGGTTGCCCGGTAGCGAGCCACTGCGCCTGGCTGGCCGCGGGTAGACCGAAAGACAAGTACGCCCACCGCCGTCGTCGTCAGTCATGGGAAGGCACTGACCGACAGGCGCGCGGCCGACTACTTGCCGCACTACGCGCCCATGAGCATCCCGTGCCGGCCGAGGATCTGGCCCCGGTCTGGACCGATGCCGAGCAACGTCGTCGTGCCCTGGCCACACTCGTTGCGGACGGACTGGCCGAACTATCCCCCGCCGGCTACCACTTGCCGTGCGCCCAGGACGGCGAGCCCAACCGGGCACCCGAAGGCAGTTCTGCCACGGTGCCCGCAGACAGGCCGGCGACCTCGGCCGGAGGCGGCCTGGCGCCATCACCCGAAAGTCGTCCGACGGCGGCGCCGGACGGCGATTCAGTAGGCTCGCGGGTGTGATGAGCAGCAGTCAGCCGGTTCCCGATGCCCCCGGGGGCCCGATGCCCGCCGATGTGGTGATCGCGCGGTCCATCAAGGCACACACCCGTGCCTTGCTGGTGGTGCTGGCTGCGCCGCTGGTGCTCGCCGGTCTGGGCGCTGCGGCATTGAGCCTGGCCGGGCCCTACGGGTCCGATCCTCCGGCGGTCGCAGGGGTGACGATGATCGCCCAGGGGCAACTGCTCGGTCTCATCGCCGCCGGATTCGTGGCCCGAGGCCTTGTTGAGCTGCTGCGCCGCTCGGGCACTCCCGGCAGCGCAGACGCCCAGCACCTCGCTGGCAGCGGCCGGCCGGTGCGGGTACTCACGCGGACGATGAACAACTTGTCCGTCATGGTGAAGGTCACGCTCGCCGCTGCGGTGGTGGGCATCCTGGTCTGGGCGGTCATCGATATCACGGCACTGGCCGGCGCCGTGGTGGG
>DATGSR010000038.1:0-14736 GCA_035302405.1 Beutenbergiaceae bacterium
GGTGCGGGCCGAACCGGCCGCAGGCGCCCGTCCGCTGCGGGTGCACACCAGCCGGGTGTTGCGCGGGGAGCAGTCGAACACCTCGATCATCGTTAACGCCCCGAGCGAGGACTCCGCCGACGGGCCGCACGGCGCCGAGCAGGTGATCATCAAGGTCTTCCGGGTGCTACGGCCAGGAGCGAACCCCGACGTGCAGGTTCAGACCGCCCTGGCCGGCGCCGGCAGCACGCTGATCCCCCAACCCGTCGGTGCGCTGTGGGCCTCCTGGCTCCCCGGGGCCGGCGGCCACCTGGCGTTCGCCAACGAGTTTCTCGCCGGCGCGCAGGACGGATGGGAACGGGCGCTGGACTCAGCCAGCCGGGGGGCCGACTTCGCCGACGATGCCCGCGCCCTGGGCCGTACCACCGCCCTGCTGCACCGCCAACTGCGGGAGGCCCTCCCGTTGGGTGACGCGGGCGCTGATCAAAACGCCCCGGAGAGCGTGCGCGAGCACCTGGTGGCCGACGTGCGCGCCCGGTTCGCCACCGCAGCGGCCGACGTACCCGAACTCGCCGGCTACCGCAGCGGTGTGGAGCAGGCCATCGCCGAGGCATTGGCGGTGTCCCCGTGGCCTCCGGTGCAGCGCGTCCACGGCGACTATCACCTGGGCCAGTTGCTGCACACCTCCGACCGGGGCTGGGTGGTCCTGGATTTCGAGGGTGAACCGCTGCGTCCGATCACCGAGCGGATCTTGCCCACCTTTGCTCTGCGTGATGTGGCCGGCATGCTGCGTTCGTTCGATTACGCCGTCGGCTCCCTCAAGCCGGAACCCCATTCCTGGGGCAGGCGCGCGCGCACGGCGTTCCTGGACGGGTACGCCGAAGCAAGCGGCACCGATGCGAGCGCCCACACAGCGCTGTTGCGTCTGCTCGAACTCGATAAGGCCTTCTACGAAGCCAGTTACGAGGCCCGCAACCGTCCCGACTGGGTGCACATCCCGGTCTCTGCCATCAGGTCCCTCATCGAGGAGCACACCGTGACCGACCCAGACCCCGCGATGCCCGACCCTCGCGGCCAGAACCCGGATCGACCGCCCGCCGTGGACCCGGCCACTGCCGGGCCGATCCCGGCGGACCCGGAGACCCTCGCCCGCGTGGCCCGCGGTGAGCACCACTCCCCCCATGACGTGCTGGGCGCCCATGTCGCCGCCGGCATGGTGACGATTCGCACGCTGCGGCGGCTCGCCCAGCGGGTGCAGGTCCGCACTGCCGAGCGCACCGTCGAGGCCCGCCACGAACAGGATGGGATCTGGGTGGCCACGCTGCCGGCTGCCGAGGTGCCCGATTACCGGCTGGAGGTGACCTACGACGGCGCGACTTCCGTCGTCGATGATCCCTACCGGTTCTGGCCCGGCTTGGGTGAGATGGATCTGCATCTGATCGGCGAGGGCCGCCATGAGCGGCTGTGGGAGGTGCTCGGCGCGCATGTGCGTTCCTTCCCTTCCGAGTTGGGCGAGGTGCGGGGCACGTCCTTCGCGGTCTGGGCGCCCAACGCACAGGCGGTGCGGGTGGTGGGCGACTTCAACTCCTGGGACGGGGTCGGCCACGCGATGCGGGTGCTGGGCTCCACCGGGGTGTGGGAGTTGTTCGTACCCGGCGTGGGGGTGAACACCACGTACAAGTTCGAGATCCGCGGACCTGACGGGTCGTGGCGCACCAAGGCCGACCCGATGGCCCGCGCCACCGAACACCCCCCGGCGACCGCCTCCGTCGTCACCGACTCCCAGTACACCTGGCAGGACGCGGCGTGGATGGACCAGCGCGCCCGGCGCGACCCGCACACCGGACCGATGAGCATCTACGAGGTGCACCTGGGGTCCTGGCGGCCCGGGCTGGGGTATCGGGAGTTGGCCGAGCAGTTGGTGGAGTACGTCACCTGGATGGGCTTCACCCACGTGGAACTCATGCCGGTGGCCGAGCATCCCTTCGGCGGTTCCTGGGGATACCAGGTGACGTCGTACTACGCGCCCTCCTCCCGGTTCGGCAGCCCCGATGAGTTCCGCCACCTGGTGGATGCGCTGCACCAGGCGGGCATCGGGGTGCTGGTGGACTGGGTGCCGGCGCACTTTCCCAAGGACGATTTCGCGCTGGCCCGTTTCGACGGCACACCGCTGTATGAGGATCCCGACCCATTGCGCGGCGAGCAGTTGGACTGGGGTACCTACGTGTTCAACTTCGGCCGGAACGAGGTGCGCAATTTCCTGGTGGCCAACGCGTTGTATTGGTTGCAGGAGTTCCACATCGACGGTCTCCGGGTGGATGCGGTGGCCTCCATGTTGTACCTGGACTACTCCCGCAAACCCGGCCAGTGGCGCCCGAACGTACGCGGCGGGCGGGAGAACCTAGAGGCGATCCAGTTCCTGCAGGAAGCCAACGCGACGGCGTACCGCACCGCGCCGGGGATCGTGATGGTCGCCGAGGAGTCCACAGCGTGGCCCGGGGTCACCTCCCCGACCGACGCCGGGGGCCTGGGATTCGGGCTGAAGTGGAACATGGGCTGGATGAACGACACGTTGCAATACCTCTCCCAGGAGCCGATCAACCGGCGCTACCACCATGGGGAGTTGACGTTCTCCCTGGTGTACGCCTTCTCCGAGAAGTATGTGCTGCCGTTGAGCCACGACGAGGTGGTGCACGGCAAAGGCTCGCTGCTGCGCAAGATGCCCGGTGACCGGTGGCAGCAACTCGCCGGCGTTCGGGCGTTGTTGGCGTACCAGTGGTCCCATCCGGGCAAAAAACTGCTCTTCATGGGCCAGGAGTTCGCGCAGGAAAGTGAGTGGTCGGAGGCCAACGGGTTGGACTGGGCGCAGGGGGACAGTCCCGAACACACCGGGGTGCGGTTGGCGCTGCGCCGGTTGAACGAGGTGTATCGGGAGCACCGGGCGCTCTGGGCCGAGGACTTCTCCCACGCGGGTTTTGAATGGCTCGAGGCCAATGACGGCGATCACAACGTCATCGCCTACCTCCGCAAGGCGGGAAATGACAGTGGCAGCAATGGGCGTGCCGACGACGAAGCCCCTCAGCCGGGCCAGGTCACCGAAGCCGAGCCGGCCGGCTCGAGCGGTGGCGACGCTGCGAGTGGCGGCGCGATGAGTGCCGACGCGGGTAGCACGGCCGCTGGCTCCGACGTGATGGCGATCATCGTGAACTTCGCCGGTATCCCGCACGAGGAGTACCGGGTCGGCTTGCCGCGCGGAGGCGCGTGGGATGAGATCTTCAATTCGGACGCGTCCGAGTACGGAGGATCCGGCGTCGGCAATCTCGGTCGGGTGCAAGCCGAGCGCGTGCCCTGGCGGGGCCATCCCTATTCGGTGACTCTGCGCGTGCCTCCGCTCGGGGCGGTCTATCTCGTACCCGCGCAGGAGCCTGCCCGGGGCTGACCCTGCGCTGATCCGCTCTTGAAGCGCCGCCCCTAACGCTCTAGGTAACCGCTCGTGAAGCGCCGCCCCAACGCTCGAGGTAACCGCTCGTGAAGCGAAGCCCCCTGACAGCGGGGCAACCCTTCCGCCGGCCATGCCTCAACGACCGGCGGCAGCGCTCGAACCTTCGTTCGAAGGAATGTCAGTGGTCGGCGATAGCGTGCCACTATGGCAACGACCCCTTCGTCTCCGGACCCGGCAATGCGGCCGGGCGAGGACGTCTGCGCGGCCCGAGACCGGGTTCGCCGGGAGTTGACCGAGCCGGTGGCCACGTGGAAAACGCTCAAGCGCTTGAAGCACTACGTCCATAGCGGCACCGAAGAGCCCGGGGTGCTGGTGGACATGGTCGCCGCCTGCCAGCAATTGCGGGCGAATATCGACGGCGTGGAAGCCGAGATTTTACAGCGCCTCCAAGACGTTCGCCCCGGATCGGCGCTGGGAGAAGAACTTGCGACCCGCTTGGCGATCCCCACCGGGGCTGCCGACCGGGTGCTCGACCGGGCGGCAGCGCTTGACGACTATCTGGAAGTCCATTTCGCCCTCTTGGGCGGGGACATCGATCAGCGCAAGGCAGACACGTTCATCGACACCACCCGGACCCTGCCCGTCCTCGAGGCCCGGGCGGTGCACCGCGCGATCCTTCCGGAGGCATCCCGGCTCACCTATCGCCAGGTGAAGAACCGGCTTCGCGCGGCGGTGCTGGCGGTCGACGGCGATCTGGCCCAGAAGCGCCACGAACGCACTTTGCCGGACCGGCACGTGAGGATGTCCAGCGCCGACGACGGCATGGCTTACCTGACGTTCTTTCTTTCGGCCACGGACGCCGCGAAGGCAATGTCCGTCCTGGATGCGCTGGCCGTGAAGGAGGGGCCGGAGGACGAGCGCAACGTCGGGGCTCGACGTGTCGATGCGTTCGTCAAGATCCTTAACGCCATCCTCGACTCCGGGCGCACGCCCAACGGGGAGCCGGTCCCCACCCAGCACCGCAAGCGCCCGCACTTGGTGTTCAGCGTCGCCCAATCCACTCTCGACGGGGAAGACGACGCTCCTGGCTATCTCGCCGGCTACGGGCCCTTGGCCGCTGACATCGTCCGCCACCTGGCAAACGCCGGTGAGGCTGCGACCGAGTCCCCGCGAAACAGTGGCGCAGCCGACCACCGGACCGAGGAGTCGACCGCGCACCCGTCGGCCGCACCCGCTAAGGACGCCAAGCAAGCGACCGCGGGCTCATCGGACGGACCCCACCGCAACGCCGAAGACGCAGCCACCCCCAGCGACGACCGCAATCCACGTCCGCCGCGCCCGAACTGGGCTGCTGGCACGCACGTGCGGCCGATGCCCACATGCTCCGCCAATGGCACGTTGATATCACCGGCCCGCGGCGGCCAGGACCAGTTCCCGGGCGCATTCGCCGACGACCCGGTTGCCGCTCTCGCCAGTCAGGGCGTCTTGTCCACCGACGGCTACCAGCCCGGAACCCGGCTGCGGGACTTCATCCTCGCCCGGGACGGCACGTGCCGCTTTCCCACGTGCCAGCAACCGGCCCGGCGCTGCCAGATCGACCACATCGTGCCCTTCGATCCCGCGAAACCGGCCTGGATGCAAACCCACCAGGGCAACCTCCATCTCTTATGCGCCCGGCACCATCAATTGAAGACCGCCGGCGTTTGGACCGTCACGCGGGAGGCAGCCACCGGTGATACGCACTGGATCTCACCGCTCGGATACCGCTATACCCGCCCGGCGGAGGTGGTCGATCCCACCTACCACCTCCCGGCACTGCATGCCGCACTCCGCGCGATGCGCGCGAACCACGCCGACGATCACGGCTTGCACGAGAAACCGGCACCGATCGGACCCGGCCTGGCCCCCGAGGAGCAATGGCTCTCATCCAACTCTCGGCCGAGCCTTCGAGGTCGTGCGTCTTCACCGCGGGTTTCGGTACTCGACCAGATCCGGGAATCGATCAAGCGCTCCATCGAGGAGCATGAAGCAACCGAAGGACGCAAAGCATCCGAGCGAGAGTGCGCGCCGAAACTGGGCCGCCCCTACCAATCGAACCGGTCGCAGCAACAACGAGCATCAGACCCGCAAGCACTTGGCCGCAGGGTAGTTGAAGCAACGTTCGACACGGCCGGACCTTCCGCAGCCGCCACGTTTCCCAGCACAACAGACCCGCCCCCGTTCTGAGGCCACGGTTCTGAGGCGACTGTTCGGAGGACACGGTTCTGAGACCACTGTTCCGAGGGCACGGTTCTGAGGCCACGGTGAGACGCAGCGTCTTAGTGCAAGATGTGCGCGTGCGGCCGATGGAGCCTGTCGGTGTCGCGTGGTGGCGCTAGTACAGCGCCACCGCCAGGTCCCGTCGTGCCTTGAGTAACTCCGGGGAGTTTTCCGGCAGCATCAGGAACAAGTCCAGCAGACGCTTGCGGGCCCGCTCCCGGTCATCTCCGGCAGTTACCTTCACCACCGAGATCAGGCGGTTGAACGCGGACTCAAACTGCCCGCTCGCTGCTTCAACGTCGGCAGCCGCGAGGTGCGCATCGACGTCGTTGGCGGCGGCCTGTGCCGCCGTGGTCAGCACTTCCTGGATATCCACATCGGACAGCCGGCGGCCCAACTCCACTTGCGCCAGCCCCGCCTTGGCTTCGGCGTCGGCAGGGTTCTCCTTCAGCGCCTCCTCGAATGCTGCCGCAGCACCGTCGAGGTCGTCGTTCTCGATCGCGTCATAGGCGGCCTGGATGTGGGGTGGAAGCGGCTCCTCCTCCGGCTCTTGGTCCTGTTCGCCCTCGCCTTCGGTCTCCGACACCCCCTCTACCCTGCCTGTGACACCGTTCTCCGCAGCAACCTTCAGCACTTCGTCGATGACCGCTCGGATCTGTTCCACCGGTTGCGCACCCTGGAACAGGGGCAGGGGCTGCCCCTTGATCACCGCCACGACCGTCGGAGCAGCCTGAACCTGGAACGCCTGCGCGATCTGCGGGTGCGCCTCGATATCCACCCGACCCAGGAGGAACCGGCCACCGTACTCCCCGGCGAGGGTCTGCAGGTTCTTGCTGAGTTCAGTCGACGACGATGATCGGGGCGCACGAAGATCGATGATGACCGGCACCTGTAGCGACCGCTCGACGATCTCCTGGAACGTCTGCAGCGTCACATCCACCACCGCGGCGTTCGCCGGCACGCTCTGGTCCCCCTCAGAGGGCGGTGGTGCCGCGAGGCTGGACAGGTCGACTGCGCCACGCAGGTTGAGGGAGGGTTGACTCATCGCAAAGTACCTCGCTGGTTCACAGGCTCACTCCTCGGAAACAGAACCCAGGACTCGCTCCACACCGAGCACGGTGATCTGCGCGTCCTCCTGCTCCGCCGGCACGTAAAGCGCCACCATCACATGGTATGTGCCCTGCAGGCTCTCGTTCACCTCACCGCCGGAGTCCGATAGCGCAGCCAACTGGCCGCCCACCTCGATCTCCCCACCGTCCTCGGTCTTCGTGAATGTCTGCTCGGTGCGCATCGCCCCGATCGTGATCACGCCCCCGTCGGCGGTGCCGATCGCAAAGGTGTGGTCCTCTTGCACCGTTGTCTCATGGTCGAACTGACCCGCTGCCTCAACGTTGCTGGCTAGGTTGTCCGCTTCTTGCTGCACCAGTTCGCGGAACGGTTCTTCGGCGAACTGATCGGTGAACTCGCTGTCCTCCCCCTCGGTGAGCAGGTCTGCGTAGTTCTCCAGCGCCTCGGCGGGGCTGGTGAGGAAACCGTCGTCCTCCGGGTCCACCGGGGTGCTGCCGGTCTCGGCGATCTCGGTCGCCGGCATGGTCACGCCCGGCAGGAGCCGCACCCAGGAGACCATCCGGTACGGCGAACGGGGGTCATCCTGTCGCAACCCGATCAGCAACGGTGTATTCGCATCGTCCGGAATCTGGGTGACGACGAAAACCGTGCGCGGCCACTCGGCGGAGGCCGAAACGATCGCGACCTCCTCCCGCGTGGTCAGAGGTTGGAGGGAGGTTTCCTCATCGGTGTCGGCCGTGGCGCTTCGCAACCGATACTCGGCTGAACGCACCGCCAACGCAGGGTCCTCCATGCGCGCCTCGAGAAGTTCGGGATCGCTCTCTTCATCGGCGCGGTCGATGTGCTCCTCGATGTCGGTCAGCACCCGCTCCAACCGGGGCCCGTCCAGCACCGGCTGGTCCGCCGACGGTTCGGGATCTGGCGTCACCGCCGGGATGTCCGGCGTGCAGGCGATCAGTGTGGCGGTAAGCCCGGCGGCAAGGACGGCGACGAGCGGACGACGGCGAGGC
The DNA here is from genome assembly GCA_035302405.1 of Beutenbergiaceae bacterium. Classification (GTDB taxonomy): domain Bacteria; phylum Actinomycetota; class Actinomycetes; order Actinomycetales; family Beutenbergiaceae; genus CALKWS01. The sequence continues at coordinate 7,759 of DATGSR010000038.1, forward strand.
ATCAGTTCTGCTGTCCTCCTTCCGATCCCTGCGGCCCGCCGAGTGCCTGCGGCCTGCCTGGTGTTTGGGTGGTGAGTTCCTGCAACGGGGCGATCTCCTGTGTCTCGGCGATCCCGGTCGCAGAGCGCAGCGACTGACCTTCCTGCTGGATGCCCCAGGTCTTGCGCCAACGAGCACCGGAAGTGTGCGGATCGGGCTCTTGATCCGCCTGCGGCTCAGGTTCGGGTTCTTCGTTCGGACCGGGGTCCGGCTCCGCGGTGACCTTCCCGCGTCCCAGCCGGCGCCACCACGGACGCGCCTTCCCTGAGCGTTCAGTCTCCGCACTCGGCTCCGCGGACGAGGCTTCTGCGCCGCGCGCGACCGGGTCCGGGCCGGCCTTGTCCGCGTCGGTCGTGTCCGCATCGGAGAACCCCATGTCGGCCATGCGCGCGGCCCCCACGTCAGCCCCGCGCGCGGAGGCTGCATCGGCCCGGCGGGCGGACGCTGCGTCGGCCCCGCGGGCGGACCCATCGCGCTGCACATCGTCCGCGCTCGCCGTCGGGCCTGATGCGAAGTAGGCGCCGGTAGGCCCGGGGGCCGCACTTGCTCGGCCGGATGCGACCCAGTCGGACAACTCTGCGCCCGCGCCGCCGGGGGCAGCACCCACGCCCGCATCTGCATCCACGCCAGTAGCACCCGCGCCCGAATCCGCATCCGCACCTGCGTTGACACCCGGGCGGTCATTCGCGCCGGATGCACCTGCGTTCCCTGTAGGTCCGTCCTGCGCGCTACCGGACCTGACGTCCTCTGCATCGCCAGACGTCGCTGGGGCGTCCCCGCTGCCCGTCCGGCCGCCGCTGCCCGCCCCGCCGCCGAAGGGCCACCAGCGCCGGCGCGCTGCGGCTCGCTCCGCCTCCTCGCGGGCTCTTTCCTGTTCCCGCAACTCCCGACGGGTGAGAGGTGTTCCATCGGGTTTCACTAGACCGCTGGGCAGTTCGCCGGTATCGGCGTCGGCGAGGGCATCTCCAGACGCAACCGTGGGCGCACTGGAAGACGCGGTCGTGGGCGAAGCGGCCGTGGGGGGACTGGACGACGCAGCCGTGGACGCACTGGCAACCGGGTCGATGACCTCGGTCGCGTCTGCGGCGTCCGCGCTGGGCCAGCCCAGCCGTTGGGCGTAGGTGAGTTCTTCTTCCGGGACGTCCTCCCGGTGGCGCCCGGGCTGGCGCGGCGGTACCAGGGCCGCTGCCTTTTCTTCCTCCAGCCGGGCCTGGCGGGCGCGAGCGGCCTCCTTGTCGGCCAGCAGGAAAATCACCAAGGCGACCGCACCGCCCAGGGCGAGCACCACGCCGATGATCGTCCCCGGGATCAGCAGCGGCGTGGGCACCTCACGGTCCCAGGTCAGTTCCACCTGCGGCGCCGGTTCGGACCCGTCGGTGGCCGCCAGCATCACCCAACGTCCGGGCACGGCCGTCCACTCGTAGGTAACCTCACCGGTGCCGGTGACTTCCTCCAGCCACAGGTCCGAACCAGCAGGATCGGGAAGGATCGCTTCCTGGGGACCGTCCGCGGACTCCCCCTCGCCGGCGGCATCACCCGAATCGCTCTCCGCGTCTTCGGTCGCCTCGCCGTCGGTCGCATCGCCGTCAGTCGCCTCGTCGTCGGAAGTTCCGCCGTCGGTCCCCTCCTCGGTGTCGGGAGCGCTTTCGTCCTCGGCACCTTCGTCCCCGCCCTCGGCGTCGTCGTCGCTCTCGGCGGAAGCCTGCGGCGCCTCAACCTGCCGGACGTCGAGTTGCTCCCACGTCGTCAAGCCAGTGATCTCCGCGTGCGGAGCATCGTCGAGCCAGGCACGCACATCCGCTTCACGACCCATCGCCACGAGGACGGGAGTCTCCGGGGTCGCACCAACCGCCCGTACCTGCACGGTGTCATTGACCATGTTGAGGACGCCGGGGGCCGTGATGACAGCAGGCGCCTCGGGTCCCTCGGGCAGGGTGGCTGTGACCCGTTCGTCGGGGCGCCAGAAGGTCGCCGAGCCGATCGCGGCCGTGATGACGGCTAAGCCGACCACGATGACCGTGATCGCAATGATGCGTCGAAGCACTGGCGCGGGCTCCTCCAGAAAGGTGTGTGACCGCCGGACCCACTCCGGCGACATCTCAGAATACGTGACCAAACCGTGATCTAGCACATTCCTGTGCCACGAACCACATCCCCCAATTTCCACGGACCATATCCGCCCGACCACGCGGCATCCTTATTCGGCCCGGATCTCACCTTCGGGGACGAACCACTATGCCACTGGGCGCGTGGGTGGGAACGGACTACGCTGGGCACGGCTCATCGCGCGAATGAAGCGCGCGCCCCCGCAATCCCGCCCCAGGAAACAAGGAGTCGCACGTGGCCGAGGCCAAGCCGAACTTCCCCGTCGTCATGCGCGGTTACGACCGCGCTCAGGTCGACCATCACATCCACGCCCTGCAGCGCCAACTTGAAGAAGTGCGCGAGCAGGTCGAGGCGCTGGACTCGGCGAACATGCAGATTTCGGGGGAACTGTCCGAGGCAAAGGCGCAACTTCGCGAGGCGGAGAAGCCGTCCTACTCCGGCTTGGGTTCGCGGATCGAGCAGTTGTTCCGTTCGGCGGAGGAACAGTCCGCCGACCTGCTCACCCAGTCAGACGCCCAAGCCAAGGAAATCGTGGCGCGAGCCCAGAGCAACGCCGCTCAGCTGACCGAGCAGGCGGAGAACGAGGCCGCGGACCTACTCGCGGGGGCTCGCCGGGACGCCACGGCGGAGCGTGAGGCGGCCCAGTCCCAAGCCGAGGGCACCATCGCCGCAGCCGAGCGCCGTGCCGAGGAACTGGTCTCCTCCGCCGAGCGGGAAGCCGCCCGCATCACCAGCGAGACCAATGCCGAACTGAGCGAGAAGCGCGCCAGCCTGGACCGGGAACTGGGCACCCTGCGCGCCACTACCGAGAATGAGGTCACCAAGGCCCGCGTGAATAGCGAGCGCGCCGCCCGTGAACTCAAGGCGGCCAGCGAGACCGAAGCCGAGGAACTGCGGTCCCGGGCCCGCGCTGAGGCGGAATCGCTGCGGGAGGACGCGATCAAGGAGGCCGACGCCGTCCGCTCGGCGGCCCAACAGGAAGCCAGCGAGATCCTGCGTGCAGCGAACAGCGAGGCCGAGGCCACCCGCCAGTCGGTGGCCCAGTTGCGCGAGGAGGCGGACCTGGAGATCGCCCAACGCCGCCAGGAGGCCGAGGATGCCGACGCCGCGACCCACGCCCAGGCAAAGGCGGAGACCGAGCGGATGATCGCCCAGGCTCAGCAGCACGCCCAGGACGCCGAGGAACGGGTGGCCGATGCCCTCGCCAAGGCCGAGGAAGTGCGCACCCAGGCAGAGGACCAGGCCCGCCAGATCGTGGCCGCGGCCCGCGAGACCGCTGACCGGATCACCTCGGAGGCGCGGGACAACGCCGACCGGTTGCGGTCCGACACCCGCGCGGAGGTGGACCGTGAGCGCCGCACCGCGCAACGGCATCTCGACGAACTCAACGCCCAGCGCGAGGCCATCACCGGTTACCTGGACGAACTACGCGGCCTGCTCGGCACCGGGCAGTACACCCAAGCAGCCGAACTGGCACACACCAATACTGAGGGCGACGCGCCGTCCGCAACACAAGCCTCGAGCGCTGGTGTGGGCGCGCCGGGTGCGGCCGAGGAGGACTCGATCGGCTCCGACGAGGTAGACCCGGCCGCCCCCGCTGCTATGACCGGAGCGGGCGCTGAGGACCCGGCCGCCGAGGAACTGGCCGCCGAGGAGGCTGCTGGACAAGACGCGGCTGCGAAGGATACTGCGCAAGCCGCTGGTGCGGAGGAAACCGAGCGGCCAACCGAGGTGATCGACGCGGTCGACGCCGATGAGACGCAGGTGCTGCAGCCGGTGCAAGGTGACGACGCCCGGAAGGCTGACCCCGGCGAGGGCACCCCGGGAGAGGGCAAGTCCGAAGAGCACGGCGCTAACGATGCTGTGACCGATGACGCCGAGAAGGACGCCGACGCCGCAGAAGTTGGCGCCGATCCGGAAGGCGCAGACCCGAAGAAGGCATGACGGCGCCGCAACGGGCGCAGTGGCGCGGCTTCAATATGCGTCGGAGCGGCCGCAACGTGCAGGGGTACAACCGCAACCAGCGGAGTGCAGTCTCAACGTGCGTGGGAGGGGCCGCAACCTGGGCGCAGTTTCAACGGATCATGCGCTGGATGGTGATATCGCCCCACTCCGGCACCTGGCGCGCGACGCCGTCGAACTCGAACCCGTGGCGCTGGTAGAAAGCGGCCGCGCGCTCGTTCCCTTCGGCTACCCATAGTTCGCAGGGTGCCTCACCCACGGCGCAGACGAGCAGTTGGTCGGCCACACCGGTGCCGTGGTGGCTGTCGAGGACATACAGCCCCACGAGACTCAGTGACCGGGCCGAGCCCGGGCCCACCGCCTCTGCCCAGGAGAAGCCGACGAGCCCGCCCGGCTCCTCCGCGACCCAGAAGGACGCACTGCCTGGATCCGTGAGGCGTCGTTGCCACTGCACGGGCATCTTCACAACTTCGGAATCCACCACATCGGCGGGCAAGAGATCGGCGTATGCCTGCCGCCAAGTAGTGGCGTGTAACTCTGCAAGGGCTTCGGCGTCCCACGGGCCGGCAGCACGGATGCTCACCCGGGCAGGCTCGTCTCCAGTTCGGTTCACAGTCGTGCAGACTACGTGATGTGTCCGACCACCGCCGACCTCACCGTTCCCACGACGCCGATCCATCCCGCGCCGGTAACGACTGGGCTGCGCAGCGCACGGAGGCGGCCCGTATCCACCAAGAACGGTTACAGGCCCGGCGCGATGCCGAGCATCGGCGTGCTGAAGAACTTATAGCCGAATTCATCGAGGCCGCCCGGCGCGCAGACCTGCCCTCGACGGCACTGCGCGTCCGGGGCTACGGCGGCCGCGGGTCCGCCCGCACCCCGCTGCGCGGCTGGTATCTGCGCACCGACGCCAGTTCCGGGTTGAGCACGGAGGGAGACTTCTACGTTCTCAGCGCACCACTTAGCGTGCTCGACCGGATCCGGGGCGTACATCCCGAACCCTCCCGACCGCCGTTGGTGCTCGGCGCCGGCGGAAAGGACGGCGAGTCGCTGGATCTGACCGAGGCGCTCGAACGGTTACTGCCGGGCTGGCGCACGGGACGCTGACGGCTCCGGTGCTCGGGGAGTGCTCGGGGAGTGCTCGGGGAGTGCTCGGGAGCCAGGCTTCCATGCTCGGGGAAGCATGCTCGGTTAGCCATCGACTCGGTCATCCAACCGCGCAAGGGCAGCCTCATGCAGGCGCGTCAGGGCCGAGGCCACCTGCCTCGGCTGCTCCACGGCCGCTAGGTGCCCCGCCTCGGGCACCCGCACCGGTTCGGTGCCCAGGGTTGACCCCATGGCCTCGTGGTCGTCCTGTCCGGTGATGGCGTCATCGGCGCCGTAGAGCACCAGCGCGGGCACGTCCAGCCCGTCCAGAACGGCGAGCCGGTCCGGACGCTGGGCCATCGCTCGTTGCGCTGCGGCGATGGCTGCGGGCGGGGCTTGCTCCAGCCATTCCCGCACCCGCTGCACGACCTCCGGGCGCTGGCGCGCCGTCGTCGGGCTCAGCATGTTGCTGAGCATGCCGATCACGGCACCGGCCCCCTCCTCCCCCAGTGCCCTGCGCGCTATGGCCAGCCGATTCGCGGTCGCCTCGGAGGTGTCGGCACTGGCCTTGGTGTCCAGGAGGCCCACCCCGGCAAGCAGGCCGGGGTATCGCTCCGCAAGTGCCGGCAGCACGTAGCCGCCCATCGACACACCCGCGACCACCGCCTTCCGCACCTCGGCACCGTCGAGCGCGTCCGCCAACGCATCGGCATAGGATTCCAGCGTGGTTCCTTCGGGCTCGGCCCATTCGTGCGCGGCGCCGAACCCCGGTAGGTCCACCGTGAGCGTCGGAATACCGGGCAGGGCCGCGACGACCTCCTGCCACATGCGGGAGTCGAACGGGAAGGCGGGCAACAACACCAGCGGCACCACGTCCGCCACGCCTGCGGGGTGGTGACGATGAACGACGACGGCCATGCTTCCTCCTCGAGGCAAGAGTCGGCGCGTGTGCGTACTCGGGCACTCAGGGTAACCATGCAGGGATCCGAGCCGCGCGCCGGCCTCGCGCATCGGGCGTCGCCGTCGTCCCGTGCATTGGGCGTCGCCGTCGTCCCGCGCATCGGGGTCGCCGTCGTCCCGTGCATTGGGCGTCGCCGTCGTCCCGCGCATCAGGCGACGCGGTCGTCCCGCGCATTGGGCGTCGCCGTCGTCTGCGCATGCTGTCACCGCCTTAGGTGCCGTGCCTGTGATCAGTTCGGCACCGTGAACCGCGATGAGCAGATGACAGCAACCGCCCGGCCTGATTGGCTGTGGCCGAGACAGTCCGGCGACTCACGGAGCCGGCCGCAGGAAGGAGCCGGTCATGGGCGACGAGATCTCCACATCCACCTTTAGCCGCGAGCAACGCCAGCGATACCGGGAGAAGGTGCGCCGGTGCCTGGATGTGTTCGCCCAGATGCTCACCCAGGACGCCTTCACCACCGACGTGCAGTTGACCGGCCTGGAGATCGAGTTGAATCTGGTCGATTCCGGCTGGCGACCCGCGATGGCCAACGCCGAGGTGCTCCATGCGATCGCCGATCCGGCGTATCAGACGGAACTGGCACGTTACAACATCGAACTGAACGTCCCGCCGCAACCATTACCGGGCGAAGCGGTGCTGCAGTTGGAGGAACAACTGCGCAACTCGATGAACGAGGCGGACCAGAAGGCGCAACTGCACGGGGCCAGCATCGTGATGATCGGCGTGCTGCCCACCTTGCGCACCGAGGATCTCACCGGCGAGTGGATGAGTGCCAACGAGCGCTACCGCGCGCTTGAGGAAGCGATCTTCGCCTCCCGGCG